>CAYNZA010000077.1:0-14223 GCA_964401595.1 uncultured Desulfomonile sp.
TCGACCAGATCGATTGGACTCAATTTGTACATTGTGATTTAAGCATTGTTGATGGTGAGTATTGTCTCAAGCCATTGGAAATGCGTACTAGAAGACTGAGCGTAATGGGTAAGACAAAAGCCATTGTTAAAATACCGGAGGGTGTCGATAAACTGGCGGCCGGGACGAGAGTGAGTTTTTACTCTTACGGTATGGACTTCAGCTAGTCTGATGATCCTCATACTATTGAACGAAGAATCCGGCTTTTTTTGAGGAAACCTGAAATGATTACAAGCCTTTCTGTGACCATAGTTGTAAACAATTTTGTCTCCAGATCCGGAATGAAGGGTGAACACGGACTAAGTTTGCTCATCGATATAGAGGAAGACAATCAGAAAAGGAAAATATTGTGGGATGCCGGTCAAACTTCGGAAATCCTGTTGTTGAATCTCGATTCATTGAGCGTGAAGATTCCTGAAATATCCACTGTAATTCTGAGTCACGGACATTATGATCACACGGGCGGCCTGTTGGAGTTGCTGGACCGGAGTAATGGCGATGTTCAGGTTCTGGCGTCACCATTTGCCTGGGACGATCGCTTCAATAACAGCCAGGACCTAAAGCAGATCGGGGCTCGATTGACACCTGAGGATGTGTTGAGTCACGGAGGGGTGTACAGGGCGATTGATGGACCATTTCAAATTCTTGAAAAGTTGTTGGTGAGTGGCCCCATTCCTAAAGTAGAACATTGCGAAACTAATCACACTTTTCTGAGGTCTTCCGGTTCAGGTTTGACGCTGGATAAATTTGAGGATGACATGGCGTTGGTTGTTGACCTGGGTCTTCAAGGAATATTCATAGTGACAGGATGCTGTCATTCAGGGATAATCAATACCATACGGCACTGTATGAAAATTACGGGAAACAGCATAATAAATGGCGTTCTCGGAGGGCTTCATCTTATCAACGCCGACTCCCGGAGACTTATAAAAACACGGGACTTTCTCAAAGACATCAATTGTGATTTCATAGCTCCCATACATTGTTCAGGTTTTGAGGCAACATGCTTCCTTAGACGTGAATTGGGCGATGTGGTAAAATTTCCCGGCGCCGGAGAGACTTTCAAGATAATCTGAACATGATGAGCGAGAGCGATCACAACATTATTTTGTGCATCCTCTGACAAATGCCCTCGAATGTTGCCATTGCCTGTCCTATTGTAAGGGGTGATGTTTGATTCTGCTCTCAAAAGGAAAAACTTTTTGCAGCGTATTGAATGCAGCGCTAATACTACTGTTGGTAACGCCGGTGTTGTGTTTTGGTTTGAATGGCGCCTCGGACCAGAATTCAAACAACACCGGGAGTGTTGCGTCTACTTTCAACATTTCCGAGACGGATCGCAATTCTCGAACTAACGTTGTTGATGATGATGATTTGGGACCTGTCGGAATCAAACTGTTTGATGAGGTCATGAGGCTGATTCAAAACCACTATGTATCTAATTTTCCCAAGAAACATATACTCAAACAGACTGTCGAAAAACTTACTTTTTCTCTGGATCCACTTTGCGCCGAGAAGATTCCGGCTTTCGATCAATGTTCCGACACCCCTGAGGCCTGTTTCGCTGCAATTTTGTCCAAAATTGCCAAACGATGCAAGATGAAAGAACAGCAGGTAACCCTGATGGCGCTGGAGATAATTCTCAGGGACCTGGATCAGTATTCCTCCATACTTGACTCCAAAATGATCAATGAACTCAAGATCAGCGCAGAAGGAAAGTTCGGAGGAATAGGGATGGTAGTGGCTTCGAAAAATGGCACATATGTAGTCATTTCCTCAATTGAAGGATCTCCGGCTCATGAGGCAGGCATAAAATCTGGAGACATTATTCTTGCCATTGGCGGCAAGACGTTGCAGGGATTGCCCCTGAATGAGTCGCTAGGCCTTGTTCGCGGTCCGTCAGGATCTCTCATCCGCATCAAAGTCATGGATCAATTGTCGGGTAAAATCAGAAATCTGGAAATGCGAAGAAAGATTATTCAGGCTGCACCCGTAAAATATACCATTTTGAATCACGGCATCGGCTACATAAGGATCATAAACTTCCAGAACACAACGCGGGTGGAAGTGGAAAAGGCTCTAAAATCGCTGCTGCAGAGTTCTGAAGGACAGTTATCGGGTCTGATTCTGGATCTCCGGGATAATCCGGGTGGTTTGTTTACCGAGGCCATCCGTGTCGCGGAGCTATTTGTAAAAACAGGGGTGATAACATCACTTCAGGGAAAAGACACAAGGTTCAGCCGCGTATTCAGTGTAAAAGCGGATGGTCCATTTTCTGACATGCCAATTGTCATCCTCATAAACAAAGGATCCGCCAGCGCTTCCGAAGTTCTTACCGGAGCTTTGTTGGCAAATTCAAAAGTTTTGGTAATGGGAGAACGCAGCTTCGGGAAAGCATCTGTTCAGAATATTTTCCCTTTGCCGGGATCAATGGCTTTGAGGCTTACTACGGCCCATTACTTCACTTCGGATGGACGCGACATTGAGGGTAAAGGACTGGAACCGGACATTCCGTTGGCCAATCATCAGTTGCTGGATCAGGACAAAACGAAAAACGCGGACATCAGCGAAATTTTAAGGGACCCAGAAGTAAATATGGCCATGACTCGATTATTATCTCCTGATTTTCCAATAGAATTAGTATTTTCCAATCTTTTTTAAAATTCTTATCGCAATTATTAACCATAACAATATTGGGCTGCTTAACAAATCAATATGTTTACATTTTATTCTTGATTTTATAATGCTTTTTGTGTATGGTTTGCTTGCCTTTCAAACGAAAGGATGCTGATTATTTATTTTAGTTTGGTTTAAATCAAGGAGGTTAAAGGGGCAATGAGCTTGCCGACAGGCCATGTTAGACGTCTGTTTCTGGGTTTCACTTGCTCTATCATGTTTCTGGTTGTTTTCGCGGTTTTAGTGGCCTACAACACCGAAGCGGAATCATCCAGTTATATTAAATCAACGGTAGATGAGTATCCTCTGACGATAGGGATATACACAGCCAACCCGGAAGAGACGATAACATTCTATAAGAAATTGGGGTTCCGTTCCTCAGAAGGTCTTTCGAAAGGATTGGATGTCTTTTCGATGGAAAAAGAAGGAACACCCTACAAGCTTGACATTCTTCACAACCGTTATGTCAGCAAGTCGGAACTGTCTGGCGGCGTGTCAGGAATGAGCTTTAAAGTCAGTGACTTATCCGAATCGGTTCGTGAACTTCAGAAAAAAGGGCTTCGATTTGTGGAGAAAGACGGTCAGAGAGACGGTGTAAACTATGCGTCTCTTAATGATCCGAACGGGATAAGCATAAAACTTTTTCAACCTTAGACACTACGCACATCAGGCGCAGAATTTGAAAACGAGCCTCATTTCGCAGGCTCGTTTTTGTTTTCAAGCTTTGTAACAAATTTCATCGACCCAGTTCATTTTTTGCCTTCCGGATATCTTCGACTTCCAACCTGAATGGAAAGTTTCTGATGTCCTTGCCTGGTTTTTCATTACCGTAAGGTCTGTTACAGGCTGTCCTTCCGTCGAATCCCGGACATCCGGATGTTTCGAAAGGCTCACCGGTGTTGATAATTTCATCAAGTTGGTGATCATCACAAGCAAAGTCTATAATTTTCCCGGAATGGTCAAAAGTCATTTTATCAAATGAGGACTTATCATTATCGATCAGCCATCTTGCCAACTGTATTCTCCGGTAGACTTCAATCGGGGGGGACTGTGCTGATTCCATGAGCGATCCTTTTTCGGGGAAAAAAGAAAAAAGATGGGTAAAGCCACCCATACCATGGGCTTTGTCGATGGTTTGAACCAACTCCCTTTCCGTTTCACCCAAACCACAAATCAGATGGACTCCGGACTTACCTACCCCAAAAACATCCAGACTCTCTTCGTAAACCTTCCAGTAGGTGTTCCATTTGTGCGGCCCGCCTACGCCTTTACCTCTAAGTTTATCGAATAAAGCCTCAGTGGCGCAGTCTACAGCCACTCCAATTCTATCCGCTCCCGATGCTTTCAGATTTTTAAGGTCATTTTTTTTGAGCACTGTTGGCGAAATCAGAAGTGAAACCATTTTGTTCGTATTGGAAACCACTTTTTCACATACATGAAGCGAATCTCTTACACTGTTAGGGTGAGTCACCATGGAGATACATACCCGACTGACCCTTTCAGGAGTATTTTTAATGGCTTCTACCACATCATCCGTTCTGTAAGTTTTCCACGGAACCCTGATGAAACTTCCGCCATTTTTCACCTGTTCCTTTTCTCCAGCCAATCCGCAGAATGAACAGTTGGCCCTGCAACCGTCCTTGTATGTCAACAGCAGATTGATGCACCCCAGGCGGGCATTTCGATAAAACCAGCCACCCTCGAATTTCAGAGTCATGGCAGCGGCCAACGATAGTCTGACGTATTCCGGGCTTTGGTCGATCTGTTCATTCCAGATTTTTGATGAAACCGAATTCATCGTTTTCCCTCAGTCTTTGATTCTTTAAGTGACAAGAAAATCCGTCGTAAAATCATGTTGCCGGGTTCTTAGTTGACCGAACAGCATGAACTCTCGTATTTCACTTCAAGTCCCATGTTTAGCGCCAATTCCACTGCCTTGTCTGAAGCCAGCGCGATGGAATTTACTCCGGCTTTCACGGCAAGCATATCCACGGCAAGCCGGTATTTTCCACGAGGTCTTGCGCACCCAAGCGAGGCCAGCGATTGAGGCATTTCACGACGCGCTTTAACCAGAAACCTGCCTATTTCCTCAGGAGGCGGTGGAACAACGTTTTCCATGGGAGTTTGTTTTAGTGGATTTAACACTACCACAACATATTTTTTGATATGATAATTTTTCATGATTTCCAGCGCCTGATATTCGCCTAAAATCTCTCCAAAGTGAAGACCCATTATAATATGTGGCGCCATTTCTATTTCGGCGTGGCTCAGCGCATCCATAGTCTTTAAAACAGAATCAACACCACCTTTTAAATGATAAACATCCTGCGCGGTTTTTTCCGAGCCTATGACATCAACCAGAGCCTGGTCAACTCCCGCTGTCTTGAGATCCAAAGCTGTTTTTTTATCAACCTGACCAGGGTGGATCGACACCTTCAAACTGGTCCGTTTCTTTATTTCCAGAATAGCGCCGATGAAACGCTTCCATGGTAAAAATCCATTTTCATCACACCCGCCTGTCAATAGGATTCCTGTATCACCGCGTTTCTGGGCATTTAGTGCGAAGTTTAACAATGCGTCCGGAGAGTTCAATTCCGGCATGGATTGCAACAAAACGCCTTTGCAATGCTCGCAGCTCAACGAACAGTTTCTCGTAGTTATCGAAACAGCTTGGTATTTACCCCGAATACCGTTGTAAACAAACATTCCCGGAGAGTAAACAGTCAGAGTGGAGCCGTGATTCGAACGGGACAAATTCCACGATTCAGCAAATTGATCCGCATCGATGTTAAATGTTTCGGACACGTTTTCTGTAGCCTTCATAAGCGATCCAGGTTTGAGAACATATGGATTTCATGTCGTAGGCAGGCCACTTTTCTATCATCAATTTTCTTTTGGAGCCGGCGTGATCAAGAACTCCGGAATAAAGACCTCTTATTTCGGATTGATAGCCTGACAAATAACTAATGTCACCATTTCTCACGGCCTCAACTGCAGCCATCCCGGCTATTTCTCCGGACACCATGGCCTGAGGCGCTCCGGCTCCGGTTATGGGATGGGTCAAACCGGCAGCGTCCCCAACTAGGGCCACATTCCCCCTGACCAGTTCGGGCCTCATTCCCGAAACGGGTATAAGACCTCTCGAACTTGACAGAATTCCCGGTGTCACTAGACCCAGGTTCCTGAACATTCCCAGAAAAAATTCCAAAAGCTCAAAAGGACGACCATGCTGATTTGGAAGCACACCAATACCCAAATTTGCCGTAATACCTTTAGGGAAAAGCCATCCGTAACCGTATGTTATGGATTTGTGGAAAAATACGATGGTCCTTTCCAATTCTTTTGCCAAAGGAACCTGGTACTGAATTCCCAAAAGAAATTCCGGCCTCCAGGATGACAATGCCTTCCCCACCACCGAATTTGAACCGTCAGCGCCTATCACCACGGTGGACTCTGCTTCTATTTCCTTACCCCTATGCCTGAAGAGTAATTTTTGATTGGCCAACTTCAACAATCTGGTATCACTCAGAACAATAGCGCCGTTTGCAGCAGCCTGCCTGGCCAGGCTCATGTCCAGGCTTTGCCTGTCAATCATCAGCCCTTCTGACCTGGTTACAACACTTTCACCAATTTCTGAGTTTTTTGTGTCGGCATCCTCCCGGATTATGACCGTTTCCATCGAATCTACTGACTGGTCAATGATTTTAGGATTGATTTGAAATTGGCTTAATAGCTTTCTGGGTATGAACTCTCCGCAGTGAGGTTTCTCTCCAATGCGTTGCTTCTTGTCGATTAACAAGACACTCAACCCATGCCTGGCGACTACAGATGCAGCCACGGAACCGGCCGGGCCGGCCCCGACAACAATTACATCGTATTTTGTCCTATTCTGAAGCATTTAGACGCCTGAGTGTCTTTTGTATCAGATCCATGTTTAAAAAAGTCTTGTTGTCGAATCGCCCTTTATATGCCTGAGAGCCTTTTCCTAAATCGTAGCAGGTTGTGGAATCAAGATTTATGAGCACACCGGATGCGTCAATCTGAGCCATTTCAGCCTGATGTTTGGCAAAAAAAGCCTCACAGCAGGAACCCACGTAGATACCATTTTTACCGGCGCATTTGGATTGTATGGTATCCATGAGGTGTTCAAAACTTTGCACCGTCAACGGCTCGAGTTTGAATTCCCTCGCAATTTCATAACATGTTCCAATTTCACATTCCCCACACTCAGAGCAACCAGGAACGTCACGATACTGGCAATCGATATTTTTTGAGCAATAGGGAAGCAGTAGCCACCTGGGGGTACTCTCGTCCATTTCTTCCGGCTTAATATTCACAAAAAAAAGCTCGTTAGCGTCACGAAGGCTCATTTGACCATTGACTATTTTTAGCCTTCGAGCCGCTTCAGATATTGCCAGAGCTATCTCAGCCGGCTCAACATCCAGGACTCGTCCGTCATAGGTATCGAAAAAACCCATCACTGCCTGATAAATTGTCTGCGGATCGGCTCTGAGACCCACTAGACTTGCTTCCAGATCACTGGAAAGTCTTGAGGGTATGGCGAAAAAGTCTCCGACTATGAGAGCCCGCTGAATCCTTTTAGCGCCTGCAGAAAGCCAAAGGTGAGTCCTGAAGGTTCCCCCGGTGGTTTGTTTTATTGATCTGGCCGGGTCGGATTCTTGGGCAGGTCTGGATTTTGAATTTATCCATTCATTACTTTGATAATACGATGATTCATTTTCAAGACGTTCTTCTTCTCTGTGTGTAAGGCCAGCAACCGAAAGGGTGATTCCCAACCGGTTCCTGAACGATTCAGTCAGGGCATTCTTGACGGTGGAAAGCGATGGAGCAGGATCTATGAGATCATTGAGAAAACATATCCTATCCATAAGGGATTCTATTTCTCTCTTTTTCAGCTTTTCAACCGGAACCCTGAGCGCCTTTAAAAATCTGTCTATTTCATTCTTTATGAGAATAGTGCCTTGAAACATCATCGCTCCGGAGATTGCGACTCCCCCGGTGCCTGATATTTTTCTGCCATTAATTTCGATGTCGTTGCGTGGCCTGAACTTTGCCTCAACACCAAGACTGGATATCCCCTCTGCAGCTATTGAACAGATCCTCACCAGGATGGATTCAAAGCTGCCAGTAAAAGGATATGAGCCTGGTCGGCCGAAAAACTCCCACCCCAGACCTGATTCCTGGAACAAAATCCCGCCGCCGCCTGTAATCCTGCGATTAATATCAATACCGTTGTCCCTGCAAAAATCCCGACGTATTTCCAGTTCCACATCCTGGTTGTACCCAACCAGAGCAGCATCTGGTTTAAATTGCAGGAACCTGAAAGTAGCAGGGGAATTTCCGTAAGCTACCTCCTCCAGGATGATCGTGTCCAACGCCATATTTTCAGCAGCAGACAATGAGCCCGTGTCCAGCAAACGAATTTCTCTCAATGATTCAAACCCCGATCCAATTTCTCTGCAGCGTTTTGGTCTGTTTGTTGATTCGAGTGCTTTCAGATTGGAGGATTTTACATGGAACGCATATTTCCCACAACAATGAGAAACTGATTTCGTCTAAAAGCATTTTATTTGACGGTAGGCGAGTCAAGAGCTTGTAAAGACGGATTAAACAGTTTTCAGATCCTGAAATGTCCTGATCATGTCATTTGTTTACCAAGCCGGCCCACAAGCCGGCTCAGTGTCATACGCAGCTACAGTTTTCGATTCTATCCACGTCCGTAAGAATTGCTACTTTGCGCCAAGATCCAGTGCAGGAGCAGCGTCAAGAGCTTTAATAACCGTCTCGGTAAGGTCTGGCATACCCGATGAATAAATCATTGTCTCTTTGAGAAACACTGCGCTGTAGCCTTCATCTTTGGCCACTTTATCTATGATCTGCTGAATCTGATTCATTATAGCTGTCTGAATCACTTGTTGCTGAACAGCCAGCTTACTTCTCACTGCCTGTTGTTCTGACTGCATTTCCTGATATTTCTGCGTCAGATCATTTTCAAGCTTTTCCTTCTCGGCTGGTTTCAGTGTATCTTTACCTTTTTCAAGGTCTGCTTCGAGCTTTTTGGCTTCGGTTGTGAGAGTCTCCATTTTGGGAGACGCTGCAGTCTGCATTTTGAGCAATTGCTCCACAGCCAGTTTGACCTTGTTGGACTTGGATGAAACATCGGTAAGATTAATTTGGGCAAACTTGGCGGACTGAGCCCAACTGACACTGGCTGTCGATAAACACGCAGTAAAAACTATCAAAGTAATTAAACAACCGAAAACCATACCTGTTTTTTTCATGGATTAATCCTTTCTCAAATAATCCGGATAGCATACTTCAAAGTAGCTTCAGAGTCCAATAAGAAAATACCGGTCCCTAATCCCGTTCTTGATTGGTCACTCCAGGAAAATTTATGTTTCGAACAGTTTGCGTAAAACTGTATTTTGAAAGCCCAAAAGTTAAAAATGTTTCTAACGCGGATTAGCTCTGATTCAGGCCCTTTGCCGATTTTTTGTTCTTTTAATTCCGAATCTGAATGAAAAGGCGCTGGTTATTCAATGGAGTGTTTGATTTCCATCACATTCTGAATCGTCTGAAAAAGTTGATTTCTTGAGATGGGTTTGGAGACGTAGGCGTCCATTCCGGCTTCCAGACACATTTCTTCGTCTCCTTTTACCGCGTGGGCAGTCATGGCAATTATGGGAATATTTCTAAGACTGGTGTTTTCCATGCCTCTAATCAACCTGGTAGCCTCGAGGCCGTCCATTTCCGGCATCTGCACGTCCATCAGAACGAGATCAAACTCGTCTGAGCCGATTTTTTCCAAAGCTTCCAGTCCATTTCCGGCGATAACCACAGAATGCCCCTTTTTCTGTAAAATGAGGGTGGCAAGTTTCTGGTTAACCAGATTGTCCTCTGCCAGCAATATTTTCAAAGATTTAATCGGAACAAGGTTCTCCACACTGACCGGGCTGGAGGTTTTTTCTACGGAAAATTCACGCGGTTTGAGGGCCATTGCTATGGAATTCAATAGGTCATTTGATATCAATGGCTTTCGTAAGTAAGCCTGAACTCTCAGCTCCTGACATCTTTCACACGATCCCGCGGGATTGGCCGAGGACATTATTGCAATCTTGAGGTCCGACCATTGGCTATTCCTGCGTATGATGTCGGTCAATTCAAATCCATCCATCTCCGGCATCATTACGTCGATCAATGCCATCTTGAACTGTTGATCATCGTGAATTGAGGAATTCAGAATATCCAGGGCAGCCAGGGCGGAATTAGCAGTTTGTGGAAGCATGCCCCACTTGGTGAGCATTTTTTCAAGAATCATCCTGTTAGTATCATTGTCATCAACCACAAGAATTCTCACTTGCTTGATGGCGTTCAAATATTCATTCAGGGATGGGCTTGATTCAGCGGGCCTGGTTCCCATCTTACAAGTAAAATGGAATTGGCTACCCTCACCGAGTCGGCTCTCTACCCATATCTTGCCTTGCATCAAATCCACCAACTGGGTTGTAATTGCAAGACCTAGACCCGTCCCGCCGTATTTACGGGTGGTAGACGAGTCAACCTGGGTAAACGGATTGAAAATGACCTTTGTTTTTTCTGCCGGTATTCCTATTCCAGTGTCTGTTATGTCGAATTGCAACTCCACCTGGTCGTCTATTTTGGAGGTCACGCCCACTTTGACCAGAATCTCACCCGTTTCCGTGAATTTTATGGCGTTTCCTATCAGATTAACGAGTATCTGACGCAGACGTCCGATATCTCCCGTGACTATTTCAGGAACATCTTCTGAAATTGCCAGCACAAGTTCGAGTTTTTTCTGTCCGGCCCTTACAGCCATCGATTGGATGATTTCTTCAAGACGATCGCGAAGGTGGAAATCGCTAAAATCGAGGTCCAGTTTTCCGGCCTCTATTTTTGAAAAATCCAGGATGTCATTTATAATCGAGAGAAGGGATTCGGCCGCATAGAGCACCAGGTTCATGTGGTCCCTTTGCTCTTGGGTCAACTCTGTATCCAAAGCTAGTTGAGTCATCCCTAAAATACCATTCATCGGCGTTCTGATTTCATGACTCATGACAGCCAGAAAATCGCTCTTGGCACTGTTGGCTTTTTCAGCGTCCTCTCGGGCTTTAATAAGCTCGGATTCAATTAGCTTGCGCTGCGAGATATCCCTGATGATGCCTATGAATGCTATCTCATTGCCAAGCTTCATTTCACTGACTGAAATTTCTATGGGAAAAAGCGAGTTATCTTTTCGAAGTCCGAAAAGTTCCCTGGTCTTTCCTATGATTCGATATTCCCCCGTTTCCAGGTATCTGCGTATGTATCCATCATGGAGGTCTTTATGCGGTGATGGAACTATGATTTTGATGTTGTTGCCGATAATTTCATTTGCGCCATATCCGAAAATTCTCTCTGCGGCAGGATTGAATGTCTGAACGAGTCCCTTCTCATTTATGGTTATGATGGCGTCTACAACATTTTCCACTATCGAGCGGATTCTGTGTTCGCTTTTTACAACCTGCTCCTCTGCAATCCTTCTTCTCTGATCATTTCGGTAGGCCTGAATGATACTTGCGCAAGTTGCAAGATAAGGGTTCAGGAATTCTATTACATTATGATCGTAACCACCGGGCCTGTTTGCGATGCCTATCATTCCCACAAAAACGTCGGCAGCATGAAAAGGCAAACCAAGGAAAGCCCTCAGTTCCGGATGTCCTTCAGGCAACCCACCTCTTCTGGGATCATTCGAAGGATCATTCGATATTACCGGTTTTTCCGTCGTGATGACACGACCAAACAGCGTGTTCAAATTGCGAAATTCCAGACCTTCATTGGAGTATTTATCGTAGAAAGCCCGAGTGGTTTCATTCCACGCTATATTGGTCACTGCAAATGTCTTGAGATATGGCTGTTCATTTGAATCGCGGATGATTTCTCCGATGAAGCCGTATTCGCTCTTCGTCAATTCCAGCAACGCGTTTAGCAATTCTTCAAAAAGCTGGCGAGGGTTGGGTTTGAAAAAATATCTGTTCTGAGCCCGTGTCAATGCGCTTAAGAGCTTGTTGCTGTTCAGCAGATCTTCTTCCGCTCTTTTGCGGTCCGTGATGTCCTGACTTATTTTAAGCCAGTTCGAGATCGAACCATCAGCCATTTTGATAGGGCTAAATGACGCCAGTTCCCAGTATGGCTCGTCATTCTCTAAAGGCTTTCTGTATAATTCTCCGCTCCATTCGGAACCCGAGTCCATGATTTGTTTTATGAGCGAGTTTTCATTCTCGTAGGATGCGTCCATCTGATCAATGGTTTTTCCGGAAACTTCCGCAAAGCTGTGGCCCGTAACCTGGCTAAATTTTGGGTTTACGTATTCAATCTTTCCTTGCAGATCAGTTATCATGACCACATTGGGACTCTGTTCGACCGCACGGGAGAGTTTTCTCAATTTATCCTGTGTATTTATCCTGTCCGTTAAATCCCTCAGCGTCCCAGAAGTCCCTATGACCTGTCCGTCATCATCAAGAGTCAACCTTGCAAACACCTCTAGCCAGCAGTGACCCTTGGTACGATGAAGGTAACGGATTTCGTGTCTGCAATAATCTTTAAGTCTTGCGACAAGCGGTTCGAAAAGTTTCAGGTTCTTTTCACGATCAGCCGGATACACATAATCCAGAAAACTGCGCCCTAAACTCTCCTGGATGCTAAAGCCGGTGACCTCTTCCCATGCGGGGTTCAGGAAGGTCCAGAAACCGGCAATGTCTGTCTGGAATACTACGTCCTTGAGGTTGTCCACTACATTTCTGTATTGCTTGTTGCTCTCACGTAGAGCGCGCTCCACTGACTCTCTCTGATCGATTTGCTTTTTTAGCTCTTGGTTAATCGAAAGTAGATCACCGGTCCTCTCTTCAACACGTTTTTCAAGGTCGCGCCTCGTGTTCTCCAGTTCGTTCTCTGTCTTTTTTCGCTGAGTAATGTCTCTGATTACTCCGGCAAAAAAAGTTTCCTCCCCACTTTTCCAGGTAGATATGGAAAGCTCGATGGGAAACTCTGAACCATTCTTGTGTAATCCTGACAACTCCAGCAGCATTCCGACCACAACTGATTCCCCTGTCTCCATGTACCGATTCATACCGGCCAAATGAAGCTTACGGAATCTTTCTGGCATTATCTGGACCAAATTCATCGTCAGCGCTTCTGCTTCGGAATAACCGAAAACATTTTCCGCCGCCTTGTTCCAGAAAATAATGTCGCTGTTCCTGTCAGCAATTATTATGGCTTCAAAAGCCGAAAGCGCTATCGATTTGAATTGCAGGTCAGAGTTGGTCAGGATGCTCACTTGATCCACCTTTTGAGCCGGATGCGGAAAGCTGAGTTGGTCGTTGGATGAATTGTGTTTTATTGGTCCCTGCTGTGAAAATTACGTGCGATTTGTGCTGTAAATAATCCCGGAACTCCTGCCTTGGTCCGGAATAACTTAATGAATAAAATTATTGTACTTTTTAAAACTGTTCCTTGAAAGAAAAAAATGTGAAGCCGTTGACAAAAGCCTGAGCGGCAAAAACTCCAGGAGACTTGTTTCGAAAAATCCGAAAATTGGGTTGACTCCGAAACAATTATTCTCTATCGAGTCACGATGACTGTTACAGAAAGAGCGCATCCAGAATCAGAGACGCTATCTCAAAGCTGGTGGAAAACCTGGAATCCAGAAGCCGCATCCATCAGGCCCGAAGGAGTTGCATCCACATGAAAACGCTACCATTTGCATTTATATCATGCCTGATTTTTATGACAGTGTTTATTTCCAGCGGATCAGCTGAATTCGGACTGGCCGAAAATGCTCTTTCTGAATTCGGCGCAGTCCGATTTGAGAATATCTACACCAAGGTTCCCACTACCGGAAAGGTTGTTTCAATCAAGATAACCGACAATGGGACCATCTACTATATCTGCCGCGAAAAGAACTCCTACGCCATTTACCACGTTGAAATCCGGCCGATGGAAAATTTCAGGGAAAAAATCGAGCAGGACTCCAAAGAGAAAAACAGGAAATGGGAGAAAATTCATCCCGAGGAACTCTTGCTGACAAAAGACCGCCACGACTATGAGACAAAAAAGCGCTTGAACAGATATAGTGAGGCAGTATGGGTGAGAAACGAGATAGTTGTTGATTCCAGGCAACAATAACATCACTCAGAATGAAGGAGCCGTGTTTTCCAGGATCAAAAAATCATTCCCTGGCGCCTTTGTTTTTTAATAACTCTATTATTCCTTTGTGCTCTGCGTTTGTAGCCAGCATTAGCGCCGACCAGCCATCCATGTTTTTTAGTGATAAGTCGGCCTTGTTGTCCACCAGATTTTTGACTATTTCCAGATGACCGTTGTTGGCCGCCAGCATCAGCGCGGTCCAGCCCTCGTTGTCTCTCATGTTAGGCTCGGCCCCTTTTTCCAGAAAAATCTTAACCAGGTCTTGATGTCCCTGGACGGCGGCGT
>CAYNZA010000078.1:0-13868 GCA_964401595.1 uncultured Desulfomonile sp.
GAATGGTTAAATGCTCCAGATTTTTGTGGACATGCGCGCAGTGAACGTCTTAGCTCAACAGTTGCAAGTAGAGTTGCACAAATTAACCCAGGGCGCAGGCAACAAACTTGAAGCGTTCGAAAACGCCATGGTCAGAGCACAAGACTTGTCAGAACAGGTCATGAATCTGCGATTTTCCATACAGAAAAGGCTGTATCAGTCCGGTAGGCAATATCCGGTTTTCAGGACTGTTGAAGAAAAGCCGCATGCGCACGCTCAGAATGTTTCAGGTCATGCGAATCTCCAGTCTCAAGGCTCGTCTGATGAACACCGCTTTGGCCCCGTCATGCTGACAGCGTCTGTTGTAGCGGCAAACGGAAAACCTGGACCTGCAAGGGCCTCGACCGGGGAAAGCGAGGCCAGATACACCACAAACGATTTGAAGAAGAAAATAGACGAAATTGGAAAACAGGCAAAAACCCTGCAACAACTTATTTACGAAACAGCTCAAAGGGCTGACGCTATAAAAAAATTGGAAAAACAGACTGAAGCCAAGTTACATGACATGAAACAATTGACGAGAACTTGGGAGGGAAAGAAAATCCCTGTGAACGAGGAGTTTATCGCTCTTGAGAAAAAATTGAGTGGGGACGTCATCATGTATCAGGAGGCCCTGAAAGAAATTGAAGTGCTGAAACAATTACTTATCTCAATGTTTAGCGGAATTCTTGTTAAAGAATCTGATGCAGGCAAATAAAAATTGGGCATTAATTCGCAAGAAAGCCTAATAGCTTGACAAGACTGGTGAAAGCGACTGATACGCAACTGTCGCCACTACCGTAATAAATACTCAGATCATCACCATTGAGAATCCAACCACAGGGAAAGATTACATTGCCAACGTCTCCGCAACGTTCGATGGAGTCTTCGGGTCCTAATATCCACTGATCGGACCGATTGATAACTCGGCTCGGATCCTCACTGTCGAGTAAAGCAAGCCCAACCCTGTAAATGCTCCCGTTAACAGTCTCCCGAACACCGTGATACATGATTAGCCAGCCCTCAGAGGTTTCAAGTGGAGGAGTTGAAAGTCCGATTTTTCTGGCGTCCCACCAGGGGCCTGTTCGAGCGGTAAGTACAACTTTATGATCTCCCCAGTGCTTCAAATCGGGTGAAAATGAAATCCAGATGTGTTTTCCTGACTCGCTTGATGATGGCGCAGGTCTGTGCAACATTGCATATCTGCCCTTGAACTTGACAGGAAAAAGCGCGGCATCTTTATTTTCGGGAGGCATGACCGGTCCAAGCCTTTTGAAGCTTATGAAGTCCTTGGTAGATGCGAGCGATACCAAGGGACCGACTTCTGAATAGGCAGTGTAGGCTATGAGCCATTGTTCCGCGTCTTCCAGCCACGTGATACGAGGATCTTCTATTCCCCAGCTCTCTTCAGGAAAGTCTTCCGGTTGCGAAGCAAATGTAGGCATCGGATCAATGGCCCAGTCAGTAATTCCATTGACGCTTCGTGCAGCACATAAATGTGATAATCCCCGACGATCTTCGACCCTCACTAACAGCAGATACGTGCCGTTCATCATTGTAGCCCCAGGATTGAAAACCGAATTCACGGGATAGGGCCAAACACGATGAGTGAGTATTGGGTTTGCATCATACCTCTTGATTAGTTCATCGTCCCGATTGTTGGTAGTATGTGCCATAGTTGGAAATTCTCCGCTCGCCACATCAGAATTCGAGGGGAAGATTGACCGCTTCCCCCGAGGCTACCGATTGACGGGCCAGTTCGTATGCCCTGTTGTACTGGTTTGCTACCAGCTCCCAGGAAACCACCTCTTCAAGGTATTTCTTCAGTTTTTCACCCAGCCTCAATCTCAGCTTCTCGTCACAGGCCATCATGATTACCTGTTCTCGTAACCTCTGTTTAGTTGTAAAAAGAAGTCCACCTTCACTATCCAGCGTCTGTGCTGTGAGCCCTTCCATGGGGGCCGTGGTAATAAATGGCTTGTTTAAGGCAATGATTCGTGCAAGTGTGCCAGATTGTGTTTCGTCTATAGAGGGCAAGACTATGAAGTCGCAAATAGCCATAACCTTGTAATACTTATCTCCACGGGGAACGAACTCGAAATAGTGAGCAAGGCGTTTTTTTTCCAGAACTTCGAGTTGTTCTCTATAGTGTCGATAGTCCGATAAATGATTCGGGTCTCTCATGGATCCTGCTGCAAGAAGGTCCCAACTTTGACCGGATCGCCTGAATATTTCCGCCTGGATATCCTCCCATATAGAAGTCAGGATGTCCCACCGTTTATTTGATTGTATCCATCCAACCATACCAACAAGGTGTTCTCCAAGGTGAGGAACGTTGTCCAAACCCAGCTCGACCCTAAGAGACTTAACATCACCTATTCCCCAACGTCGATCCGGTCTTGCCCCGTGGGGTACCACCATTACGTTCCTCGGAGTAGGCCAACCTCTGCCAACAAAATTCCATTCCAAACGCCACTTCTGATAGTGGCACTTAAAGAGCACTACACTCGCTCGGGCGCACATTTGGTAGACAAAGTCCGCCTCAAAATTCGTCAACCTGCCATGTATGGTATGCGGTTCCACGATAGTTGGGAATTCATTTATTGCTGTCAACAAATCCAGGAACCCTTCGTTCCCATCTCCAATACCCCTCGAATCATGGTATTCATAGAGGCCGTATTCGTGCTCCAGATGTACTACGTGCGGGTGTAAAAGAAAAACCTTGCTGGCTACTGTTTTCCACCAGTCGGGTTTGGAAATGTCTATTATGGGAAACACGCCCGGACCCTGTCCGTCGGTGTGACTTATCACCAATACTTCACGGCCTGGATTGGCCTTTTGGATAAATTCTCTCGCTTCCTCTGCAAATGTTGCTATTCCACACATCCGTGGAGGATAGCTTGAGACAAGGACTATTGGGTCAGAATTGCCCATCAAAACACCCTCTTTTTTCTACCGGAAGAGATTGGAATGATTCTGCCAGATAACATTTCAAAACGGTTCAGGATACTGTGATGAATCATCTTTCTCCTTTGTTTGCCTGGATTATCTGTGCCTTTAGTCCCGAAAGACCCAGGACTGCAAGCAGGTAACAAATGGCTGATTCCGCCCCCTGATTAGCGCTGATCCCGTTGGAATCAATCCCGTCGGCCACTGATCCGTCAGAGAAATCATAAAGCGCCGTGTTAAGCCTGTTCCTCCCCAAAAACCAGTCAAATGCCAGTCGAGCAAGATCCAGATGTCTCTTTACCCCTGTCACTTCTGATGCGGCGACGTAAGCTTCCACAAGATAACCGGCATCAATGGGTTGTTGTCCAAATAGAGCCCTTTTGCCTCCTCGGGGGTACCAGCCCTCATTTCCCACAAGTTCAAAATAGACCCCGTTCCATTGTTCCTTGGTGAGAAAATCCAGCGATTCCAGAGCAACTTCCAGATATTTTTCATTCTGGGTTATCTGATATGCACGCAGCAAAGCCTCAGGCATTTTGGCGTTTCCGTAAGCAACGACGTCCTCAAACCAGCACCATTCTGGACGGTGATTATTCATGTAAGAGATGACAAGATCATCTGCAAACTGGACCAGAAGCCGCCTGAACTGACTTGCCCCAGCAAATTTCTGCAACAGATGGTAGAGACCTAGTATGGAATAAGCTTTGGCCCGGGGCGCTTCAATTTGGAGCATTTCAGGCACAGCACTCGCCATCATGTTGTGAGCCAATGCCCTGACCTGCTCTTTAGGGCCCCATCTCACTACCGTTCCGAGTCCCCAAACAACTCTACCCAAAGTGTCATCACTTCCTTGCTGATCCTGAAATCTTCGATCGTATGACATAAAATTGTGAAAATGACCTGTTTCAGTTTGAGAGTGCTGTAGAAAACTGATGTATGTCTGGATTAAGGGAAGCACCTGATCATCTTTCTCGTGACTATAAAAAGTCATCAGCGCAGCAAGTCCCCGGCCGACATCGTCAGCGCTATATCCATGATCACGATTCGGTATGCCGAAACTGGCGTGCTGGAGCAGACCGACGTCATCTGATAGAGCCCTCAAATGATCGAGTCTTATCTCCGGGAGGGTAATCATGGGCAGCATCTTCTGCTTCCAGGCCGACCCTACCTCAATGTCTTTCCGTTCACTGCGCATTTTTACGAACATTTCAACATACTGACGCCCTACCTCACGCCAGACCATTGTGCGCCCAAACTCATAGGCCGCCTTCCGCATCTTGTTGCGTCGCATTGAATCCCCTATCAAATCTATTAGCGCCTCGGCCATGGCCTTTGAATTTTTAAAATCCACCAACACCCCTCTGGAATCCGCGAGTAATTCTTCAGCATACCAATAGGGAGTTGAAACAACGGCCTTTCCCATTCCAACAGCATAGGCAAGCGTTCCCGAAGTTATCTGTTCTTTCGACTGATATGGAGTCAAATAAATATCGCAACAGGACATGTATTCGGTCAATTCCTGAAGATCGACAAACCTGTTTTGGAAAACAACATTGTCCACTATGTTCAGATCGATGGCCTTTCGTTCCAGTGACAAGCGATATTGCTCACCCAGTGCTTTTTTGACTCCAGGGTGAGTTGCGCCAAGAATGATATACACTGTATCCGGATATTTTTTCACAACCTCCGGCAATGCTTCCAAGGCGGTCTCTATTCCTTTGTTAGGGCTAATCAGACCAAATGTCAGAAGGACAGTCAGTCCTTCCACATTAAACTTTTCCTTGTAGAAGTTTGAGTCAACAAATGGAACGTCATGAACCCCATGATGTTTTACGGATATCTTGTCTTTAGGAACTCCATATATTTCTTCCAACATCAGGGCGCCTTTCTGACTCATCGTTACCAAAAGTTGTGAGCAATTGATTACGTCATCGAAAGCTTCCCTATAATCTGTCGAGGGATTATCCAAAATAGTATGGACAGTTGTTATGACAGGCTTCTTCAAATGTGAGAGCAATACTGAGAGATACTTTCCGGCATCTCCTCCGTAAATTCCAAATTCATGCTGAAGGCTTACTATCTGTGCCGATGAACCATTAAGGTATTCGGCTGCCCGAGCATAGTCTCTTATAACGTTCTGACGAATTTCAAACGTGACCTCGGAGGGATAATCATAACCTTCTGGTCTGTCCGTGATGGCGACCACTCTGTATGGCTTGCCTCCCATTTCCATGGAAATTGATGTGGCAAGATCATTTGTGAACGTCGCTATTCCGCATGTTCGCGGAACGAATGTTCCGACGAAGACCACATCCAGGTCGGAAACCAACACAGGGCTTTCGAGTTTCATTTTTGCCTTCTTATTTTCCGCAAGACCTTGAACCCGTGTAAAAAACCCCCCCCGGTTATAGATTCGATTAGTTAATTGTTGTTCCTGCTGATTAGCTTCCAGAGATAATAAATGGTGGAGCATCGAACAGTTCTTGTCAAGCCCTTATTATTTCTGGGCCCTCTTTTCTGTTGACACCACATAAACTTCAAACTAGAATGATTACTATTAAATAATTATTCTCTATAAAAAGAGGAACGGTATTCATGGAATTATCCGATGGCGCCTGATGACTCAACAGGATTTGAACAACGTTTCCAACAGATGCTTGAGAAACTGCGGGCTCTTGATTTCCGAATTACCCATCAACGTCTGGCTGTGATCAGGGTTCTGGCCGCCAGTGATGAGCATCCGTCGGCTGAACAGATCTTTGAGAAGGTAAGGAGCAGGTTCCCCACAACAAGCCTGGCCACCGTTTATAAGACTATTGCTCTTCTTAAAGATCTGGGCGAGGTTCTGGAACTGGGATTTCCGGATGGGAGTAACAGATACGACGGAAACAGGCCGTACCCCCATCCTCACATCGTATGTACCGGATGTGGCAAGATAGTGGATCCGGAAGTGGTCAGTCTTGATGAGTTTGAGAATGAGATAGTCAAAAAGACGGGTTTCAGAATCCTGTATCATCGTTTGGACTTTTTCGGTTTGTGTCAGGAGTGTCAAAAGTTTGCATGATATTTTTATCAATTAGTGATCAAAATGCGTCTGGAAAAGACGTTGATTGATTATCCGGACCCCAAGACACAGTCTTTTTAAACCCGAATGAGTATAAGTCGCCGGAAATAAACACCCAATTGTTAATCTGGATTACAAAAGGAGGAGACGTCATGAACGAAGATGGCAAGTGCAAGACAACATCCGCAGCAAACCAGGGAGGAACACATAGAGGCGCCACTAACCGGGACTGGTGGCCGAACCAGTTGAACCTCAAAATTCTTCACCAGCATTCTGGCTTGAGCAATCCCATGGGAGGCGAGTTCAATTACGCCGGGGAATTCAGGAAACTGGACCTGCAGGCCGTTAAGAACGACCTCTACAAGTTGATGACCGACTCGCAGGATTGGTGGCCGGCGGACTGGGGCCACTACGGCCCGTTATTCATAAGGATGGCGTGGCACAGCGCAGGCACATACCGGATCAGCGATGGTCGAGGTGGTGGTGGTTCCGGTAGCCAGCGTTTGGCCCCCCTGAACAGTTGGCCGGACAACGTTAACCTGGACAAGGCCCGCAGACTGCTATGGCCGATAAAGCAGAAATACGGCAAAAGGTTATCGTGGGGCGATCTCATGATCCTGGCAGGGAACTGCGCCCTCGAATCGATGGGTGTCAAAATCTTTGGTTTCGCCGGGGGGCGAGTGGATGTCTGGGAGCCCGAGGAGGACATTTACTGGGGCAGTGAAGACACCTGGCTCGGCGATAAACGTTATTCCGGTGACCGCAAGCTCGAGAACCCGCTTGCCGCCGTTCAGATGGGACTGATCTACGTCAACCCCGAAGGTCCGAACGGCAATCCTGACCCGGTTGCATCGGGTCGTGACGTCCGCCAGACTTTTGCAAGAATGGCCATGAATGATGAGGAGACCGTTGCGCTGGTTGCAGGAGGGCACACGTTCGGTAAATGTCATGGAGCAGGCGACGCCGCCAATGTTGGCCCGGAGCCTGAAGCCGCCGGGCTTGAGGAGCAGGGCCTGGGCTGGAAGAGTAGCTTTGGCAGCGGCAAGGGCGGCGACACAATCGGCAGTGGAATAGAGGGCGCCTGGAAGCCCAACCCCATCAAATGGGACATGGGCTACCTGAAAGTGCTGTTCAAGTACGAGTGGGAATTGGTCAAGAGCCCGGCAGGAGCCAATCAGTGGCTGGCCAGGGACGTGGACGAAGAGGACATGGTTGTCGACGCTCACGACCCCTCGAAGAAGCGCCGTCCAATGATGACCACTGCGGACCTTTCCCTTCGCTACGACCCGATCTATGAGCCGATAGCCAGACGCTACCAGCAGAACCCGGAAGAATTCGCCGATGCGTTCTCCAGGGCATGGTTCAAACTGACGCATCGCGACATGGGTCCACGATCGCGATATCTGGGTCCCGATGCGCCAGTCGAGGTATTGATCTGGCAAGACCCGGTCCCGCCAGTCGATCATGAGTTGGTGGATTCCAGGGATGTTGCCGATCTTAAACAGAAGATTCTAGCCTCCGGTCTTTCCATTTCCGATCTGGTTTCGACCGCCTGGGCGTCAGCATCAACGTTTCGCGGTTCAGACAAGCGTGGAGGAGCCAACGGGGCTCGCATCCGGCTGGCGCCACAAAAGGACTGGGAGGTCAATGAGCCGGCCCGGTTGAAGACGGTCCTGGAAACGCTCGAAAGAATCCGGAATGAGTTCAACGCCGCACAGTCCGGCGGCAGGAAAGTCTCACTTGCCGACCTCATTGTCCTGGGTGGATGCGCAGCCATCGAACAGGCTGCCCGGGATGCCGGCCACAATGTTGACGTCCCCTTCACGCCCGGACGCACGGACGCCTCACTGGAACAAACCGACGTAAAATCCTTTGCAGTGCTGGAGCCGGCTGCAGACGGATTCCGGAACTACCTCAAGTCAAAATATTCCGTGTCTTCCGAGGAAATGTTGATCGATCGATCACAATTGTTGACGTTGACCGCTCCCGAAATGACTGTTCTCATCGGCGGCTTACGGGTTTTGAACGCCAACTTTGGACAGACTCAGCACGGGGTCTTCACCAGGCGCCCTGGGAAGCTCACCAATGATTTCTTCACCAATCTGCTTGACATGAGCACAGTATGGAAGGCAACCACACAAGACAATGAAGTGTTCGAGGGGCGTGACCGCGCAACCGGTGAACTGAAATGGACCGGCGCCAGAGTAGACCTTATCTTCGGTTCAAACTCCCAACTCAGGGCAGTGGCGGAAGTATACGCATGTGAGGATTCCCGGGAGAAGTTTCTGGGCGACTTTGTGGCGGCATGGAACAAGGTGATGAACCTTGACCGCTTCGATCTCGTTTAGACTGGACTCGAACCTTTTTTAAGGCCCAGGAAGCATAATTAGAGCTGAAAACCGGATCGTCGGGAACCCATGGCCAATACCATCCCATGGGTTCCCCTGGCGGCTCATGCTCCCGGACGGTAATGATAACTTACTAAAGGTTTCGGATGTGGAGAAACCACTTTCTGCAAACAGATTAACGGCTCCTCACCAAAACTCTGCTGAAGACCTGTAGTTCGGTAACTTTATCCCTGCCAAATCGACACCTCCATGCTAAAGTAAAGTTCAAGATTTGTGTCCATTTTTTTCAACCTAACGCAGTCCGGAGTAGTCAGCATGTGGGATTTCTGGTTCAGGAGCGTCAGAGGGCGCATGATACTGGTGTCGCTGATAATAGTGAATGTCCCGATACTTGTGGGCGGATACCTTATGAAGCGCAGCGCAGAGCAAGCGTTGCTCGAGGAGAAGCAGAGCAAGCTCGCGGCATTGGCGGCTCTACTGGACACCCGTCTGGACAGCGATGGTTATGAGGGGATACTGATCAGGAGTGGAGGAGTTGACAAGCCGAGGGAGGAGAGGATCAGGATACTGAACCGGGAACTGACTGCGGCTACGGATGAGATAGCGGCCGCTTCTCCGGGATTGGGAGTGGGCTTTTATAGCCGTGAGCTTGACGCCATCCTCACGTATGGCCCATCGGACAAGCTGGGTCACACGACAGGCCGTTCGATAGACCGGGATCATCCCGGCAGAGAGGTCATGGCGGCCAATGAATTCCGTGTTGAGTCCGGGGCGCTAGTGCGTGGTAACATCATGAACGCCATGCGACCGGTGGAGCGCAACGGTAAGGTGATCGGCTATATCTGGGCGAATGAACTGACTGACGACATTCAGGCTCAACTCACTGCCATGGACAGGAAGGTCACGTGGTCGATGCTTGTGGGCGCTGCGTTGGGCCTTGTCCTCATATTGACACTGACACAGGGATTAGGTCGTGATGTCAAAAAGATAGTCAGTGGACTGCGGGAACTGAGATTCGATCTTCGCAAAAGGATTACGGGACTCAAAGGCGAGATGGGCGACGTTGCCGATTCTATCAATCAGATGGCGGCGGCGCTGGCTACTGCAAGGACGCTGAGTGAAAACGTGATGGACAGTGTGGCCGAGGGAATAATCGCTCTGGATAACGCCGGCAGGGTCATGGTGGTCAACGCAATGGCCGAGCGTTTGACGGGATTCTCTGCTCAGGAGCTTGTAGGAAAACTATACAAGGACGTCTTCTGTAAAGACCCTTCATTTAACAGTTATTTGCTGCATACACTTCGCACGGGTGAAATTCACATCGGTTGCGAGACATCCTATCCGGCCCGCACTGGGAAGCTCTGGATCAGCGGGAGCACATCTCCGCTGCGTAATCATGACGGTGACATAATAGGAGCTGTGGGGATATTCAAGGATCTGACGGAGCGTAAACAGCTTGAAGAGCAGGTAAACAGGTCGAGCAGGCTGGCCACACTGGGCGAACTGATGGCGGGTGTGGCTCACGAGATACGGAACCCGTTGACCAGTATCAAGGGCTTTCTTCAGTATTTTCAAGCTGAACGAGATGAGAAGGAGTGGCAGGACTACCTTCCTATGATGCTAAAAGAGGTGGACAGGATGAACAGCATCATAGAGAGCTTGCTGTATTTCTCACGACCCTGTCAATCAGTCGTGACACAGACAGATCTGGGGCAGCTCCTGAAAAGCGCAGTGATGCTGGTAAGCGCCAGGGGCGACAGCAATGGCATCTCGTTCAACATCAATGTGGAGGACAATCTCTCACCGGTTGAACTTGACAGGGAGCAATTCAAACAGGTGGTGCTGAACCTGCTGATAAATTCAGTTCAGGCGATGGGGAATTCCGGTCAGGTGAATATGACTGTTGGAGGCCATACTGAGACGGATGAGATAATGCTGGAATTTTCTGATTCGGGCCCGGGTATACCGGAGGAGATAAGGGAAAAGGTCTTCGATCCTTTTTTCACCACGAAGAAGACGGGCACCGGACTGGGACTGGCCGTAGTTCAACGGATCGTATCGGCTCGCGGTGGCCGTGCGATCGTAGAAGACAGCTCGGGGGCCGGAGCCTTGATAAGGATAATCATTCCGAGACTGTATGGTAAGGGGAGCGCATTGGATGGCAATAGCGAAAGTTCTCGTAGCTGATGACGAGGATATTGTTCGGGCCATGTTGAGGCTGGTCCTACGCAAGGAGGGTTATGAGGTTCTCGAGGCGAATGACGGTCTGACAGCGGTGGAGACTGCGCGACAGCAGAGGCCGGATATCATCATGATGGACGTGCGCATGCCTCAAATGGATGGTATGGCTGCATTGCGTGCGGTCCGTGAGGAGAGGCTTAACGCTACCGTCATACTGATGACAGCGTTTGCAGCGGTAGAATCGGCCGTCCAGGCAATGAGGTCCGGCGCCTATGACTATATAATCAAACCATTCAACATAGATGAGGTCAAGATACTACTTGCCCGTGTGGTTCAGTCACGTCGCCTGGAAGCTGAGGCCAATCTTTTACGACGAGAACTACGCTCTCATTACGGCCTGGGCCATTCTCTGACGAGATCGCCAAAGATGCGTTCCGTCTATGACGCTGTCGCCAAAGTGGCCCCGACACAGGCTACCGTGCTGGTCACCGGGGAAAGTGGGACAGGCAAGGAGCTGCTGGTCAACATGATACACTACAACAGCCAGCGGGCTGGCGGGCCCTTTGTCAAGGTTAATTGCGGGGCTCTGCCTGAAACACTTCTGGAGAGTGAACTGTTCGGACATGAACGAGGCGCCTTCACCAGCGCTCTAGCCAAAAGGGTCGGTCGCTTCGAGCTGGCGGACAAGGGCACGTTGTTCCTTGATGAGATTGGAGAAATGCCGACGGGGGTTCAGGTCAAGCTCCTGCGTGTCCTCCAGGAACGTGAATTCCAGCGAGTGGGAAGCTGTCAGACACTAAAAACAGATATCAGAATCATTGCTGCGACTAACAGGACTCAGGCTGATCTTATCAACAACCACCGCTTTCGAGGCGATCTTTACTACCGTCTCGCAGTGGTGACATTGGAACTCCCACCGCTGAGGGAACGCGGGGAGGACATACCCGTGCTGGCGAGATTGTTCCTGCAACGGTTCGCTCATGAAACCGGCAGGGAACTCGATGACTTCGACGCAGAGACCATGGATATCCTGCAGGCTTATGGATGGCCTGGAAATGTGCGAGAACTCTCCAACGTGGTGGAAAGCGCCGTCATCATGAGCACCGGCAGAATCCTGTTTCCGGAAGACTTACCCTTACACCTGTCCAGGCCCGTTGAGACCGTTCGCCATGAAGAGGCAGAACTATGGCAGGACAAAAGCCTGCGCGACATGCTCAAGGAAACTGAATGCAACATCATCCGTCAGGTTCTGATTCGAAACCATGGCAACCGCATGAAAACAGCCCGGGATCTTGTAATGAGCCGCCGGGCCCTGCTCTACAAAATAGAGGAATACGGACTCGCCTTGGAGGGACTCCCTGTAGTGCGCGAAGTTTAGACATACTGTGCACGAAATAGTCACTCAAAACCCTCTTTTCGGAACGGCGCCGCAGGCAGCCATGCGCCGGTATTTCATTTACTGATACCCTAATACCGCCACTCCATCAGTTTTACACTCCCCCTGGGGGTTCTGGCACGCAGATTGCTCTCAACCGGGAATAATCATCACACATGATTGCGGATTTAAAATTGGGTGTGGCGATTCCACCCCACCGTTTCCAGTTACCGCACCTACCATAGACCCAATAAGGAAAAGGACTCATCCAGATCACCTTTGTCCGAGGGAATAGTTCTGTTCGCCTCATGGCGTTACCTTGTATCAATTGGCTGAAGAAAGGAGTTTTGTTGATCTCATGGCATCAGCGCAGAAACAGGGAAGAAAAGAGACGGACGCATCCCAGGGTTTCATGGCCCGTTTGGGGGCGGTGTTGGCGGATTGGAGTGAGAAGTGGTTTCCGGACGCATACGTGTTCGCGGCTATGGCAATCGTGATTGTGGCGATTGGAGCGTTGTTGATGGGTCGCGGCCCTAAAGACATCGCTGTAGATTTTGGTAAGTCCTTCTGGACACTTATCCCGTTTACCATGCAAATGGCCTTTGTTGTCATCGGTGGATACGTTGTAGCCGTATCGCCTCCAGTTCGCAAACTGATCAATGCCCTTGCGGCTGTGCCCAAAACACCCAGGGGAGCGGTCGCCTATGTGGGATTCATGGCCATGGCCGCTTCCCTGCTTAGCTGGGGTTTCAGCATGATCTTCGCCGGCATACTGATCAGGGAAATCAGCAAGCGTGTTGACGGTGTTGACTACAGGGCCATGGGCGCTGCCGGTTATCTGGGTCTGGGCAGTGTGTGGGCCCTCGGTCTGTCTTCATCGGCGGCGCTGCTCATGGCGACAAAGGCATCGATTCCAGCGGGGCTCTACAAGATCAGCGGGGAGATTCCACTGGAAATGACGCTATTCACCTGGCAGAACCTTGTCATGATTGTCGTCCTGATGGTCCTGTCCGTGTGGATATGTTATGTATCGGCGCCATCGGCCCAGCATGCGAAGACAGCGGAGATGGCGGGGATAACATACAAAGAAACCTATGAGGATCCAGGAAAACCCAATACTCCGGGAGAATGGCTTGAATTCAGCCCCATCCTGACCCTGATAATCGTGGCGATGGGTTTCGGCTATCTCTGGACGGTGTTCGCGGCGAAGGGCGTCTCGGCGGCTCTTGACTTGAACACCTATTGCTTCATGTTCCTGATGGCGGGCATGCTCTTTCACTGGACACCCAGGGCTTTCCTCAGGGCGGCGGCAAAATCCGTCCCGATGACGGGCGGTATTCTCCTGCAGTTTCCTCTTTATGCCGGCGTCTACGGCATCCTGATGGGCTCTGGGCTTAACGAGCTGCTGGCGAAGTTCTTCGTTTCCGTGTCAACTCAAGGGACGCTTCCGGTCATTGTCGGAATATACTCCGCAATCCTTGGGCTCTTTCTCCCCTCCGGTGGTGGAAAGTGGATTGTCGAAGCGCCATACGTGCTGGAAGCGGCTACGCAACTGAAGGTTAACCTCGCATGGATAGTCCAGGTTTATAACGCTGCCGAGGCCCTGCCGAATTTCATCAATCCATTCTGGATGCTCCCACTTATGGGTCTGACAGGCGTAAAAGCAAGGGATCTCGCCGGTTATTCCATACTGCAGCTTATCCTGCATACTCCGGTGGTGCTGTTCCTGCTGTGGATACTGGCAAAGACACTGCCTTATGTGCCGCCGATAGCGCAATAAACAAAGGCGGGGCAATGCTCAATTAACCCGACATCCAACGACTGGGCCCCTATTACCCTTTTACCAAGAACATTGTATACAACTGTTTTTGCAAGGGACTTTGTGAGGTTTTGGTCAGGGCAATCCAGTCCGTTTAAGAGGCGGACTGGACAT
>CAYNZA010000079.1:0-13645 GCA_964401595.1 uncultured Desulfomonile sp.
TTTCATGGGCTCGCAGTGTCATGGAATGTTTTGAGAAAGCGGTAGCGGAAGGCCGGGCTTCGACCAGTCTGGATGGAAAGATGGTTGACACTCCAATTTACAAACAGGCGTTGGCGTTGCTTGAGGAAGCACGAGCCATCGGAACCGTGGAAAAGCGAAAACGTGAGAGTCTTGCTCAGAATTAAGGCGTGTGAGATGGCAGTCCCGGCTTTTACAAATCATGAATTGGCAAAACTGATCTCCAGTAACACCCACTTCATGGAAGAACTGCTAAAACCGGTTCCAGACACGGGTGGTGGGTCAGTTTCGGCGCACACCGGCGGAATTGCTGTTTTGCTGATTTTGAAAGTGTGCAGGATAGAGCAGTTGCATTTCAAGGCTACCGCCTCAACCATGAAGCACTGGAGTGAGTTGGCAATCAAGTGTGAGGATTGTGCTGCGACATTCCTCAATCTTGTTTCTCAAGATTGCGCAGCATACGCAGAATGGTCGGCGGCCCGAAAAAATCCTGAAGATGAAGTGACTTACAGGAAGGCGCTTCATACGGTCATTGATGTTCCTTTCCAAATAATCAGCAATTCATTGATCGGACTATCTTTGGCCGAAAAAGTCTCAAGAGCATGCCGATCCCACCTGGTTCCGGACATCCTCGTTTCGGTTGAATTGTTGAGATCGACGCTTTTTGGTGGTCAGGCGATAGCTGATGCAAATATTAAGGAAGCGGGTGGGGGTAAAATTTCTCCGGATATTGTCGATAGAATCTTTCGCACAGTCGAGATAGGGCACAGTGTATATGTGGAATTAACGCAAAGATATTCAGGAAAGAATGTGGTTCACCATTGTTGAACGCCTGAGTTAAAATATTTTCACTCGAGCCCGTATCTGGCGAGGTTGATTCATGAAATTTGCTGCGGACAATCTTCACGGACTTAATCCGGACATTGCAGAAGCCTTGAAAAAGCTTGACCCTGAGCCGATACGGAAACTGGTCAAACGTTTCGAAAGCGCAGGCGCTGATTTCATTGACATAAATCCAGGACACCTGGGCAGAAAAAATGAGGACAGGATGGCTTTCCTTGTGGAAACTGTCCAGTCAACAACGAACCTCCGGTTGATCCTGGACAGCTCTGATCCGCGTTTACTGGAGATTGGGCTGGGAGTTGCGAAAGACAACCCGATCCTTAGCGCGTTGTCTATGGAGCCAACCAAACTTCAGGGCATTCTTCCTTTAGCCAAAAGTAGTAACTCTGAACTTGTGATACTCTTGATGGACGCAAAGTCATTCACACCTCCAACGGTTGATGAGAAAATCTCCCTGGCCCTGGAACTCAGATCAATTTGCCTTGATTACGGCATAGATTCGGACAGGTTGATTTTTGACCCTGTTTTGCCAAACATTACCTGGCCTGACGCAATGTTTCGTATAGGAGAGGCAATCAAGACCGTCAGGCTTTTGTCGTCAGGGGCTGTGTTTCAGGAGCATGCCAGGACCATGTGTGGTGTTTCTAATATCAGGAGTGGAGTAAAAAGGCTCTTTCCGGAAAATCTGGAGGTATTAGCCATTGCTGGTCTTGCCGGGGCTGGCATAGAAATATTGCTTGCCAACGCCCTGAACAAAAATATTGCCGATCACGTCGCAACATTAAAAATGATCAACTAAATCTGTTTGCGCTCAATTTATGACTCAATGTTCACAACCGGCAGATATCCTGCATACTGTTGATGGTTTGTCATTGAGGGTCGGACCAGGATTTTTGCTCAAGACACATGGAATTAATTGGACCGAAACTGTTCAGTAGCTATCCCCATTCGTCTGACTATCTTCTGCAGGGAAACACGCTCCAGTCCGGACAGTCTGGCCGCCTGCGAGAGATTCCCCCTGGTTTCTTCAAGAACTCTCTCAATGTATGAACGCGTAAACTCATCCAGAAATTTTTGCTTTGCGTCCTTATACACTTCTATTACGTGCGGGGTCACTGGTGAACCTTGACTGGAGGACTCGAGCAGGCGAACCTGGGCCTCTGTTATCACAGGCCCCCTACAGTAGACGGCCACTCTCCGGACAAAATTGAACAGTTGCCTAACATTTCCAGGCCATCGACGCGATGTCAGATAATTCATGGCGTTACCAGTGAAATCTTTGTCAGGAGCCCCAAGCTCCTTGCAGGTCTGACGCAGGCAGTGTATAGCGAGTGATGGTATGTCGAAAGGTCGCTCCCGTAGAGCAGGGACACGGACGTTTAGCACATTAAGTCTGTAATAAAGATCCTCTCTGAATGATCCGGCCGCTATTCTGCTCTCCAGTCGCTGATTTGTGGAAGCCAGAATTCGTACATTCACAGGGATACTCTGACTTCCTCCCAGAGGCCTGATTTCCCTCTCCTGAAGCGCTCTCAGAAGCTTGGGCTGCAGATACATAGGAAGGTCGCCTATTTCGTCGAGATGTAAACTGGACCCGTCTGCCGCCAGGAAAAGACCTTGCCGGTTCTTGTCCGCGCCTGTGAAGGCGCCCTTCACATGCCCAAACAATTCGCTTTCCATGAGATTTTCAGGAATTGCGGTGCAGTTCACACTGACCATTGTGCGTTCTGATCGTTTGCTAAGACGATGAATATATCGGGCGACCAGTTCTTTTCCCGATCCTGACTCCCCGTGAATCAGAACGGAATAATCGGTTGCTGCCACGGCTTCTATTTCATCCCGCATCCGGCTCATTGCAGGACTCTCTCCAATCAACGTTTCGCTGGAACCCTGAGCAGCCATGGCTTCCCGAAGTCTCCTGTTTTCTCTGATCAGCACGGCACGGTCAATTCCCTTTGTCACTGCTCGATAAAGGCCGTCCTGGTCAATTGGTTTGGTCAGAAAGTCGTAAGCTCCCTTTTTAAGGGCAGTAACCGCCGTCTCTATGGTGCCAAATCCTGTCAGGACGATGACTGATATTGAGGGTTCAAGGATCAACGCCCTTTCGAGAAGTCCAAAGCCATCCATTTCTGGCATCCTGAGATCTGTCATGAGAACTGCGCATGGACGTTCCTGCAGAAGGGTAAGGGCAGACGCGGCATCATGTCTTACAATGACGGGATTGTCGGGGAATCCTTTCTGGATTAGCCGGGACAAGCCATTGGCAAAATCGACTTCATCATCTACCACCAGTATTGTGTCACGAGTTAGACGTTCCAAAATCGCACCTTTCCTCTGACATGAAATAAAGAGTAAAAACGGCTCCATCCCGATTTTCGATCTCTATGCGACCTCCGAGATCCCTCATTAGCCCATAAACAACAGCCAAACCCAGACCAGTTCCCTTGCCGACTTCCTTGGTAGTGAAAAAGGGATCAAACAGTCTCGACAGATTATCATTCGGTATTCCCGGACCGTTGTCCGAGATCGCCAGAGCAACTTCCCCAGTCTCCTGGTTCCAGAACCCCCTGATCGTTATCTGACCTGAAATGTCCGGGCCAGAATCCTCCAGGGCATCCATGGAATTGATCACAATGTTCGTCAGGATTTGCTCCAAAGCGTCTGCATTTCCTATGATACCAGGAAGATGAGGATCAATTTCGGACTTGATGGTTATATTGTGTTTCGCTGCACGGACTTCAAAAACCCTTGCAATGAACTTTACCGCCTCATCCAGAGATATTGAGCCGGTGGCTACCGGCTTTGGCCTGGCGAATCTCATCAGATCCTGCAACACCTTTTGTGCTTGAAGACAGTGTCTTATTATGATGTTGAGATCCTCTGCATGATCGCTCTTCCCATTGTCCCAGAGAAGACGGGCGTAACATAATATTACACCCAGGGGATTGTTGATTTCATGCGCCAGGCCAGCCGCCAGCTTCCCAACGGCCAATGATTTCTCACCCTGTTGAAGACGGGCGAGCATTGTCTTTTCCATCGTGTTGTCCCGTGCGTAGACTATGGTGCGTCCAACCACGGCATAGCCGCGCAGAGGATATCCGCGTAGAATGAACGAACGTTTTTCCTGCAGCACTATCTCAATCTGAACTGCCGCACCAGTGGTATCAATTTTGGAGGACAAGTCATGAAAACCCAGAGAAACAGGCGCTGTTTCACTACTGATATTCATGTCCTTCAACAGCCTGAGCGCAGATTCATTTGCATGCACAATGGTTCCCGTAACCCCCAGCAAGAACAGTGGATCGGCTATTCCCTCAAAAACTGATTCCAGAATGGCTTTTTGTTTGAGGATGTTCTCCATGGCGTCAAGATTTTCAAGGGCGACTCCAAGTTGGCGTCCCAAGGCCCTCAGTATTTCACGTTCATGTGGAGCCATTTCTTTGGGAGAGTTCCATTTCAGCGCCAAAGCCCCTCTGACTGAGTCCGTTGCCTGAACCGGCACAATTGCTTCATGAGCTGAAAAAAGGCCGTTGCCATCCAGCAGGGTGTCACGCCTGTAGGATTCCAGTTTGTCCCGGAGGTTTTTTTCAGGCCAGGATCGATTGTCCATTGTTACGAAGCAGTAAAAGAAAGCGCCGTCTGCATGAAATCTCAGTGCCACCGAGGTCAGTATTTCGTCGAGAAGATGACTTCGATCCAAACCGAGCGAGAACTTTTGGATAACATCCAGAAAAAGCTGGACGTCAACCAGTCGTGCCTCTGATTCCAATCTCAACTCTGTCGTGCGCTCCTCAACTTTTGTCTCCAGATTGGCGGCGTAGTCCGAAAGCTGCTCTTTTACATCCCGGAGATGGTCTGCAAACCTCTCCATGTCAGCCACCATACCCTCAACTTCGTCCCCATTTCCCGGATTCTCCGGTAGACTTCCATCTGCTTCTTTGGGGAACCTGCTGCGAAGCACGTTGTTCAATCGTCCTATGTTCTGGACCATAATGCGATCAAAAAAGAAATGATTGAAACCCATTATGAAAAGAATCCCGCACGCAAAGACAACGACGAAAGAAATGGTAACCCTCTGTATGGCGACTTTATCTCCCTGAACGGGCACGATGAGCATGTCAAGTCCACCTATTTCACCTTCTTTACGCCCAAACCCCATCTCTGAGCCGTATCTGGTGAGCAGAACTATGGGAGCGTCCTCCGGATTTCCGTGGCACACCAGGCAATTCTGTCGAAACACAACGGGCCTCGCCGAAACATAGCATTCTTGATCACCTATCATCCTGAATCGACTTAAAATATTCTCAGAAGGATTATGCTGGAAATGCTCTATAAAACCTCTTTCCATTTCATTAGCCATATACTTCGTATTACGTGGTTCCAGCGCCACCCTCCTGTAGGTGAACTGGTCTCCGGCCATGTTAAGATCCGACATTACCTTTCGTGTGACATAAGAGGTGGACATGGCTTCTATCACAAAAGAATCCTTGGGCAGCGTATCGATCATCACCGGTCTCAGGGTTTCTCGAACATAAGTCTGAACAGCAAGAAGATTGGCAAAGATGAGACGTGTTTTGTCTGTGACATTGTTCTCCATGAGCGCACGGAGATAGTAATTGAGTGAGACACTGAAGACCAAACCGAAGGCGAGAAGAGTAAACAGGAGTCTGACGTTGAGCCTGGTTTTTAGGTCAGCATGTTTCATGATCATTACCTTCAGTTGGCTATGTTGACAGGCGTTCAGGGCACGGACTGCCGGAAGCTATGAGAATTTCCACCACAGGAGAAGAGCCACGAGAAAAATGACGGAAAACCCTTCCGAGGCCACAATAAAAAAAGTAATTCGCTTTGCAGACTGGGTCATGTTGAGCCACCATTTGTCCAGGAATGCTTTCCAGAGGCGCACATGCCAGTGGTTCGATGCGCTGATTTTCAGGTAATTAATAATGCTACGGGCCCAGAGATCGAATTCTCTAATGTCATGAATGTCAGGTTCCGGAGTAGAGTTTATTAGAACTGAAACAAGTTTTCCCCTGTTCAGGCCGGCCACTTCAATACTGAACTCGATTGAGTCGGTGGAGGAGGTCAGGCAGATTTGCAGAGATTCAGGTGAAAAGGATTTGTGAATGTTTGCCACAAATGAAACCGGCATTTCCGTGCGATCGTGCTCTACGTCCACCTCTAAGGTATGACTGTCTCCTGTTCCATGTGTGGTCCTGATTTCTTTTACATCCCATCGTGGAGACAGGCGCAGGATCTTTTCATGGTCACGGAGCAAATCGTTTACAGACTCATCCGAAACGTTGATCGCCCACTGTCTAGCATAGACCTTGTTCATCTTACGAACAACACAGGAATGGGACTTTGTTTGAATAAGTCAAGAGACACATTCGCCGATTCGAGTTTCTCTCTCCATGATGAAAGCAACTTGGCGCCCATTATTAGAAGGTCATATTCAAACTCGGCAACTTCTGCAAGAATCTCCGAAGCGATGTCGCCTTTTCTGACTTTTGTCTTCAGAGGAATCCCCTGGGACAAACATCGTCTCTCCAATGCTTCCAAAGCCTCCATCCCTTCGTTGAAAAGCGATCTGTCCAGGTGGTCTTTGCATTCGTTTCGACCAACTGCGTAGATTTCATGTACAAATTTGTGAAGGAAGGTGCTCTGAACATAGAGGCCAGTCAAGGATGCAGAAATGGATGACGCCAGAAAGACTGCATGCTCTTCAGCCTTAAGGCTGTGGTCCTCGCCGTCAGTACATATCAAAATCCTTTTCATGAATATTCCGTCATAAAACACTTGAATCATCGATACCCTGAACGAATTTAAGCGCTTGACGATTTGAAGTCAAGCGCCAGGGCCGGGAATGAAAGATTGGATAAACGTTATTTCACTGCGAAGACAGCCGCTCCGAGAATCATTACCGCAGCTGCCGACATTATTGCTTTCCCGGTTGCTGCGATGAAGCCGATGATAAATGCTTTGCCACCAGCCTTTCTGAGGTCGCCTAGAGCTATGTTCAGGCCAACTCCGGCAAAACCTATTGCGAAGAATATTTTTAAGAGATCTTTTCCCAGAATGCTGGTCTGTTCTTTGGTAAAAAAGCCGAACTGGTTGAGAGTGACCATCATGAAGAAACCGAGGATGAAAATCGGGAATTTTTCCTTTATTACCTGCCAGGCGTCGAGTTTATCGCCTTCTATACCACTGGCACGGTTGGGTCTGACCACGTAGAAGTATATGGTCCAGATTACCAGGGCAGGTATGAAGCCAACGCGCACTATGTTTATGATGTTTGCTGTGAGTAGAGACTCATGTCCATACCAGGTAGCGGCCGCAACAAGTTGTGCTGTATTAAGGATGGCTGTTCCCACCCATGCCCCGAAAACAGGCTGACTCATTCCCAAAGCCTGGCCAATATACGGAAATGTGAACAAACCTAATGTTCCAAACAATAGAATGGTTCCGATGGCGTAGAAAAAGTCACGAGGTTTGGCGTTTACCACCGGCGCCACCGCCACCGCTGCTGACACTCCGCAAACTCCCACTCCTGCGGCCATGACACCCGCCAGACCTTCATCGACGCGACTTCTGTTCCCCCAGATCGAAATCATCACACAAGTTCCCAACACGAATGCCAGCACAAGAATAAGTCCAACCGCTCCAACCCTCAATACATCAGCCCACATGTAATAGGCTCCCAGAATAACAATTCCGGGTTTTATTATCGGCCTTGCCGCAAGTGTCCCCGCCTGGAAGATTCCTGGGATACCCGCAGTGTTTCGTATTAGCATTCCCACCAGAAGCAGCACCGCAACATAAGTTAGCTGAAATTTGACCATGGTGTCGCCGAATGAATACTTAAACGGCACGTCCCCCGTTTTTACAATCGTAAGGTAATCTGTCTGATCCAGAAAAGAAGGTTTGGATGGCTTTTGTATGGTTTCTCCAGATTCAAATTTTGTCATTGCCTGCTTGAATTTTGTATTCTTGGCCGATTTGTAGGCTTCGTAATCGGTCTCAGCCTTTCCAGCTGACCTTGCCTGGAGAACGGTGTTCACTTCCTTCATTTCACTGGCCCATTTGTGAATAGTATGATCCCACTGCAAAGCCAGCCAGCCGAAAACCATACATAGAATCAATCCGGGTAACATTTTGGGTAGTCCCTTAACTGAATAATCAACTCCTATACCGCCGCTAGCCATATCTTCTTCTCCTTGAGAATTTTTTTATTAGAAAAACAGTGACTTGAAAAAAGTCGGCCCTATGACTCCGGTGGAAACCAGAGTGACAGTTATCGCAGCAAGCAGCAGCACCATGTAGTCCTCTCTGCGCTCAGCTGAGTCAGCTGTTTTGGCCTTTGCTTCCAGTTGATTGTGGTAGTTTTTGTCAGTGGTGTTGTTGCTCATGGATGTCTCCCCGAAATAATTGAAGATGGTAACCCAAGGCTCTCAGCTCTTAAGCGCAATGGCTGCATTTTAAGGCGTATGTTGCCCTTTGGACACAGGGCTATGCCTCTTGTGGGTTGGCTACTCCCTGTATGAGCAATTTGGGCGCCATTCCAATGATCAATTTATGTGTTCGTAATTATTATGAAAAAACTTTTATGTTAATCGGGGTGGCGCCAACTGTGATTCTATGGGCGCCAACTCAATGTGGCGCCTGAGATAATTCAGACAACCTGTTTTTCATTCAGTGGGAGCAACTATCAATTTTCATGTTTCTGGTGTTGGGACTGAGGAGACTTTTTATGAGCCATCAAGAAGAATGGCCTTGCTGGGAAATCAAATGGGAATCCTTCAGATGGCTGGTATCAGGGGGGGGTTGTATTACAGGAAATGCGCTCCCTGAAAGGATATGATTACTTCCAGAGAGCTTCGGTCATTTTGAGCCTTGACGACTGGTGTTGATCAGGTGAGGATGAGCCTTTGCGGATCTACCTGATTTCTTAGTATGGACAATTCATTTTCATTCGGGGCCTGGGCCTCAGAGCATCGACTGATATCAAGCGGAAAACCGGTGAGTTCTGCCACCTCACCGGGCGCAACTCCGGGATAGGTCTTGGACAGGAACATCTCTCTGGTCGTCTGGTCGAATTCCATTATCGCAATGTTGGTCACTACCGCTATTGGCCCCCCACGCTTGTAACCGGCTTCTTCTCTGGACTTGCCTCCTGAGAGCCACCCCGGGCTGGTTAAATAATCCAGTTTCTGAACGAAGCGTCTTTTTTCGTGTTGCATGAAGATGATGACCCCTGAGGCCAGTGAGGCTGCGTCGCAGGCTCCACCGCTTCCGGGGAATCTCGATCGAGGCGCGTGGTAGTCACCCAGGCTTGTTGAATTAAGGTTACCGTAACGATCAATCTGGGCTGCGCCCAGGAATGCTATTGTCCTGAAACGCTGATTGCCTAATATTGAAAATGAATCGATCAAGCCGGTGTTCATGCATGTTCCGGACATGACCCTTGGGTCCGCTACGGCAAGAGGCAATTCATCCAGCGAAGGATCTATACCTCCTGTCTCAAAAAACACGACAGAGTTTGGGGCATGGATTCGTTTTGCCACGGTTGCCGCCAACATTGAAACACCGGTGCCTGCAAAGAGAATGTCTCCGTCGCTGATCATTCTTCCGGCGCTGATAGCCATCATTTCCAGTCTGGTATATTGAGTCAATTCGTGTCCTAACTTTACCTTCGGTCCAGACCTCGGGCATAACCCAGGCAGGGATCTGCTTTTATTCTCAACAAATCGTTAACTCCAATCTTTTCAAGATAGGCCGACTGGTCTGCAACATCGAGGACCCATTCTCTGAGGTAGCTCTGAAAAGCTGCATCATCTTGAGCTGCCTTCTGGTACAACCTGAGGTGTGTAGGGTCATAGTCGTAAAAGTAATGACATGCGGTTGGGTGAGCTGCGTAAGGCGCATGCACTACAGCGTCTATGAAGAACGGAGGCAATGAGTTTTGATCAGGGTCCTGCCTGATGACATTTCTTGGAAGTATCTCTTCGCATGTCACGATAACATGTTTGGAGGCTTTAGCCTGCTCGAGGTCTGCAAAGGTAAGGCCTTTAATTCTGACCGCACCATCAGTCCCCACGTATTGAGCATGAATGATGCAAACATCCGGATTGAGAGCCGGTAACAGTATTACATTGTCTACATCCTTTGAGAAAGGATTCTGAATAATATCAAGTTTCTTGTTGGGTATTTTTGCAAGGCCACGCTCCTCTGCCGGAAAGCCTTCCAGCCTGACCAAATCCGTTTGCAGCCCGGATTTGGTTGCCATGAAAGGAAGACCCATGGAACCGGCGAGAAACCTCAGACTCATGTGGTAGTTGGAATAGTCTTCCAACTTTATCAAACCATTGCAAACGGCTTTGCGAAATCGTATGCAGGTTGGGGCAAATCTGCCGGTGCCGCCATAGGCTATTTCCAGATGCGAAACACTACCTGCGCCTACCAGCAAATCCAGCGCCTGACCATGAGAGTGACACACAACATGGAGGTTTTTAAGACCCTGACGAATGACCTCACGAGCTATAAGCATCGGATTTCTGCTCACGGTAAAACCGCCAAGAGCTATTTGACAACCATCTTTAACAAATCTTGACACCGCCTCGCTAGCGCTCATCAGTTTGGCGTCAACAGTATCTCCATACATTTAAGAGTCCCTTTATCGCGGGCTGAATGCGAATATCAAATGATACTCACGGGATGAAAATTCGATTGGATGAACAAGAGTGGAAAAAAGAAAAAATCGAAAATTTCCCTACTCAGTGGCATGTTCTCCTGGAGTCGGTCTTTATCATATGTTGCCAGTCCCTTATTTTTTCTCTAAATTGGCATAAGTGATCTCAAATATAGTAAACTCAGTGTTAATTCGATCTCAAGAAAAAAACACAAAGAATCGACGAATAAATGGCCCAAGAAAATAAGACTCAAACGGACAGATTTGAATTTGGCAAGAACTGGAGCAGTTTTCTGAAAACTCTCAATCCGGCGCGAATTGAAACCGCCGAGGAATCGCTCAGGGGAATGCTCGAGCTTACGAACCTGAAAGGCAAGAGTTTTCTTGATATAGGCTGCGGAAGCGGTTTGTTCAGCCTTGCGGCAAAAAGACTGGGGGCGGCTTCAATCTGTTCCTTCGATTACGACGAACAGGCGGTAGAATGCGCTGGACGACTGAGAGCTGACTATGCTCCAGGTGATCCTGACTGGAAGATAGAAAAAGGTGATGCTCTTGATTCAGCGTATCTGGTGGGACTTGGCCAATTCGACATAGTGTATTCTTATGGCGTTCTTCACCATACGGGGGATCTCTGGAAAGCGCTTTCAAACGTTTGCGTCACAGTGAACCCAGGGGGAAAGCTCTACGTCGCAATATACAATGATCAGGGTTTTGCCAGCAAAGCCTGGCTTTCTATCAAGAAATTTTACAACCGTCTTCCCGAATGGGCGAAGCCTTTATTCACCGCAATGTTTGTCCCCGGCGCGGAGGCGCCCTATGTCGTCAAGAACCTTATGGAAGGGAAGGTCCCCTGGAACCATTGGCAAACTTATTATAGCCGCCGTGGCATGTCCAGAATGCATGACATCACAGATTGGGTAGGCGGCTTACCCTTTGAGGTTGCCGGACCCGATAAGGTATTTAACTTCTTCAGGGCACGGGGGTACAGGTTGGACCGAATGATTACATGTGGTGGTGGACACGACAACAACCAGTTTGTTTTTACCAGAATGTCGTGATCGGACTGGGGAGGGGGCAACGACCTCTAAACCCTAATGTTCGAACGGATGTCCTGGAAATTTCGATTACAGGGTTGTGGTGGCGCGTGATTCGCCATCAGGACTATTTCATAAAGGGCTGGATGAAACGGGGACTGTTGATATTAATATCATGACATCGGGACACATTGTCCATGGGCTTAATTATCGCATGGTGTAATAAGAATAACATTTTGTTATTACGAGCTATTATTTTTTTGATATGTCTGTAGTTTCCACAAAGTTGTCAACATCTCCCGGATGAGGAATGCCAGTCAGTCAGCCATTGGATCAGATTAAGTTCGTAAAAACAAGAAGATTGGCAGTCACTGTATAACTTCGCGTTGAATGACGTCATCTGACGCATTCTCATATTAAACTCACACATAGGAATTGGGAAGTTTACAAGGGGATTTGGGGAGCGTTTCATGCCAGGAGCATGGGATCTATGTTGAAATATCTCTGGACTTTCCAGTTCCCTCTCCTGGAATTCTGAATGTTTCCAATCGGGAATTGCCTCAACTCCGGACCTCTTCAATCTGTTTTCCTCTTTTTTGCTAAAGTCTCTGCAGATTTCTAAGAAAAAGTTTTGAAAACTTGAAATGGTTTTTATGGGAATGGCACACGTCTTGCTCAGTTGTTTGCTGGGAAATCTATCAATCAGTCGGTTCAAGTCAGAGCAGGAGAAAAATATGATTGCCGGAAACAGAAATGAGATTGAAAAAGCAATCGTTGACGCCATTAGCGCCTACAACGACAGGAACATTGAATTGACTCTGTCACACTTCCACTTTGATGAAAACTTTATTGGTTACAGTCTGGATGGCTCTAAAATAACGTCTCGAGACGACTTTATGGGACATCTAAAGTATGAATTCAGTCAAACCAACTCTCTGCAGATCAACGTTATGGCGAACCATGTGTCAATTTACAGGACTATGTCCATATTTTCAGGTGAATGCGTCCTGAGGGCGTCCGACGAGCAAGAAAGTCATTTAGGGACAGTTGAGGTGAATGCGGAAGGCAATGTATTTACATTGAAAAAAGTTAACATAGATCGTTTTACCCCTATTCCCTTCAGGTTTACTGCCGTCCTGCGCCAGATTCATGACAGTTGGAAAATAAATCAGCTCCACTTTTCTGGAATGGCAGTGACCCGCGCCGCTTAAGATTTGGTTTCATTGACGAATTGTTCTCGGCCACCGGCAAATGTTCAGGATAGCTAAACAACAGGTTTCTCACTCATTTTCATGTTCTTAGACGGCGCTCTGCAAGAATAAGATTTCTTCTTGATGTCATTCAAATTGTGCGCTCTGCGGGAAGGTAAAACCTCCATCTCGTGAGCGCTGTTTTTTTGAGCAAAAATCATTCTAATTGCCTGTCATGTCAAATGCATCGAGAACGCAAAAATGTTAATCATCAAAAATAAAATGTACGCGCTGAACATGACTAGCCGGTTTATCATGACAATTGTCTCACCTCAAAAAGCTCTAACAGTTGAAAAAGACAGGATGTTGGTTGAAAAAAAACCACCTCTTGGTTTTTACTTCAACGCTGCCCCCAGCCATCAGGATGTCCAGTTCCACTAAAATTCTCTACATTATAAACGCAGCCAAATGGGCCTATGTATCATTTTTTAACGGATTTCACGGTGTAATTGACTATCCCATGAGGTGACCGGATTATTGAGCATTTGAGGTCCTGATGTACTAAAGATTGCCCTGGGAAAGGAATTCATCTATGTTAAACAGGAATGCGTGCGACTTTTTCTATTGTGTTCTTGGTTGAAAATACTTCCACAGTTTCTTGACGTAATTAATGGTGTCCGTCAAATGGGCGATTGAATGTTCCGTAGAAAGATGAGCCTGCGTAATTAACGCAAGATTACGAAGACATGGCTCGGGGGAAATAAATTCTTAACTGACAACGTCTTCAAATTTGTTGTTCTCTTTGAAACATCTACTACTTTGTTTATCATTATCAAATGTGCCAATTGATGAGGGCCTTCATGGATAAATCA
>CAYNZA010000080.1:0-13563 GCA_964401595.1 uncultured Desulfomonile sp.
GATGAAAGGCCATCCAGATCAATTACAGACCCCCTGGCTTCCATGGCGGCTTTTGTCAGAACGTTCTTTAATTCTCTCACATTTCCAGGCCATGAATGTGAGTTAAGCAATGAGAGTGCATTCTCTTCGATACTTTTTACCTTTGTCCCCAGCTCTTTGTTGATTCTAAACAGAAAAAACCTCGTGAGGTCTGGAATATCACCCAGACGCTCACGTAGAGGAGGGACCTTGATTTGAAGAACATTCAGGCGGAAAAGCAGATCCTGTCGAAATTGACCGCAGTTTACCAATTCCAGAAGTCTTCGGTTGGTAGCGGCTATGATGCGCGCGTTTGAGTACAGTGTCCTGTGCCCACCCAACCTTGTGAACTCCCGAGACTCAAGAAACCGGAGCAATTTTGCCTGCAATGGAAGATTTAAGTCCCCAACTTCGTCGAAAAAAATCGTTCCGCCTTGAGCTAGTTCAATTCTGCCTTTCTTTATTTCCGAGGCGCCTGTAAATGCTCCCTTTTCGTAGCCGAAAAGTTCCGATTCGAACAGGTTTTCAACTAGCGTGGTACAGTCTACCGTGACAAAGGGCTCGTCCCTGGTGATGGAGGATTCGTGAATGACGTGAGCGATTAATTCTTTTCCGCTTCCTGTCTCTCCTTCAATCAGGACGGATTGTCTGTGGCGCGACATCAGGCCTATGGTTTTGAACAGTGATTGTATTACCTGGCTTTTGCCAACGATAGTGTGATGATCCATGTCCCCGTATTGGACTGCCTCGTCAGAAGCCTCTATTGTCGCCTCAGCGTTTTCACGTAACCCTTTGTTAATGGCCTGCTCAAGCTCATCGACATCAATTGGTTTGTGAATGTAGTCAAATGCCCCGTGACGCATGGCTTCTATAGTAGTTTCCATGTCATGAAATGCGGTGATCATTATTATCCTGGCGTCGGAATCGTGATCCAGAATTTTTTTTAATATCTCCATACCTGAAATATCAGGCAACCTGATGTCCAGGATGACTAGTGAAGGCCTAAACTCAACGAATTTTCGCAGCCCCTCAAACCCGGCCCCAGCCAGGAAAACCTCAAGACCTTTCTCCACGAGAAACATCTCCAGGGTTTCACGGATAGCCATCTCATCATCTATTACTAGAACCCTTCTCCCTGATCGCATGAAAACCTCTGGAATGCTGAATCAATAAATTGATATGCGGCCTGTTAAGGGACCTGAGAAATGAACGTTTCAAGGAATAGACGTCGGGAGCGTCTATATGAAAATATTCATCTCCTGCCAGATCGAACGTGGTGGAGTCCAGTCTCGGCAAGACCCTGGTTCCTTCATTGGGAACACAATGTCTGTAAGGCTCTTGGAGCAATCTATCATGATTGATCGGGAGAGCGCAACCTGGAAGGGGAGGGCTGTAACGATCGTGTCGCCGATATTTCCTTACGATGACCCCGATCGGCTGTTTAAAAATCGGAGGCCCACCTGCAACCAGTTTTTTGCAAGTGAGCCTCATTTTGATCAGATCGAAATTCTCAGGAGATTTCGATTAAAACTTTGGAACCGGGAATAGATAGCCTCCAAAAATTATATAGGCCAGTATGAGTGTCCAAATGATGTTCAATCCCTGGCCGGCGAGGAATCCTAACGCAGGGCGACCGCCTCCCATTGTTGAAATTTCCCGGAAGTTGGTTTCCAGACCAATCGATGTAAACGCAAGCGCAAACCACATGGTCCGGATTCCACCCAAGGAACTCTTGGTAGCTGAGACTATTTCCTGGCTCAGGAAAAAGGAGAAAAGAATGGAAACGCCCATGAATCCCAGGACGAACTTCGGGAACCTGATCCAGATTTCCATCAGGCCCGGCTTCTCACCGCCTGGAACTTCATCAGCCTTCTTGTAGGTCCAGACTACCGCCAGAATGAAGGCCGCAAACCCTATCAAAACGTTCTGCGACATTTTGACGATGACCCCGACTTTCATGGCGGTGTCACTGATCAACGCTCCAGCCGCGACCACTGATCCACTTGTATCCAATGTTCCACCCAGCCATGCCCCGGCGACCTCGTCGGGTATGTTGAACCACTTCGCCATCAGAGGCTGCAGCACAAGCATGGGCACTGCGCAGATAAGGACCAGCGATGTGGTATAGCTAAGCTTTTTGGGGTCACCTTTTATAGCGCCTGATGTAGCAATGGCTGCAGAAACGCCGCAGATCGAAACTGCGCTTGAAAGTAAAGCCGAGAATTCATCATCTATTTTGAGTTTCTTGCATATCCAGTAAGTCGCATACCAGATGACACTGACAACCAGAACGCCCTGGATCATACCGAGAGCCCCAGCCTCCAGAATTTCCCCAAAAAGAATGTTAGCTCCCAGGATGACTAGACCCGTCTTGATGTAGAACTCCGTTCTTACTGCAGGTTGAAGCCATCTCGGCACCCCTATGACATTACTGATGAACAGTCCTATCATAAGACACCACAACACATATTCCAGTCCAAAGTACCTTATTGTTTGATTCCCAGCGAGAAACTGAGAGAGCCACGCAAGAATAAAAACGATTGGAAAGCCAATCGCAAATGTCGCAACATTTACAGACATCAGAGCAAGGGCCAGGCAACTCAGGAAGAGCATTCCAAGTGCAAGGTAAAGAGTCCTCGTAAGATTGTCCTGGGAAAAAACCTTGCTGATCACGTTTGAAGCGCTGCCGTCAATTTCTTTGCCCAGTGCGCCGGCTTTTTTCTTCAGGGACGAGTCTTTTACGCCTTTAGCCGCATCCTGAAATTTCTTGGCCGCATCTGAAACCGCTTTGCGATCCCCCTTTTCTATGGCGGCCTTCAACGCCATGGCCTGTCCTTGAAGCCCGGATTCTCCTTTGTCTGTCGCAGCCTTGGCTATGGAATCGATACCAGGAAGGGCCTCATTCGTGAAGGATTTGAACTCAGAGTCAGTCGTCCATCTGAAACTCGGAACTTTTATGGTCAGACCCCCTATGACCAGGGCAATAATTAACAAACCCAACCACACAGCCAGCCAATCCTCCGTGCGGATCAGGGCCGACCACTGAGATTGCTTCTCCGACATTTGTTGGCCTCCTTGCTATAGATAGTTTTTTGAGTTCTTGAAATGGTTTCCTATGAGGACACAGTATGAACGGAACCATACCCTATAGCTTGAATAAAAAAATCATAAAACTCAAGATATTTTTGTTGAGAGTTTAATTTTCATAAAGATTGTAACAATGGCTGCAGGCATGCGGCGGGAGTGGAAGTTCCGGGGTGGGTTTAACACCGATTGAATTGGTCAATAACGATATGGCGTCGTGAATGAAACGGTATTTTGTCCGTCTCTTAAAAGCGTTCTGGAAGGACACATATTCGCTGGATTCAAGTATTTCAGGGAAGTCGAATGTATTGAGATTGCCGAACCTGCAGGTGGGGGTTTGAATTTTATGACCGCGAAAGTATCTCTGGTTCATGTATGCCAGACTGATACACGGACTCACAAAACCTGTTGCTGAAATAAACAATGTTTTCAGGGGATCTTGTTCACAGATAGCATTTTGACTTTGCGCAACCTCGTAGATTCTAAATTTGAGATGAGCCGCCGAGGCTTTTTGTCTGGATTCATTCACAACCTTTTCAAATTTTTCCTTGAGATTTGTAAAATGATCAATTTCAAAAATTCTCTTGTCATAATGGTCTGCGCTGACTAACACATCCATCTGTTTGGCGACAACGAAATCAGCTCGAAAATGGGCTGCCATGTCAATCAAGGCGGGCAGTTCGAAATAGTTTTCCTGCATCATTACAAAAAAGATCATCAATGAAGGCCTGCCATTTTTTGTGAACATCCTGAGACTCTTGATATATTCGAGATTTTCTCTGACAGTAGACAGTGAAGAGCCGACCCTTATTTTTCGATAAATTTCCTCCGTTGCGGCGTCTATTGAAAAAGCGACCCAATCCAGACCTGCCTTCAGCAGTTCATCCATTCGATCCGGTCTCAGCAAGACACCATTGGTGCTGAATCCGACCCGGCAGCCTGATGCTTTGCAACATCTCACCATTTCTGCCAGGTTTTCGTTCATGAGAGGCTCTCCGGAACCTGTGAGATCGACTTCATCCGTATGAACGAAATACCTTGAAATTCTCTCAAAAAGCCCCATGTCCATGTCACGTCCGCGACGATGTATGTCTTTCCATGGACACATGACACAGCTCAGGTTACATCTGGTAGTCGGTTCTATCTGAAAAAGACGAAATCTTCTTTGAAACATTACGAATTCCCCCGGACTTTATTCTAGCGGATTGAAACCGAAAAAACCGTTTTTATGAAACCAGTTTCAGGCAGTTTCACTGAACAGTTTTCTGATCGTTTCAAATAGTAGGGACTTTGAGATTGGTTTGGAGACATAAGCGTCCATTCCTGCATTGAGACAGATTTCTTCGTCCTTCTTGAATGCATGAGCGGTCATGGCAATTATGGGGATGTGTTTTCCGGTAAATTGTTCATATTTCCTGATGGACCTTGTGGCATCCAGACCATCCATCTCCGGCATCTGCACGTCCATCAATATAAGGTCAAAATCTCCGGATTTATGCTTTTCCACAGCCTCCAGGCCATTGTTGGCAACAACTATGGAGTGACCCTTTTTTTTCAGGAGGAGTAGAGCAAGTTTCTGATTGACTACATTATCTTCAACCAGCAGAATTTTGAGCGGTCGCAGATGATCGTCAGCTTCTTGCGAGACATTTGTCGATTTATCATCGGGTCTTGAAACCGAGAGGATGGAGGCGATGGTTCGGAGCAAATCAGCGTGATTCAGTGGCTTGCATAAACATGCGTCAACGTCCAATTCGGAAAACTTTTCACAGCTATCCTGCGGATTCATTGACGACATTACGAGTATTTTCAAATGGGCATACCTAGGGTTTCTCCGAATGAGTCCTGTCAACTCGAAACCGTCGATTTCCGGCATCATGACGTCAATCAGGGCTATTTTCAAACCAGATCCGTCCGAACATCCGGAATCGAGAATTTCCAGGGCCTTACTGGCCGATTCCGCCATCACCGGTTTCATCCCATGTTTTTCCAGAGTTTTTTTCAAAATCTTGCGGTTGACTTCATTGTCATCAACCACAAGCACTCCCAGGCCCTTTATCGACTGCAAATCTCGTTCATCTTCTGGTTCGGCCATGACATCTCTTTTTAGAACTCTGCAGGTGAAAATAAACACGCTGCCTATTCCCGGTTCACTTTCCAGCCGTATTTTACCGTGCATCATTTCTACAAGCTGAGAGGTTATTGCCAAACCCAAACCGGTTCCACCGTACTTTCTGGTGGTCGATGAATCAGCCTGAGTGAACGGGTTAAATATAATCTCCTGTTTACCCGGAGGTATCCCAACACCTGTGTCACTAACAGTGAATTGAAGCTCTACTTCATCATCGAAACGAGACAGCAGATCGATACTAACCTCAATTTTACCCTCATCCGTAAACTTGATGGCATTACCGACCAGATTAACCATGATCTGTCTCAAACGCGACAGATCGCCCGATACAATTTCAGGAACATCTTCAGCGACGGTCAATTCAATTTTCAGGTTCTTTTCGTTAGCTCGGACAGACAGGGACTTAAGTATTTCGTCAATCCTGTCACGAATTTTGAAGTCGCTATAGTCTAGGTCCAGCTTGCCGGCCTCAATCCTCGAAAAATCCAGAATGTCATTAATTAGTGAAAGCAGAGATTCAGCCGAATAATTCACAAGATTCAGGCTTTCTCTTTGTTCTCTGGTCAGATCGCTGTCCAGGACAACTCGCGTCATGCCCAGTATCCCATTCATCGGGGTGCGTATTTCATGGCTCATTACTGCCAGGAATTCACTTTTTGCCCTGTTGGCCCGTTCAGCTTCCTCTCGGGCCGCCACAAGCTCTTCCTCGGCGCTTTTTCTAAGCCGGTCATTTTTGTAGGCCTGAATCAGCCCTGCAGAAGTGGCCAGGAAAGGCTGGAGAAAATCCACCACAGTGTCGTCAAAACCCCCCGGACGGTTTGCTATGCCGATCATTCCAACGAACTCATCGGCAGCGTGGAACGGCATTCCGAGAAAAGATTTCAGCACAGGATGTCCATCCGGTAGGCCGCCCCTTCTGGGATCATTTACCGGATCATTTGATATCACCGTTTTTTCAGAGATAATCACAGCCCCGAAAAGGTTGTTCAGATTGCGGAATTCCAGGCCACTATCCCTGTATTCATTGAAAAAGTCCCTCGTGGCATCATTCCATGCCAAATCGGTGATTGCCATAGTCTTGAGATATGACTTGCCATGTTCGTCTCTCATTATCTCCGCAATAAAACCGTACTCGGCTTTGGTGAGATCAAGCAGGGCGCCCAGCAATTCCTCAAAAAGTTCTCTGGGGTTTGTCTCCAGGAAATAATTGCTCTGGGCTACGGTCAATGTGCGCAGCAGGTTGTTGCTCAATCTCAGTTCCTGAGTGAGCTTGTCGGCCATTTGCATGGCGTTGAATCTGTTGTTGAGCAAAGACATGAGTAATCCGAAAAGGAGAAGGCTGATCACGAGCCCGCTGGCCAAACTCATCCAGACCTTTGCATAATCCGTAAAAAGAGACTGTCCGCCAAGATATGTAAAATTAAGTGTCCATGGGCGCCCATTAAAATTGACCTGCTTCTGTTCGGTGAACTTGCCTTGTATGCCTATGTCGCTGCCTTTTGTGGCCTGACTGTCGTATAGAAGTGATTCACCGGAGATCGTAGTTCCGTCGTAAACCTGCAGACCAATTCTTACCCCTTCCGGAGAATCCCATCCACCGAGGATTCCTCGCATCAGGTCATTCATGCGATAGGGACTGTAAACCCAACCTGTCAAAGCCGCACGCCGCTGTTCCACGGTGTCTGTCGGCATGCCTTTCCGGTAAACAGGCACGTACATCAGGGTACCCGCCTGGATATCCTCGTCCGTTTCCTGTACCAGTTTTACTTTGCCGGAAAGCGCCGCTTCGTTCTTGTCCCGTGCCCGCTCCATTGCAGCCCGGCGCACAGGTTCGGAAAACATGTCATAACCGAATGCCCTTAGGTTGCGGCCTGTAAACGGCTCCAGATAGATGATGGAAGAATAGGCGTTACGTTCGCCTTCGGGTCTGACGCTGTAATTTGGGAAGCCCTGGTTGCGGATGGTTTTTGTGTGTTCGTCAAGCTCTTCAGGTGGGATCCATTGCGAAAAACCGACTCCCTGTATGCCCGGGAGATTGGATTCTACGTTTGTTCGCTGGAGGAATGTTTTCCACTCTTCCCTGTCAACCTCCTCAGAGGCGTCAAACAGCGCTGCTCCACTTAGAAGTATTTGTTCATGCGCTTTCAGCCTATCTTCTATCTTTACCCGGATCTCATTGGAGGCGAAGAGAAACTCCCTCTTCAGCATGGAGTCAACATCAAATTTAATGTAAATTGAAGCAGACACTGTCAGCAGGATGGAAACCATCAGGATCAGCCATGCCGGCCAGGTTGTTCGTCGCAACAGCCGCTGATCCCCGGTAAATTCCTCGGAGCGACTATGTTTCAAACGACCTCCTTCAGAAAGTGAGATCTCTGACATGAATCTTGATCCAGTAATAAGGCAGAACAGGACCCTGATCGGGTTTACTGCTTCTCTTGGCGCGACAAATCTGAAAAACCCCGAAGGTCAATAATTACTATGTTCCATGCCTATCACGATTCAAGATGATTATCCAGACTATATCAGCAGTATTCACTGGTAAATGATCCCTTGCAGCGCGCAGTGATTTGCAGCAGTGCAGCAGACAGACCTTGCCTTCATGTAAGTGATTGATTGGAGTTGGGGAAAAATGTCTTGTTTAGGGCGAACATGCCTTTGAGGAAATGTTCAGTAGCACAACCCCGGTTATGATCAGCATTAGGGCTATGATCTTGAGCAGGGATAATGTCTCGTTAAACCAGAGCATTCCGATTAGGGCAATCATGGCTGTGCCGAGGGCCATCCAGATGGCATAGGCTATGCTGATGTCAATAGTTTTCAGAGCGAATGTGGATGCGGTGAAGGAGAACCCATAAAACACGAATACCAGCACAGTCGGCCACAGTTGGGTAAAGCCCTGCGACAACTTCATGCAAGTGGTTCCGGAGACTTCCATTACTATTGCAAAGAAAAGTAGTAACCATGCGCCCATGTTTAAAATATCGCTCCCTGTTATGCGGCTTGATATCGATCATCATTTCATACATTGGCCAGACGGTCAACGTCTGCCCCAATTATTGTCCATCCCAATCATCGGTAGCGGAAATGGCCATTTTTACAGCCAAAAAAGTGTCTCGAAAAAAAATGTGTTCATCGAAAAAAAACCGGTTTTGATTTGTCCCTGGCTGGCATAGGTGGGGAGTAGAGTAGGGGGTATCTCAATTATTTAAGGGGAATGACATGGATACTCTACTTGGTAAGCTGGTCACAGAGATAAAAGTTGGTTCGAAGCAAGTCCACGAAAACATGACTGTTTTTCCTCTTCTCAGTCCAGTCCAGGCCTCAACGGCTTTTCTGACTCTGGATGACGCGCTTGATAAAAACATGCTCATACTTACTGAAGTGGATGAAGCTGGTTCGGTTCCGCACCTGAAAGCTCTCAATCTCTCTTCAGAGAATATCATGCTCCTCAATGGAGAAGAAGTTGTTGGCTCAAAGCAGAACCGGGTTCTGAACGCTACGATTCTTCTCGCTGCAAAATCGGAGACCATAATTCCGGTTTCCTGTGTGGAACACGGCAGGTGGAGCTACAAGAGCGGGCAGTTCACCTCAGAATCCCGGTCAATGAGCGCTGATCTGAGGAGGAACCTCAACGAGGGCGTTACGAGGAATTTCGAATACGGGCGTGATTTCCACTCGGATCAGGGAGAAGTATGGGAAAGCATTGAGCGTAAATATTCAAAACTCGACGTCAGGCATTCTCCTACCATGGCTATGTCGGACCTTCACGAATCGGTAAAACACAGTTTAGACGAATACGTTAACAATTTTTTCACCCTGCAAAACCAGATCGGACTTGTAGTCCTCATAGACCGCCAGGTTGCCGGCATGGAGATAATCAACCGTGTCGATTCATTTGCACGTAACTACAGAAAAGTTTTGGCGAGCTATGCGCTGGATGCAGTGGAAACTTTTGGCAAAACAGTTCCTGTCAGTCCAAAGTCCCAGCGGAGTATGGTGACCGCTCTTCTTGAATCACTCTCGGGAGCAGAGACTATGTTGAGGCGCTCGGTAGGGATTGGGTCCGATATGCGCCTGAAGTCCAGAAAAGTGGTCGGGTCCGGACTTGAACTCAATGAGGATGTCCTGCAACTGACAGTGTTCCCATTCCGAAAAAGCGAATCCGTCTCAATGGGAACAGACCTTCGCAGGGCATCAGCCAGACGAAAGTCAAACGCCAGGGGCCGGAAGTCCTCATAGGGGAAGAGGATCTTAACCCATGCTGTCATATGTTGCAGGAGTCTGAAATGAGCTGGATGGCACTTTTCATTATCGGCTGGTTCATTTACGGTATATTGACCAACTTTGGACAGGACGACTGATACAACACCGGCTCACCTGACGAGGTGAAACAGTCTCGCAAGCTGGGCATGATAGACGGTGGACCTAACGAATGTCGGGATGAGCATGAAAACCATTCCACCAATGAAAAATGAGAATGCGAGATTTTTCCAGGTCAACCATCCGAATCTCGCCCACCTCTGCAGGAAATATATTCCCCCGGGTATGTATATGAGTGTCGCCGTAACCACCCCGGGGGAATATTCTCCACCCAGGATGGTGGCTGAAATGTGCAGGAACGCATTACTCAATATCCACATGGCGGCGGCCATACCGGTCCACAGATATTTCGTCTGGTCACGGAAATACAGATAACAGGCCAGCAAAACAAACATGAAAAAACCAGAATTACCTATAAGATTTTGAGTCCAGTCGAATCCGCCAAAATATCGATCTCCCCACTCTACAAACCCAAAGGAAAATTCCTCTACCATGTGAACTGCATAAAACAGACAAATGAGGAAAATAGTACCAGCCTTTTCATCTATCCTGATTTCGGGCCTCATAACCGTAGTCTCCGTTTTGTTGCCGGGAAAACTGTCAGCCAGATTCAACAGGGCGATAAACTTTCTTTTTAAGGGGATTCAGGCGCTCAAAGCACTGACGCCCGAGAAATGCCATCGGAAGGAAGAGTCAGGCCATACCCTGACGGGCCAAGAAAGGAGAGCCAGCCTTTGGGCACTGCCGCCTCGTCCAGGGTCAACACATAAGTGAACATCGCTATAAGCATTAGTATTACTGCAATCCAGACTCTCCAGTCTTTGTGAAATTTCCACGACTCTGATTTCTTCGGTTCAAATTTCTCCGGTTTCCTTGATTTATGGCTCATGTGGTTTCTCTGTTATCAGGACTCAAGCGTCCAGGAATACTTTGGTTCCGCAAATACAGAACAGATTGTCCAGCGAGGATATCGCCGCTCCACGAAAATGACAAGGTGAAAAATGTTGTGCGACCCGAGGGACCCTTCCATCATACAGGGCGGCCTCGCTTCCTTGACATGGCCGGAAATTGAGAGCCGCCCTTTAATGTTGGATCAGGGGTTTGGTCTATTTGAGAATAAAAACATCGGGGTAGTCCATAAGTTTTAACGTTGCGGCAATTACTCCTGCTACGGCAGGCGTGTCATGAATGATGACGAGGCTATTGCTTTTGTTCAATTCTTCCATCATTGGGTTGGAAAACATGTCGCTGTAATCGACGTGCCTCGCGCCCTGGATGTGGCCCTTGTCATATTTTGACTTATCGCGAAAATCTACAAACGTACAGTTCTTCAGTTTTTTAGCATCCGCTTCGGATACCTGGGCGGCTGAGAAATCTTTTTTGTTCAAAGCAATCAGCGCATTCAGGAGTTCCGGATTGCCAACAACCGGATAAGCGGCCTTTTTCCAACCGTCAATTCCGTCTCTCATCCAGTAAACGTTCTTGTAACCATTAGCGACCGCCAGCCTGGCGGCATGATAGGATTTCCATCAGGTGTTGGACGCGCAGTAAGTGACAATGGTAGTATTCTTGTCCTTGGGAAGCTGGGAAACATCGAAGTCCACCTGATCGAGTGGCAATTCTACGAATTCATGTTTCTTGGGCGTCAGACAGGTGATATGAATGGTTCCCGGCGGATGACCCTTCATGAAGTCGGTGGTATGACTGTGGCACGCAATTATTTGCGCTCCCTGCTCCTGAAGTTTCTTGCTCTCTTCCAACGTCGCCGACTTAAAGCCATCACCTCCCTGTTCAGGAGTCATGACCTTCGCCGAAAAACCGCTTGATGGCAGCATCAGCATGAACGACAGGAAAAGAAACAAAAGAAGCATTTTTCTCAGCATCTGTGACATCCTCATTTCTGTTTTTATTTGAAGAGGGCTCAATCTCCGGCCAATCTATGTACAAGTCCATCGTCTTGTCACCAAAACTACGTATAGTAACAGTACAATGCACAAATGGCGCCATTAATCGACACCTCTCCTCCTGGCTCGCAAGTGACTGAAAAGATACTACTAACTATAAAGAATGCCATTCTGCTTTTGCGTTAGGGGAATTTTTACCCACTCAGCGTTTGAAAAACCCACATGATCTCCCAAAATGTGGTTGTGTTTCACTCAATTGATCTTCAACTGTTGTTCGCTCAGAAACGGCGCGGATAATATGGGTTTCTGAACAATCCGTAACTAATGCCTCAACACGGATTATGGGGGCTTGAGTATCGGCGATCGGAAAAAAATCACAAAAAAAAGGAACATCCATCAGGATATAATGGATTATTCCTTTATTCCCGTTTACACGGGAATGACAGGCCGGATCATGGACAACAAATAGCGCTGGTTTCAAAAAAGACGGCGCCGTCAGTGACTGGCCCTATGAATCCAAAGTCTACCTGTCGATTCTCTCCGTGCCTATCGTGTTGCCGTACCTGTCCCTGACTATGATCTCATCTCCCCGGCGTGTACGGGTTTCTTCAAGGTTGCCGTACCTGTCGCGCACCTCTGTCTGTCCACCACGGTCCCTCCACGTCTCCACCAGGTTTCCATACCTGTCTCGGACAACCTTGTCGGCCTGAGCCAACGAGCTACCCATTATTAATACCACCAAAACCAGAAATGTTCTCATGATACCCCTCCTTGTGTTAACCATTCGAAAAAACAGTTAATTAATCCACTTTTGTGTTTGTTCTGGCCTGATTAAGCTCAGGAATTTCTTGCAGAACAGCAACCGCCCCAGGCAATTACGTTTACGGAAGATCTCTGGTTAGCAGTTCAACAGTCTGATCGTCACCCGATGCGCCTCTGGCCGAAAGGTATTCCACAAGTTTCTTACGAATATCGGCGGACTTATACTGGAACAAGTCAGCCTTGGCTGTCATTGATAATGGTTTGATCCCGACAACGACGCATTTGGCAAAACCGGTCGATTCCGGTGTCACCCGCTCGTGATCTACCCGCTGTTCGTGTTTGCTCACGAGCGCATTCAGGCAATCAGCCTTGAGATCATCGTCCTGAACCACGTGAGCCTCCCCCCTGATTATCACACATTGAAAAAGCTGATGAAGACGACAAACGCCACCATCAGGATTAAATCCGTAATCAAGGTAGGCTAGGGGAATGTCCACCTCGAAACATACATTCGGATTTGTTTGAAGATTATCCAGTTTTTCTCCGGTGGGCGCTGAATGGAAATAGATATTGCCGTTGTGATAAACAAAATTCACCGGAGTAATGTACGGGTATCCATCCGAACCAATAGTGGCAAGACGGCCGATACGGGCCATGCCCAATATACGCTCGATCTCGACGGAATCGGTTACTTCACATTTTTGGCGTCTCATGGCGGTTTAGTCCAGCCCTAATCCTTATTTGAATGCAAATTTTAAAAAACTTCGATTTCTGCTGTCATGCTGTCATTGGCCAACGGTAGTGGAGATTAACATCGTATTGAGCGGCGTAAATTTGCAAGCCGGCATACATCTCCCTGAACATCGGTGGCCGGTTTTCGGAGCTATCGTTCCCAGTAGGCGCCGGATTGGGGGCATGGCCCGGGGAGGTCATTGCCATTGTGCGCATGCTATTTCCCATGAAACTACTAAATGGTGGCAGCAGAAGCCGCCTCAACCTTCTTGGCGCCCCAAGGTCCGGAACTTTGTCTTGAAAATAATACCAAGAGTTTGAATGCTATACACGGAGCCTGAATAACGGCGGTGTTATTTTTTATCGCTGTCAGATTGATTTTCACAAACTAGGATGCGCCCGGCTTCCGGATCCTCAAAAGTCTCTCCAAGCCCCAGTGGAAAAAGGTCAGCGGCCCTGAGACATCCCATAAACAGGACCCGCCTTAACGTAAAATGGGTTGGATTAGATCCTTCATAGGAAACGTACTCAAACGGTCCCTCATATATGAATGCGCTGTCATTGAACTGGCGTTTCTTTTTTCGATAGAAGACCAGCAGATCCAGGTTG
>CAYNZA010000081.1:0-13336 GCA_964401595.1 uncultured Desulfomonile sp.
ATATTACTGGCTGAAAAATACAAGCCCAAATCCCGGGTATTTGAGCTTGACCAGATGGGTTATCTTCAAGCCTTCATGGTTGGTTGCTTTCAGTGTCTTTCTCTGTGGCCCGGAATGTCGCGGTCTGCCTCTACAATTATTGGAGGGCTTTTCAGCGGGCTGGAAAGGAAAACTGCAACGGAATATTCCTTCCTGGCCGCTGTACCGGTCATGATAGCAGCCACAAGTTATGATCTTCTCAAGTCATGGAGATTTCTTGAGGTCCAGGATATCTCTTTTTTTGTTGTGGGTTTTGTAGTGTCTTTTATCTCAGCCGCCATAGCTATAAAGGCGTTCATAGGACTGGTCCAAAGATGGTCCCTGGCCCCGTTTGCTTATTATAGAATACTCATTGCTCCCATCATCTATTTAGTAATGGTATACTGAAAGACACAACTCGTCTTCACGGAACAAGGAGACAGGGACTCATGACGTCGCGGCGGCTTGTTCTAAGCTCTGTATGATTTCGTCATGAAGTTTTGGACGAAGTGACTTGATCCGCAAATCGGGTTCTCCCATGACCACACGGTTGGTCAGGAATACGACCGCAACATCTCTTACCGGGTCAACCCACAAAGACGTCCCCGTGAAGCCCGTGTGGCCGAAGCTCGATTCGCTGAATAAACTCCCACACGAAGAACCCTCTTCTGATTTTGTGTCAAATCCCAAAGCTCTGGAACTTTCAGGAACGTAACGACACCGCTCCACAAATAGCTTGATTATCTCATGATCAAAGAATCCTCCAGGCTTTGTAAAACTCTTGAGGAATTCTGATGCCAACTCGGCCACCCCTCGACATGTTCCAAACAAACCTGCATGACCTGAGACGCCTCCCAAGGCCCTTGCATTGAGATCGTTGACGAAGCCCGGCCAATCCCCGGGCCTGGTCTGGGCAATGCAGTGATCTTTCATGGAGGGGTTGAACAGAAGTTGATGAGAAAGTCTCATTGGTTCGAAAATCAGTTCCTTACAAGCTTTGTCCAAACGTTGTTTTAATACGTGTTCCAAAGTATGTCCAAGTAGAATAAAACCCAAATCAGAGTATAAACTGCCCGAGGCTACGGGATAAATAATGGATTCGCCTAGAATACGCTCAATGACGAAAGCCTGGTGTCCTGATCCCTTGTCATAGAGATAATAAGGCCTCCAGGCAGGCAATCCAGAGCTATGGGCCATCAGGAGACGAGGCGTAAAGTTCTTTTTGTCTGTGGATAGTTCGGAGAACCATGTGGCCAACGGTGAGTCCAACAGGTGCGGTTTTTCTTCCAGAACTTTCATCCAGCAGGGTGTCGTAGCCAGTACTTTTGTCAATGAGGCCAGATCGAAAAGAGTGTTTTTGTCTACAGGTTGGTCATCTGACACACCAAGCGTTCCAAAATATCGCTCAAGTATGGTCAAGCCATTTTTGACAACTATTAGCGCCCCTCCTGTAAACATTTTTTGGAAAAGGGCGTCATCGATTATTTCGACTATTGGGTTTGAATCCATGCAATACCTTGATGCCCGGCGCATAAGATGAAATGTCGTAAAAGCCTAACGAACCGGTCCCTGGGTGGAATTTTTGGCGCTTGAGCCATGAAACGCGAGTAAAGCCAGCGATCCAGGGCCCTGGTTAAAGATATAATCGTGAGGCCCTTTCAGTATGAGCAGAGAATTGGGAATCTTCAAGGAATTTAGCATTGAGGAAAACTTTTCCACTGATTTGAGAAATACATCTCCGTCGCTGGAAACTACCTGTATTGAACATTTCCTGATTTTGTCCCTGTTGGTTTCGATCAATCGGCTGTAAACATCCATGAAAGGCGCCACTGCCGCTTGAACTGATCCAATGCGTCTGAAAGTTTCCGGATATTTGAATCCATAATACATGGATCGGGCGCCACCCATGGAGACTCCGTCAACGCCGATTCTGGAAACGTCCACCCTGTAATGTTGTTGAAGGGCTGGAATCAGTTCCTTCATTATGTAATCTTCATATTCCGGGGCATCCAGGCCGGAATGACCTCGTAAAAGAGGCGAATAAGGACAGACCAGGATTACCCCTTTATACGGATCTTTTCGCAATTTCTTGTTAAATGCGTCGAGTTGTTCCTGAGTGACCAGATTTCTGAAATCTGAAGCTGTGAGTTTGTTAGATCCCAAAGCCCTGTCCGCTTCATCGGATTTGTAATAGGAGACCCAAGCCAAAGCGCCGTCCCGAGGAGTGCGTGAACATTCTCCGGCTCCTCCAAACGCAATGACCATAGGATACTTTGCGTTTGGATTCTTGTCGTAACCTTTGGGTAGACTGACAGCCGAAATTGAGTCAGGAAAGCGCTTTGAGGGGAGAGTGAAATACTCGGTAGGGGACAGAAAATTTCCGATCTTCTCAACAATTGGCTGCGAAGTTTGGGATGTCTCCTGATCTTCAGAGATTTTTATTCGTCTGGAATTTTCAGTGGTTGGAGCGATCGATTGAACGGAAGGAGCTGTATAGTGCGCTGATACCTCCGTTTTTTGAGACGAATCAGATTCCGGTGGACGATCTGCGCAGCCTTGGCAGTAAACAAAAAATACAAGCAGGACCGATAATGCGCAATGTTTTAATTCAGAAATAATCATCACCCAGGTGTTGTCAGTTAAAGCAGTTGCCGGTGATCAATTGAATGGAGTTCATTCACCAGAGCGCCGGCATATTCATGATGTTTTCCCCGGCGCCGGGTTGTTTTGGTTTTGGTGTTTCATCACCAGAGTTGGCGGACGCTACGACTGGAGGAAGATTCTGGTTGATGCCCATAGCCTTCATGTTGTTGGAAAACTGACGTGAAAACCAGTACAGCGCCTGATGTCCGTTTGGGTACCTGTAAGCGCAGTAACCGTGCCCACAACTCTCAAAGACGTTTACCGTGACAGGAAAACCGGCTGACTTCATGTCCTCGACCAATTCGTAAAGTCGACCCCTGTTGCTGTAAGTGTTGCATCCGTCTTTGGTGTTGGTATTGATGTTGTATACGATACCGCCTGCTTTTTTAATTCTGGCCACATTGCTTCTCCAGACATCCGGAACCATGGGATAGCTGCCAAGATCCGTCTGCTGTCCCCCCGCGTAGCCGAACATGTCCGGTCGTCTGGCTGATATCATGATCGCCTGGGCCGCTCCGGCGCATGCCCCGTCTATTCCTCTGAATCTGCGATCCGGAACTGTTCTGTAATGAGCGTCGATGAAAGGAATGACTTCGTCTATGAGGTATTTTTCATATTGGGCCGTTGCTCCGCCTCCCGGATTCCACAAAGACACAGCTATGATGTCTTCGTAAGGATTTTCGCGGAGCCACTGGTTGAACATCCTCAATTCCCGGTCATTCACATTTTCCTGAAAACTGGCCGATGTGAGGGTTCCAGACTTGAGGTTGTCCATTACCAGAGGTGTTTTGCACCATACTGACCAATACGTTGCGCCGCCCAACTCCGGTCCATTGTCCCAACCTGATTTGCCACCCAGAAGATAGACCACTCCGTAACGTCGGTTTACGTCTCTTTCATAATTTTCAGGCAACATTACATGGACCGGAAAGGGTCCTGGGACGTTTTGGCCTCCTTTGGCCCTGGCGCTCTTGTATACGTCCGAGTGAACGCGAACAGTTTCTATGTAATGATTTGTGCGCAGGAACTTGGTTCTGGCTTCTATTTCCGACCAAGGCTCTTCTTTGGGGGCCGCAAAAGCAAAGCTTGAACACATAATTGACAGCATTAAAATTAGTCTTAGTCCAAATGGCGCCACTCTCATCAGCAACCTCCGGCCAATTCCACTTCAAAGTCGATTACAGGAAAATAATCATTAACTGAATTTTTCAAATTGTCATCTCACATTAACCATGAAAACCTTAACCGGAAAACCCTGCTGATCGACAGTGTTGCTCTCAGCGGGATCCATAAGTATGACGCTGCTTTTTACGTTTACGCCCCTCAACGCGCACCTGACATAAACAGGATAGACGCCAGGGCGTCCTGCGGAAACCTGAACCTGCATTTCATAGGTTTTGTTCTCTGCCCACAGGTCAATCCACAACTCTGCCATAGGCACTTTTGTCCTGATTTTGTCAGACAGGACGGAGAGAACCGTGCTGCCTGTCCCATAGATCCTACCGGGTTTGGCAGACACCAGCCTCAGGCCGGAAGCGTCAGGAGAAGATAATGTGATTCCGCCATAATCCGATTCAGCGCCCTGATTCTGAACTGTGACACTGACTGTAAACGTCTTGCCGGACTGAACTTCGGAAGGGATTTTTACATTCAGAATTTTTGGGGCAGCTTCCCTTGGTTTTGCAATCTCGAACAAATTTGCAGTCCATTCGACGCCATCTACCCTGGTTTCAATCAGATACTCTCCCTGAGGAAGCCTACTCTGAGGGGCAGAACTGAAATCATACGGAAACTTAACCTCCAGATCTGAACCTTGTGGATGCATTGTGACTGTCCTGTTCACATCAAACTGGGGTCCTCTAAGTCTCAATTCCAGATTCCTCGGTGATGCGCCCTGATTTCTGAACCAGAATTTTATCGAATCCTTCTTTTCATCTACAAACTTCGGGATGTGAGACATCAACTCCGGGAATGCCTTGAAAACTTTTCCTGCGAGGTGGGTAATCTCTATATCGGGGCCTTTAAGAGTTGTGGTTTTTGGAGTCGGTGGTTCTTGTGGTTGAGGAACGGCGGCCGGGTTGGTTTCCTGAACGGCCACAGCAGACGGTCTGCCGGTTCCAGGTCCGCTATCGACAACGGTTTGAGCCTGGTTTTGCGCGAACGCCCTGTTTGGTTCTTCTGATACGGTCTGAAGCGGATTATTAGCATTTGGGAGATCCGCTTCTATTATAAGTATTTTCTTTTCATCCCCACGCGATCCTTTAAACTGACTCATGAACCTGTTCAAGCCCTGAGCTGAATTAATGTTCATTTTATGGACATTGCTTCTCCTGGTTGCGTGGTAAAGCCACACCTGTCCATTTTTGTCGGGTAACATCAGCACGACATGGTAATGTAACAGCTTGTACCCTTTTTGATTGGTGGGTCTGCTAATGCTCCCAAAATAGACTTTACCCGGCTTCATTTTAGCCAGAATCCGGTTCCATGCTTCCGAGTCATCCAGATCGAAGCCTCGAAGTGTCAAACCATCAGCATTTTTTAAGTCCTGTGTTCGACCGTCAGGCATTATGACCCTGGGGTTGTTACCTTCAGCAAGATTGAGCACAAGGTCGTAACCAAAATCCCAGTCCTGTCCCAAGGGGGCTCCGGCCCCACTGTTGTTCTGGCGGTCATGTGAAACATCTGCAAGTGACCAGTTTTTGTTATATAAATACCTGGATACAGAAACGACTAATCCGCTGCAGTTGAGCCCCGGCGTGTCGAACTGACGGCTGGATTTGTCAAAAGTCGTAAAAACTCCCTTATCATCCAGTGCGCCGTCATCACGATAAGGAATCCCAAGATGAGTGTCGGCCATCTGAACCGGATCACTTTTTTCAGCTATGTTTTTTCGCCAGAGAAATTCAGGGGCATACAAACGATCAGCCAACGCGGACGAAATCATAAAGCTGGAAATGATCAATAAGATACAAAACTTAATTGCAGAATTAGAGGTTTTCACTAAGCCTCCAAGTATTTGAGCTATTTTTATATTTTATCAAGTTAGGGACGACATATCAAGGGGGTGTTTCACGGTGTCTAGCGCCACAAAAGCCTTCTGACAAATCTGAACATTGGTTAAACACATGAGGAGGACCGTAATTTTTATCTTACCGAGAAACTGAGTCTTCTCGCTAGTTTTCCGTCAAGAAGCAGTTCGACCTTCCACAAACCAGGCTTATGACGGAAAAGTTCGGACGTGGGAACAGTGTGTATTCTGGTAGTGCCGGTATTCTTACGCTCAATTCCCTTTTTACCTTCACTCTGAGAATCATAGGTGGTCCTGATTGTCCTGAATTCCTGGTCCGACGGATCATACCACACAGATTCCGCTGTATACTTGTTCGTTTCGTTCCTCGGGACAAAAAACAGGTTTACCGTTTCATGCACGTTGTGGTCAAAACTGTCTTTAGCCGCGGCAGAAGACCCCGGCGTAAGGAAGACATCCTTGAGTAAGTAATATTGTTCATCTTTCGATGTCGTTTCTATGCCTTTCCATTTTCCGGGATTGATAGCCCCACATCCCGAAAAAACCAGAAACATACCTGCAACAAGGCTCATTCCGGCCATGAATCTCAAAAAAGCTGAATATCTGGTCATGAACATCCTGATTCTATGTTTGAATGAAGATAGGTTTTGTCATTTTTACAATCACAGTCAATTCCTGTCTCTCACAAGAGCAATTTCATCGCATTCCGGAAACTTGGGGCAATTGATACAATCTGCCCATATCTTGTGCGGAAGCATATTCTTGTCCATCTGTTGGAATCCGAGTCGTTCAAAAAGACTTACCCGGTAAGTCAGGACAAAAACCCTGTTGATACCCATAGAGTCGGCTTCATCAATCAGAGCCCCAATCAATTTACTACCGAGACCAGACTTCTGAAATGAAGACCTCAATGCAACTGACCGGATTTCTGCCAGATCTTCCCAAACGATTTTCAAAGCTCCACAACCAATTATTTCGCCTGTGCTGTCATCAGTGAGGACAGTGAAATCCCTTACTTGAGCATAAAGATCGGTCATTGCTCGTGCCAGCACATGACCATATCTGGCTTGCCCGGATATTATTTTATGTATTGACTTGACATCGATCAAAGAAGCTTTTCGGAACAATATATCAGACTCCACCAACTGGATTTTTCATAATTTTCTTTACGTGCTCACGCGCCGGTTGAGCGTCCGAAGTCGCCCCAAGCATTCTGGTAAGTTCGTCTACTCTTCCTTCACCTGTCAACTCAGTAACTTCCAGGTACGTTCTACCATCCTTTACGATTTTTCGCACTGCCAGATGATGATCCGCCAGCGCGGCAATCTGGTGCAAATGAGTGATACACAGTGTCTGCCTACGACCGGATATTTTTGAAAGCCTTTCAGCCACAGCTACTGCGGTGTGGCCGCCGATTCCGGCGTCCACTTCGTCGAAAACCAGGGTATGGTCTTCTCCCGATCCAATTTCAAGAGTCTTGAGCGCCAGCATAAGTCTTGAAAGCTCTCCTCCTGAGGCTATTTTAGACAGGGGCTTGGCGATTTCTCCAGGATTGGACTGTAAATAGAATTCTACGGTCTCTAATCCACCGGGGAACATTTGACCGGGCTCAAGGTCGTGTGAGACGACTTCAAATTTTGCATCAGGCATCGATAACGCCTTTAGCTCTGAATTCATCGCTTGCTCTAACTTCCTGGATGCAGTTTTGCGGGATTGCGACAGTGTTGATGCGTGGTCCATGTAGGTTTTAATTTTTTCATCAACCTCTATCTTTTTTGATTTTAAGGATTTTTCCAGGTCGAAAAGATCGCCGGCCTCATCAGAGAGTTCCGTCAGCATTTTCAGAAGTCCCGGAACGTCTGAAGAATACTTCTTCTTCAGTTTTTTTATCAGAGCCAACCTTTCCTCAATCCGGTCCAGCATTCCGGGATCACTTCTGACATTTTCGGAGAGTTTTCTCAGTTCATGAGCAACATCTTCTAACCGGTATGAAGCCTCTTCAAAATTGTTCTTGAGTTCCTGGAGCTTGGGATTAGCACCGGCCAGAAAGTTCAGCGATTTCCTGATGTCTGATAACGACTCAATCACACTTCCGGATTTTCCGTACAGTGCCTGGTACGCTTCATAAGAGCGTTCTCTTATCTGAACGGATTTCTTGAGAATGTCACGCTCTAGGATAAGATCGTCTTCCTCCGACTCCTTCAGGTCGGCATTGGTTAATTCTTCAACTGTTTGAGTCTCTTCACGGGTTTTCCGGGCAGCTTCCGCATATTTTTTTTCTAATTTTGCGTATTCCTGGCGGCCTTCCCTGTAGTCTCTGAAACTCTCCTCCACAAGTGATCTCAGAGGCAACAGGTTCTGGCATCTGTCCAGTATCTGCGTGTGCTCATCAGGGTTAAGCAGCACATGACTTTCATGCTGTCCGAAAATATTGACCAAATGAGGGGCAAGTTTTTGTAGGGTAGCCAGAGATGTCAGGTGATCATTTACTGTGACCCTGGACCGCCCCGACGTGTTGATTCTACGAGTGACGACCAGTTCGCGTGTGTCCTGAAAATCTTCGAGCATTTCATTGGGCCACATGAAGCCTTCAGGAAGTTCAAAAAGACCCTGAACTCTGGCCTCTTCCGAACCTGCCCTGATGATTTCAGCGGAGCACTTTACGCCTAATAATATGCTTAGAGCCCCGATCAATATTGATTTTCCTGCTCCGGTTTCCCCGGTTAGGGCATTGAATCCTTCCCGAAACTCTACCTCAACATTATCGATAATGGCAAAATTGGAAATTTTAAGGTATCTTAGCATCAAAACTTTAACAGTGAATCAGCAGGCGTCATTGTTTGATAAATTGAATTGTGCCGTAAGTTTTCATCTTTCCGACAACTTTCCTGATCACCTAACGCACCAGCCCTAATTTGGCGTCAAGGACGTCAAAGTAATCCCTTTTTCGTGACTTGACAATGATGAAAGGAAACAGAGCCTTTTGCAGTTTGATAGATGAGCCCTGGGCCATGGTGATATGGGTGTGACCATCTATGGTCATGGTAAAATTTTCACCTTTACTGAGAAAGAGACTGATAGGCATGTCGGGCGGGAGCAACAAAGGCCTTCTAAGTCCTGAATACGGGCAGATAGGAGTGAGGAGAATTCCTTCGACATCAGGGTGAACAAGTGGTCCACCTGCAGCGTAGGAATAAGCGCTGGAGCCAATTGGAGTTGATATGATTAATCCATCCGCCCTCAGTTCCATTTCCCGGCCGTTTCCTACCGTAATTCCCATGTCTATTATGCGGGCGATGCCGGTCCAGTGTATAACGACTTCATTCAGCGATTTGCGAACCTTGCCGTCGGGGGCCGTAACAGCCAGCATCATTCTTTTTGCTAATGAAGAGCGACCTTCCAGAGCTGCTTCAATCTCGTCCAAAGCTTCTTCTGGCGCTATTTCGGCCATGAATCCTACCCTGCCGAGGTTTACGCCGAGCACCGGAACAGGCCTCGAATTCAGCTGGGCCGCAGCCTGTAAGAGAGTTCCGTCTCCACCCAAAGAAATGATGAGGTTTGCTTCATCAGCCAAATTATCCGAGAACTCTGCTCCCCATGTTCCGGCCAGATCGGAGCATGATTTCTCAACTATGACTCTGGTTCCCCGTCGTCTGAGAAAACCGCAAATCTGTTCAGCAAGGTCCAAAGCCTGATCGGCGCTTCTTTTGATTACAAGACCGACACCCCGCATGATTGCTCCGTCTCGAAAAGTAATGAAACCGTCTCCTCAAGTACCATGAATTGGCTGTAAAATCCATCAAATTTAGCCTCAAGTGTCTGTTAGGGAGGAAACGATCTTGCCCGATATTTTTTCTTGATGTAGGCTTCTCGTAGAATATTCCGATTGGTAAAGACTGCTCCATGGAACTATTTACGAATGCCATAAATGTTGATGCCGGCAAACCGCTGGCGGACAGGATGAGACCTCACGCTCTCGGCTCTTTTGTGGGCCAGGAGTCCATCATAGGTAAGGATAAGCCTCTCAGAACCGCTATAGAGAAAGATCAACTGTTCTCCATGCTGTTTTGGGGACCGCCTGGCACGGGCAAAACAACATTAGCTCAAATCATGGCTGAAACTTCAAATTCAAAGTTTTTGCATTTTTCCGCAGTCACTGTGGGGGTTAAGGAAATCCGTGAGGCTGCGAGTGAGGCAGCTTTTGAGGCGAAGACCTCGGGAATCCGGACTATTCTATTCCTGGATGAAATACACAGATTCAACAAAGCTCAGCAGGACTACCTGCTCCCTCATGTGGAAAGAGGCACAATCATTCTGATCGGCGCAACCACCGAGAATCCGAGTTTTGAAGTTAATTCCGCCCTTCTCTCTCGGCTGAGAGTTTTCATTCTGGAGCCGCTAAGCCGTGGGAATCTTCTCACGATATTGAACAACGCGATAAATGATTCCCAAAAAGGATTGGGCTCTTCCAATCTCGTCCTGGAAGAAAACGCAGCTGATTACATAGCCTCAATAAGTGATGGAGATGCCAGGATGGCCTTGAATGTCCTGGAAGTTTCAGCTTCTCATGCAAGTCTTCAAGGCCGGAATATGATTGATCTTGACTGTGTGCAGGAATCAGCTCAATCCAGAAACATTCGATACGACCATGCCGGAGAAGAGCACTATAACCTGATAAGCGCTTTGCACAAATCGTTGAGGGACAGTGACCCGGATGGAGGTCTCTACTGGATGACCAGGATGCTCGAGGGCGGGGAGGACCCGCTTTACATTGCTCGTCGTCTGATCCGTTTTGCCAGTGAGGACGTCGGCTTGGCTGCGCCTCAGGGACTGAACATGGCCGTGGCCGCTTTTCAGTCCTGTCAGTACGTAGGGATGCCTGAGTGCGCGCTTGCTCTGGCGCAAACTGTTGTCTATCTTGCCTGCTCTCCCAAATCAAATAGCCTTGAAGCGGCTTATCTGAGCCTGAAAGCTGAGATAAGCAGATCCGGAGCGTTGCCGGTTCCAATGTGTATCAGGAATGCGCCCACGAAGTTCATGAAAGATGTCGGTTACGGAAAAGGTTATAAATACGCCCACGATTATCCTGATGCAGAGGTGGAGCAGCAACATCTTCCTGACAAACTTGTAGGCAAAAGGTTTTACTTTCCAACGGATCGCGGGTTTGAAAAGACGATCAAAGAACGAGTGGATAAAAAAGGCTGAGAAGTTGTATCCTGATGGTAGTTCAACCAAGATGGATGGAATTTGGTTACTTACTCGAGATGAAATCCCTCATAAGAATTTTTTATGTCCAGATTTGAAAACCTTACTGACGAACAGATTCTTGAAGAGGCTCTGAAAGGGTCTGAAAGATATTTTGACGCTCTGGTAGATAGATATACGCCGTTGATATACCGGTTAGCCAGAGGGATAACCGGTTCTCACGCAGAGGCGGAGGATGTGGTTCAGGAAACTTTCCTCAGGATTTTCAAAAACCTGGACAGCTTTTCCTCCGAAAAGGCCAATTTCAAAACCTGGGCTCTCACAATCGCAAGAAATCAAAGTATCAACACTCTGGCTTCAATTAAAAGAAAAGCCCTCCAATTTTTTGGAGATCGTGATGAGGATGAGCCAGATTTGGAATTCAGTTTCAATCCAATGTCCGCCGGACCACAGGATGCAGAAACACTAATGTCAATAAAACAAAAATTCAGCCAGTTGGAAAAAGCGTTAAAAAAAATTCCTGAGAGGCAAAAAACTGCGCTGCTCTTAAAAAGCCAGGAAAACCTGAGCTATGAGGAAATATCAAAAATAATGTCCGTTTCTGTATCTTCAGTCGAATCGCTAATTTTCAGAGGTAGGAAAAAATTACTTGACCTGATGGAAAACTGAGAGATTCCCGCGAGTTTTGCATTTTATGGCGGTATTCACAGTACGGAGGGAAAGAAGATGAAATGTGAAGAAATCCAAAAACAGTTATCGGTAATGGTTGACAGGGAATCACCGCCTGAATCTTCCGAAAAATTGTTGGCTCACCTCCAGACATGTCATGAATGCTCGGCGTTTTATGAAAATGCCCAGCAAATGAATCGGATTATGAATTCAGCGCAGATGGTCCTTCCCAATTCTGCTCTTGCCAATGTTGTAAAGGAGAGAATTGCCCGTAAACGCGAAGGAGCGAGTCCTCGGAAGCTGGTGTCATTCTGGAAGAGCGCGCCTGTATACGCAATGGTAATTTTGCTGGCCGTCGGTATGGGTAACATGGCCGGAAATTCTCTGACCAAGGCAATCATGAATTCAGGTGAAGAGAACTCTTTGGAGCTTATTATTCCGAATGGAACAGAGTACTTATCCGATATTTTCACTGAAATCGCTCAAGGGGATCAGTTAAAATGAAAAAGATGGTTTTCCCGGGAATATTCATTTTTTCTTTGCTCCTCAATTTGACTGTAGCCGGAGTGCTTGGTTGGCATTACCTCGTTGAACGGCGCGCTCCAAAACTCCCGGTAGCTGAGTGTCCGATGCTAACTGAAAGCGATTACAGGCAAATATCAAAAGTTTGGTCTAAACAAGCGCGCTCCGGCGTTCGGGAAACTAGACAGTTAATTAATGCAAAACAGTCAGAACTAATAGACCAGATTGCAAAGACTCCCGGTGATTTGACAGCAGCCGAAAATACCATCAAGGAATTGATGGCCCTCAGGGAACAGATGGAGAGAGAAGCACTGGTTCGTCTTAGCAATGCTTTGGTTCAACTGCCGGACGACAAGAAAAGCGCCTTGATCAGTTATGTAAAAAACAGGTCCTGTATGGGGCCGGGCATGAGATTCGGAAACAGAATGGGCAAAGGAAGAATGTCTCAGGAAGGACCACAGGAAAACCCACCTTACTCAAGATGATCAGCGCTGTTCATATCTGTACCCTGCAGGACAGCGCTTTCCCCAAACCAAATCCCCAAAAAACACTAGTTATTCTGTCAATAATTAATCGGCTAACCCTGTTGCCGGCGGCGGAAACGTTCAGATGTCTATCTGAATAGTCGGCCTTTTTGATAAAACTGATCTCGTTGGCGTTTTAATGCGAAACCCCAGCTTCTGAAAGCATTCAAAGACAACTGCAGACAGAACTCCCCCATGCGCGCTCTGCACAGAAAAAAATACGGAAACAGGATCATGACTTCTGGGGCAGTGTAAGCAAAAGAGCGAGAATTTTGGCTTTAGAAGGTAATTTCATGAATGTTTTCAGAAACGCAAAATGAAGCGCGGGTTTTGTTCAGCTCGTGGGTAATACATATCAGAGACAAAAAGGACGACGAGTCCACTAAAGAAAAGGAGAAATACAGATGAGTTTTACTAAGACGATCGTTGGCTTGGTTGCGGTAATAGCGATGTTGGGCTCCACGACAGTATTTGCATGGGGACCAGGTGGTGGTTGTGGAGCTTGTCCGATGGCAGGCGGAGGCGCTGGGGCGTGTCCGGCGCTTGGGAATATCCAGTTGACCGATCAACAGAAAGATCAGATGAATGCCATGCGCGCCGAATTCCTGAAAAAACAGGAAGCCCTCAGAGCTGAAAAGGCTCAGAAGAGCATCGAAATTCTGGAATTGTCATCCAAAAAACCTCTGGATGAGGCGGCCCTAGAGAAAAAGAGACAGGAAATATGGGC
>CAYNZA010000082.1:0-10118 GCA_964401595.1 uncultured Desulfomonile sp.
CTTTGGAGCCGGTGTCTCCCCTCAGGTATCTCTTGACATGAAATCTCCATTCTGGATCGTTCAAATGAGTTCTGATGAGCCTATTTACCGTATCCTTGGTGGACACGGTGCCGTCAAAATCGCACAGGATCAATACTCGGGATTTCTGGCTGATATTCATGTCATCGTCAAAATGGTTGAGGCGTCACTGGACGGCAATGATTTCGCATTCTCTTATGCCGTTTGGTGTTTTTATTTCTACGACATCACCGGTTTCCCTTCCTATCAGGGCTCTACCAACCGGTGAATCGACGGACAATATTCCTTTTGAAATGTCGGCCTCATCCTGTCCTAGAATCTGGTAAACTTTCCTCTCATCAGTGTCGAGATCTTCAATTGTGACAGTGGATCCAAAGACGACTCTGTCGCTGATGGCGCGGTTTTTTAAATCTATGATCTCAGAGGATGACAGTCGGTCCTGAAGGTCTCTTATTCTTGTTTCTATCAGCGCTTGCTTTTCCTTGGCATAGGTGTATTCGGCATTTTCCGACAAATCACCATGTCCTAAAGCAATTTCGATCTCTTTGATCACCGAAGGGCGTTCAATCCTTATCAAGCGGTCCATTTCCTCATTGAGTTTCCTGTGCCCTTCAACCGATATTGGACGCCTAGCCAGGCTCATGTTCACTGTGTCTCCCTTAACCCTTTGTCAACGCCTCTCAGCGCTTTACAGCCATTTTCTCACGGCCCAGAAAATAGAAAACTACCCTAAACAAAAAAGGCGGCAACGTAGAAGTCGCGCCCAGGATGTCTTAGAATAGATTTGGATTTAATGCCCTGTCAAAACCTAACAAAAGTTAAGCATTAGGTCAAGAGGTGACAGCGTCCCTTGTGCCTCGATTCATCTGAATAACACATTTTCAGATTTTAAATCGGACCGTCATCAGGAATCATGACTTCTACTACCACCCGTCATATAGATTCTGAGGGATTCCTGAAGCACACCGGCTGCCAGTGTGGCGCAATGCCAATCCTCTTCCGGCAGCCCGCCAACCTCTTCATGAATGGCCTTGTAGTCGATGTCCACTATTTCCTCGGGTGTTTTGTTCAGAGCCAGCCGGGTCGCCGCTGCTCCGCATTCATTGCTGGAACGGCAACCATTTGTCCAATATTTGGCGTCCACGACCCTGTCCTTGTCAAACTTGAGGGAAATTTTCATGGAGTCACCACATTTTCCGGTGGCTAGCGCCACAACATCCGGTTTGTCCATTGTTCCAAGGGTGGGATTAATTCTGTTGAGAATCACTATCCACAGGCCAAGCACAAACACCAAGACTATCGTTGCCCACATGATCACATTGAGGGTTGCCCCCTGCGGCACTAACCAGTCCATGTCATACCTATCGTGATGAATAAAGCTTGTTTACGACCCTTAAAAAGCGCCGCCGATCATACTAGACAAATTTACCGGTCATTTTAACCCCATAACCGCCCAAGGCCAACACTTTTTTCTTGAAAGAATCGCCTCGTATTACTTCAAGCATGCGCGCTATTTTTTCGTCTTCCATGAATTCTTCCGGAATCACCAGATCGTACTGCTCCGTGGCAACCGGAATAAAGTCCAGCCCCAGGGCCTTTGCCGCCGCCATAACGCCCATGCCTACATCGGCCACGCCCGACAGAACCGCTACCGCCACTGAGGTGTGAGTGTACTCTTCGAGTAAATAGCCTTTTATTTCCGCCGGGTCCAGATCCATTTGCTGAAGGTAATAATCCAGAAGAACCCTTGTGCCTGCTCCTTTTTGACGATTAATAAAAGTCACATCCTTGCGGACAAGATCTTGAAAGCCTCTGATGTTTTTGGGGTTTCCTTTGGGAACCATTAGTCCTTGTTCACGGTGTACTGCATTTATCAGTTTTACTGGAATGTCCGGGATATACTTCTTTATATATGACCAGTTATATTCCCCTGTTTGCTCGTCAAGCAGGTGTGAAGTTGCAAAATGACATGATCGGTTTTTGATTGCTAAAAGGCCACCGAGGCTTCCCACATTGCTGGAAGACACAAAGATGTTGGAAGGGATCAGCTCATCCGCCAGAACATCCAGCGTTAGATCATGACTGCCGATAATGACGAGATTCCTCTCGATGGAATCCGGGGTCCTCAGCAGTTCTACAGACACGGTGGCGTCTCGATCGACTCCTTCGACATTCGAAGGGATCCTCAAAATGCCGTCAGCGCGGGTAAGCGTAGTGATTGATCCTGCCCCGCGTGGCAGTGGAGCGGCTATGACCTTGTCACCGACCTTGCCTAGCTTAACACGGAAAAATTCCTCACGCCCCAGCTTTGATGGAATCTTTCTAGCTACCACAGCAGACATTGTAGGTCTTGAAAGGGCTTTGACACCCAACATCCTGGAAATCACCGGTAATCCGAACATCTCGAATGACAGCACTGCAGAAACTGGGTAACCGGGATTACCTATCACCGGTTTGCCTTTTATAATTCCCAAAATAGTTGGTTTTCCCGGCATCATGGCCACCCCGTGGACAAGGATTTCCCCCAATGATTTTATGGCAGTGGCCGAGTAGTCTTCACTTCCTGCCGATGATCCTGCGTTTAAGACCACCATGTTATAGTCGGCGTCCACGCCTTCCATGATCGCCGCTTTGATTGAGTCATAATCGTCCTTCACAATTGGCGCGCAGTCGGCGATAGCGCCGGCTTGTTCTGCAAGACCACTGAGAATAACGGTGTTGAACTCTATAACCGCCCCAGCGGGAGGCTCCATCCCCGAAGCCTCGTCCGCAGAGATGAGTTCGGAACCAGAAGGGATGAAAAGCACTTTCGGCCTCCTGATTACTTCAATCCCCGAAATGCCTGCCGAGAGAATTGCGCCTACTTCGTAAGCCGTTATTTTGTGATGACCGGGCACAATCATCTCAGATGCTACAAAGTCCTCTCCCACTCTTCTGACATTCTCCCAAGGGGTCAACGCCTTTTCAATCTCAAAATTATCATCGTCAAGAAAATTGACATTTTCAATCATAACAACAGCATTCGTGTTGTGAGGAACCGGTCGACCGGTATTCACAGGCCAGGCGTTCTTCCCCACCACCAACTGGAGCGGGTTGTCTGGACCAGCGCCGTAAGTGTCTTCAGAATCAAGCGCAAAACCGTCCATTGCCGCTGTATGGAAACAGGGTGAAGAAAGCCGTGCAAAAACGGGTTGTGAAGTGACTCTACCAATTGAATCTTTTACCGGAATGGTTTCATAGCCGGGAAAGCTTTTCGGGTCGAGACGCCCCAAGAACAATTCCAATGCCTCCTGCGGAGGTTTCATGTCCAAATAGATATTCCTTCTCAAGTTCTTCTCCAGCCCAATTAGAAAATAGAATTACCTCCACTCTGTCGCCTTTGTACATTCCTTCACAGTCCAGAGGTATCTGAAAAAAACCGTTACTCCGGGTCATGGAAGACACCATGCCCGACTTTCCGAGTGTCGGTGTGGCCAACCAGTCGTCCCCCGACCTGTACAATCTTACCCTCACAAAGTCCACCCGTCCCTCCTTGGATGCGACGTTACGACTCAGGATCGCTTCGACCTTAGGCTTAAGGAATGGAACAGTTGAATCTTCTCCTTCCAATCGCCTGATTATAGGGACAACGAACTGTTCAAAACAGACCAGAGCCGAAACAGGGTGACCTGGCAAACCTATGACAGGCTTGCTTCCAATTCTAGCCATAATGAATGGTTTTCCGGGAGAAACGGACACACCGTGAACCATGATCTCTGAATCGTCGTGGGATCTGATGGCTTCAATGACAAAATCCCGACTCCCCATGGAGCTTCCACCGGATATTACCACTATATCCGTTTTTTCAAGACCTTCGGTCAAAAGTTTCTTGATTGACCCAAGAGAATCAGGTGTCAGCCCAAGCCAGATCGGGGTTGCCAGGGCGTCACGAACTGAGGCCGAGACAGAGTGACGATTAACGTCTCGCACACATCCGGGTGGTGGAGTATGATCTACCGCAACTATTTCATCGCCGGAACTTATTATGCCCACCTGAGGTTTTCTGGTTACCAAGACCCTGCTACGGCCAAGAGCGGCCAGCATGCCTACATCAGCAGGCCTCAGCCTCTTGCCTTTTTCCAGCAACAGTTCCCCCAACTTAAAATCTTCAGCTTTTCTCGCAATATTGTCAAAAGGGGCCACTGCCCTAAGAATTTCCACCGAATCCTGGTCTATCTCTTCTACATGTTCCAGCATCACCACGGCGTCCGCGTTAGGCGGCAAAGCTCCTCCCGTCCAGATCCGCACAGTTTCTCCCCTCTTTAGCTTGTGAGGGTAATCCTGCCCCATGGCTATGTCGCCTACTAGCCTGAACAATGCCGGTGACGACTCGTTGGCCCCAAAAGTGTCAATCGACCGGACGGCAAATCCATCCATTGTAGACCGATTAAACTGAGGTAAATCATGGTCCGCTCGCACATCATCCGCCAATACCCTGGAAAAACTGTTTTCAAGGTCAACAGCTTCGCTGTCGAGCGACACAAATTTTCTGGTCAGCTTTCGCACTTCCTCAGGAGGAAGAGCGTGAAGAAAAGGCTTTAACATGGAACTCTCTGTTGAATGATGACTACTCAATTTATATTTAACACCAGTATATCAATGCCACTGCGTTATGTCAAAAATGACTAATGTAAAAATCGCTCCTTAGAACATGATGAACGCTTTTCCTGATTCCTGACCTGTATTAGCCATCATTATCGTTGTAAAGGACCCATTCCGGAATGATGTTTTGATTTATCTGTTTTTCAGGAGATTTTCGTGATACGTTAAAAAAGTCACAAAATTAAAACTTCCAGGATCTACAACAGCAAGAAGCCGGTTAACGGGGTTAGAATCGTTTCCTACCATATTTTGGTAGTCCGAAGTTCATCCGCCAGCGGCAGGTGGACATTCTCCTGTAACAAAAATCGGTAACTTAAGGAGGGAGACTTGGCAAAAGACTTGGCTCAGAAGGTTTTGGCTTATCGCTGGATCATTTTCTGGATTATGGCTGCTGCATATATAGTTGTCTACTTTCACAGGTTGTCGCCGGCCGTCGTGGCACTCGACCTGCAAACGGCCTTTCAAACGACCGGCGGTTTCATGGGACTTCTGGCGTCGGCCTATTTTTACCCCTATGCCGTCATGCAGTTTCCGGCAGGTCTGTTGTCTGATTCTCTCGGGCCAAGAAAAACGGTTACAATCTTTTTGGTCATAGCAGCCTGCGGCAGTTTTGCTTTCGGCATGACCCAGAGCGTCGAAGGGGCCGTGCTAGCCCGTGTTTTTGTAGGACTCGGAGTCTCCATGGTCTTTATTCCAGCCATGAAGGTCCTGTCACAATGGTTCCGGGCCAGTGAGTTTGCCTACATGGTGGGCATCATGAATGCAATGGGAGGGATTGGGGCTCTGACCGCAGCCACACCTCTTGCCTTTATGACGAATCACATAGGGTGGCGGATGTCTTTCGAATTGATCGGGCTGATCACCCTGCTAATGGCCATTCTGGTTTGGATCATAGTTCGAAACAGACCTGCTGACATGGGATGGCCCTCTATAGCTCAAATAGATAACTCCGACGGTGGGCCGGCAGTAACAACCCAGGCGATTGGATTGTTGGAAGGCGCAAAAATAGTCGTAACCGAAAAATACTTTTGGCCCCTGGCTGCCTGGTTTTTTCTTGTTCCGGGAATATTCTTCGGTTTTGGAGGCCTTTGGGCAGGACCATACCTGATGCACACATACGGCATGGACAAGGGGGCCGCCGGATCGGTCCTGAACATGATCGCGGTTGGAATGATTCTGGGAAGCCCCTTTTTGAGTTATTTCTCGAACAGGGTCGTGAAAAGCAGAAAAAAAACGCTCATCATCTCAACTTCCGCTCTCGTATGCCTCATGCTTTTCCTTAATTTTTTCAATAGAGGGCTTCCGGAGGTCTTACTTTACCTTTTCATTTTCCTGTTCTCAGTCACTTCGTCCGCAATTGTGGTGATCGGTTTTACCACGACCAAAGAACTCTTCCCAGTACAGATTGCGGGCACATCGGTCGGAACCATCAATCTGTTCCCGTTCCTGGGTGGGGCTATTTTTCAACCAGTCATGGGTCGCATACTGGATAGTTATGCCAAGACGGCGACCGGAGCCTATCCACCCGAGGCATATTCGGCCATGATATTGGCCTTGGTGGGCGCAGCGGTTTGCGCACTCTTCGCCACCTTCTTTGTCAAGGAAACTATTTGAGCCCCACTTTATTTAAAGTGAGCCTCTCTGAAATTTTGTTACAAGAAGCTTATATGACCATACTTTTAGTCAGACCCGGCGCCCTGGGTGACACAATTCTGACGCTGCCGATAATCGATGCCATAAGCCACAAGCATCCGGAGCAAACAGTGATCCTCCTGGGCTCCAAGCAGTTCGAATTTCTGATGCCACCAAATGTGAAGGTTGAATCTTTTGAAAGCATAGACTGGATGTGGGTGTTCCAAGATGACAAGCCCCGTTCGCGCTTGCCTTCATTCTCTGTCGATACGGCCTATGTCATTCTAAAAAATTTTCAGACCCCGGTTGGAAACCTGGAATCCGCCGGAATAAGAACAATCCATGCGTCCTCACAACCTGAACCGGCTATCAGTATCGTAAAAACACTGTGTCAAAGATTGTCGCTACCTGTGCCGCCAGGAAAACCCTACCTGGAGAATGTGACCAGCAAGAAAATATCCAATCTCGTCTGGATTGCCCCAGGAAGTGGCTCCAGACAAAAGAACGCCCCCCTCACTCTTTTTTATGAAACTTGTAACATATTAAAAACTATAGGAGGTTTTGAATTCAACATCACTCTGGGCGAATCCGACACCTGGTTACTTCAAGAAAACGATTTCCTTGACTTCGTTGAAAGAATATCTGCAAAGGTTTTTTATAATAAATCACCTAAAGAACTAGTGTCAATAATCTGCAATCATTGCTTTTTTATCGGTAATGATTCTGGGGCTTCCCACTTGGCGGCCGCCCTGAATATCCCCTGTGTCCTCTTTTTCAAGACGACTGATTTCAGGGTGTGGGCCCCTTGGGTTCCCATGGAAAATCTTTTTATACATGATCTCAATAATGCTTATACTAACAAACTCAAATGTTTAAAGCATTTTGTGACACAATCCCTCGCCGCTCTCCAAACTGATCAGAACATCTTGGGCATGTCATAACCCTCCGGGCGATCAAAAAATATCCATTTCACAACGCGCACGCAAATACGCGTAGCCTGTGATACACTTCTACAATAAAAACAGTTATATAAAACAACTTATTAAAAGTTTTTTTAGATCTAGTAAAATGATAATTAATTTTATTTCTAGAAAATCGACTTAAATATCACTTTTTATGTTATTTTTTGTTGACATATTTTTTCTTATCTGTAAAGTCCCGTTTTAACAAATCGTTGCTCCTGGGAGGGAGGGTATGAAACTAATGAAGCCACGTATGCTATTGGTATGTCTATTTATTATGTCAATGATCTTCGCAAGTCAAGCCATGGCCTGGACCCTGATGCAGGCGGGCGGTAACGACTCAAGAGAAGACCTATACGCCTCGGCTTATTCCAATCCTCAGATTATTTCCAAGGTGAAGGGAAAGCCAATCACGAAAGTGAAACCGTTACAGGGTTATATGCCATATTCGGCGATGGCGCAGGATCCACGAGTGGCTGGTAAACAGATTATGGATCCATGCTGCCTGCCTGTGAGCAGGGTAAAGGGCTGGGAAATTGACGCCCAGATTCTTTTTGCCCGAACAAGAGGAAATGCGACCCTTTGGTCGACCAATTTCGGCTGGGGTTGGGGTGGCTTTGGTAATGATCCCAGAGTGGATTTCAACTCACAACTTGGTCTACCGGCTCACGCAGTAGTGCCGACCATTTCGGCCAAGTATCGGTTCCAGCCTCGTTGGTCCATGCAGTATTCCATTATGCCAACATCCTTTGAGGCCTCTACCAATCCGGACACTTTCTTCCAGTTCGGGACAATGAATTTCTCGACTGGTCAGGGCATCAGATCGAAATGGGAGCGGCTTTACCAGAGAATGGGACTGGTTTATGACCCGATCCTGACACCATCATCCAGAGTTGGCCTTTTTGCCGACTACGTCCGATTGAACGAGCGTTTGAGTGTGTTACAGCCCGGATGCTGTGGCTCAACCTTCGACAACGACCTCAATATGCTCCTTACCGGCATTGAATTTGAAAAGTGCCTGAAGTCTCCAAGACCGTCCAACACGTTATCTTGCGAGGCTAAAGCTGGAGTGGCCTTCCTTAATGACGCCCAGGGTGGCGATTTTAGCGCAGGCTTGAAATATACACTGACATTTGACAATGGTCGGTCAGGTTTTGTGAAGGGTGGCTACCGTTACCTGACCTACAAGAAGAAATACAGTGATGCGAAAAGCATTGACACAGCCATGGACGGCGGTTACGTCGAAATGGGATTCATCTTCTAGTAGTATAAACGACAAGTGGCGGGTTCGTGGAGGGATCGCCGCTTTAAAAAGATTTCTCAAGGCGCTTCAAGGAAAAACTTACAAAGCCCGACTGTCCTTGAATCGCCTCCCTCCCAGCTCAAATGTTCAGTCGGGCTTTTTTTCCTTCCAAATTCCGTCCCGACATCCCCTTTTTCCTAATCCTTAGGAACCAGCCGCTTGCAATAATCACAAAAATGATGAAGCTTATCTTGTGTGGATCGCCCCAAGAATGGGATCCAGAATTTTGCAATTTTTCAGGCAGTGTTCGTAAATGGATATCGAAGACAGAATTCTAGGGTTGATTCTAGCGCAACCGGGTATTCCGAAAGATGTGCTGGCAAAAGCCTCCTGTCTTTCTGATTACAGGTTGAACAGGGTGTTCAGGCATATTAACAGAAACCTGAATCGATGTTCGATCGTGAAAGATCCCGAAAATGGTTTTTGGGTAGTAGACATAAATCCGGACAAATGCCTTGGTTACGAATGGTTCGGGCCGAACAACGGAGGTCTGAAACAATGCGGCCAGGCGCCTGCTTTCAATGACGGCCGCTGTTACAAACATTCTGAGGTGGAGGCCCCGGAACTGACTGCTTTCAAGAGAAGACTTGCCCACCTGCTCGGACCCTGTGATCCAACTCCTCGTCATGTCACACAACTATCATTATTTGTGGTGGAAGAACTTTTTCAGACGCTTCGCCGTGTCTCGCCCATCACCCAGAAAGATTTTGATGAACGAATAAAGCTGTTGAAGGTAATCATTAGCTCCAGGGCGTGGCTCAGGTGGAAAGAACAAATAGGAAAAAGGAGAACAGAAACCGGGGCGCCACCAGAATTCGAGCATAGGCACAGGGCTTCTTCTGTAAACACTTTTGAATTCAGCATCAAGAAATATTTTGCTGTACTTGAAATCTCTCCGGACGCCACCAAAGAGGAAACTCTCAGAGCATGGAAACGCCTTGCCAGGATACACCACCCGGACGCACGTCCTCAAACGGGCGGAGATGGAGAGAAGATGAAGGATATTAATTTTGCCAAGGACAGAATTTTCAGACTAAGACGTTGGGACAGATGAGACATGATAAGACTCAATGTTCTTTAAGAACGCAAAAAAGGGATCAGAACGATCCCTTTAAAAAGCTTCAGGTTAAAACCAGGTATTATAACGATTACCAGACGCTTCCGAAAACACCCTCATTTGGGGCTGCAAGAAGGCTGTCCGAACCTTTGGCTGATTTTGACATCGGGGACATCCGGACCGGAGCGCTGTTACCGTAGCCCATGGATTTGGACGGCATGGGTCTACCGTAAGCCGGCATCGGACCGCAAACCGGAGGCGCACACACAGGAGGGGCGCACTTGATGATGGGAGCGCACACGACGGGCGGCACGATTGCGGCAGGTCCACAGGCCATTCTAGGACCACAGGCAGGCGGAGAACAATCAAAGCAGTCAATCAACTTATCAACGACTTTGAACGGCAGCCCAATAACACCTGTCACAATATTGAACGCGCCAGAAAATATCTTGGTCAGGGGGCCAGGCTCGCATGACGGGGGCGGGCAAGGCGGAGGACCGCACAT
>CAYNZA010000082.1:10218-13310 GCA_964401595.1 uncultured Desulfomonile sp.
TGGTCAGGGGGCCAGGCTCGCATGACGGGGGCGGGCAAGGCGGAGGACCGCACATGGGTTGTGGGCCACACATTGGCGGCGGGCACATTGGCGGTTTACAAACGGGGCCTCCAGCGAATGTCGGCGCAGAGATGGCCACCATCATAACACCGACCACCAAAACGCTTACAAGTAGTCTCGATTTCATACACTACTCCTTCCATACGAGTTTCTCGAGGTCTCCCTTCACCCCCTGGAGAAACTAATTTTCCCTCATAAAAAATTGCTTAAGTTTACGATAACAGAAAAACCCTGTTTTTGTCAATGGCTAAGTCAGCAAAGAGGTTCTTTTGTTAATTAAATGTTTTTTAAGTTTTTATTGCTGATGCTCTTCCCACAGGCCTTGATTTGAGTTTTCAGAGAGAGGCTCTGGACGATCAGGAAAGCCCACCCCACCGCATCCAAAATCAATGGAGCGACAAGGCTCTAATTGTTCATCAACGATTCTTTTAAATCCGCCGGAAGAATCACTTTCCCAATGTCCCACTGCCATGGGAATTATCGCGTCTCCATTGGCGTCAAAACGGACAACCCCCTGAAGACCTTCAATAGAAAGTTTCATGACGAATTCATTGGGCTTTTGATTTTGTCCATCCAAAAATACGCCTTTCTGAATACAAGAGAATAAGACATTAGCGATGTCATATCCCTGAGCCGCCATTTCCAGATTTACAGATTCAGTCATTTCGCCAGCCAACGATTTGGCAAGGTTCAACGGATTTCTGATTGAAGACAGAGTCTTAATGCCAAAACCATTGTCCCCCATCATTTCCAACGGGAGAGGGTATGAAGTTAAGCTATCGACTCCAACCAATGGAGCTTTTGACATCATCCCGGAATCCTTGAAGACCTTCACAAAAGCGCCTGCGGTGTCCCCTGAAAGGGCAGCAAAAACAAAATCGGGTTTGACTTCTCTCAATCTCTCCAAAATGGTTTCAAACCCTAAAGAATCTTTTCTGATTATATATCTGTCTCCGAAGGAACCCCCAATTTTCTCAATGCCCAACGCGAAAAAATCCGCCTGTTCATTGGCTACCAAAGAATCCTCATTGACGATGAAGACCTTGTGTCCCAGATTCAAAAACGCCCAGCGGGCAAGAGGTTGGGATGAAACATAAGTGTTTGGAGTTACTCTGAATACGTTAGGCTGGCATATTTCCCCCGAGACAAATCTGACTGATGGATGTGTAACAAAAATCAATCGTTCGGAAATGGCGGCCGCGTCCACCACCTGTTGAGTCCCTTTCACGTCATAAGGCGCAACAATGGCTTTAACACATGGATTTTTCGCCAATTCTGCCAAGGCTTCAAGTAATGATTCTTCCGTGTCGTCATAATATTTCTTTAGGTAGTATTCAGAAGGGCTTGAAGATTTTTCTTTAAAGAACAAAGAGAAACCGGCAATCAAAGATTTTTCGACAACGCCTTCCCTGTTTTTCGGGATCAAAAATCCGGCAACCGGGGGGCATGAATTGTCTGCGTGACCTGAACACAATGTCGATATTGAACCAATAACAGTGATAAGGAAAAGAAACGTTATAATCCTGAAAAAAGAACCCAAACGTTCTCCGGCTGTAAGAAATGCTTTAAACCTTATTTCCTCTGGGAACAATTGGTCTATGGTAACATGTAGATATTTCATCTGGTTTATCTTGCCTGGAAACTTGATTTGAATCTTCCGTCCAGTTTCGTTGTCCAAATCTTGGAAGTCGACACTGATCCAGAAACAGTACCGGGTATCAATCCTAAACTAAACGGAGAAGCCTGTAAAGCTAAGGCTGGTGGGATTACATTCAAACATGCGGCGCTGGATGTTGGATTTATGGTTTGAGCGAACCGCCGGGGACAGAATCAGTTTCCACAGGCTTGTTCAAATTGACCGGGTTGGTCGTCGATGGTGATTTTTCGAGTTGAATCCCCAAAGCCTTCAGGCCAGACTGAACCCCTTCTACGATGTCCTTGTTCTTATCATGAAATTTCCTCAGTTCGTCTATCCCGCGATCCACCCCCTGCAGAACCGATTGAGATCCCTGAGAAACTCCCTCTGCAAAAGGCTTGACCAGATTTTCCGTTATTTGTTTGCCCGTCTGAACAATTGTCTCCGGTAGCTCTGAACGGTTAGGATCATTTTTTATGGCCTCCAGCTGGCCCTTCAGCGCTCCTTTGACAATTGGGTATAGTTTCCTGGATATCAGTTCTGAATCCTCTTCCAGTTTTGGGTCGGGTGTCTCTTTTAGTGTTTGCTTTAATTTTTCTCCAGCAGCGCTTGATACACCTTGGACAAAGGGATGGGCGGCTTCGACTGCCTTCTTGCCGTCTGTCTGGTCCAATCTGTCAGAAAGAACTCTGAACAGCCCGTAAAAGGCCAGTGCCAGAATGACTGCAGCAAGAAACAATTTGAGATATTTGAGCATAGATGGGCCAATAACAAACGCTCGGGTTAAGTCAACCCGAGCGCTAAAAAAATTTTGTTGAAACGTCCAACTATTGCATTGGCCTGCCCATGGAGTAAGAGGCCGGAGCAGACGTCCTGTAACTCGTCTTTTTTGCAGTTTTCCTCGGAGCGCAAACAGGAGGGGGGCATTCCATGCGCACACCAACCACCCTGCAACTTCTTGGAGCAAATGAATCCTGGGAACATTTTACTATAGCCATTTCAGAAGCGTGCCCTGGGGTCGGTCCAACCCCCTGATACAACGCTCCACGAAAATTCTTGGCTGTGGCGACAAAAAACGCCTCCGAAGTCACCGGCGAAATAGCAACAACGACTAGAGCTACCGCAGCCAGAGCGAGAATCGACTTCCTAAACATATCATACCTCCTGAATTGTGAAAGAAAGTACACCTTTACTGCGTCGGACAACGGCAAGCCCTAAAAGTTCCGCCATTCCCCAAAGATTTGCATAAAGGCCCTCATACCCTCTCCCCAACATATCCAGAATTCAGTTTACCAAAATGAAGCGAAAATGACAATAGTTAACATCAACAGCCGAACCTGGAAGCCGGGGGAGAAAACGGAAATGAAACCGCAGTTTTTATCCTTTTAGCACAACC
>CAYNZA010000083.1:0-13271 GCA_964401595.1 uncultured Desulfomonile sp.
CTTTGGCTGTTGGGGCCGGGGCCATAGTGATTGGCATTGTGGCTGAAAACCAGAACGTAGCCCAACTTGTGGCACTGGCCTTTGCTGTAGCAGCCTCAGGAAATCTACCCGTAGTCATTCTCTCTTTGTTTTGGAGAAAATTTAATACAGCCGGCATCGTCGCGGGTTTGTTTTTGGGAACCATAGTTTGCCTGGTTCTCGTGCTAGTCTCACCCAACATGCATTACCCCAAACAGGATGCGGCTGAAGCCCTGGCGGTAGTGAAGACTCTGGAGAAAAAACAGAACTCTGGTGAGGTCCTCTCCCCGAGAGAACAGGCTACATTGGCCAAGGCACGAATTGACCATGAAAATCTCAAAGACGGACTGTCTGTGATCGGACTTGACCAGCCTTTATTCCCTCTGAAAAACCCTGGGATTGTCTCAATTCCATTGGGGTTTCTTGCAGCAATTCTAGTGGCGTTTGCTTTTCCAAGTGGTGGAGAAGAACAACGATATGATCAGCTACATGTTCAACAACTCACAGGGATGAGGGTTCGTTCCAGTTGGGATTGAGCCTGAACACCATTTTTTCAACATCTGATATTTTCCGAAATATCATTTACTTGAAACAAGCGCACGGGTAAGAAAATGACATCCCAACTAACAAAGGAGCCCACCAGGGCTTGGGTGGTCACCATAGCAGGGGCTGCGGTAAATTTGTGCCTCGGAATTCTCTATGCGTGGAGCGTATGGAAAAAGGCGCTGGTGGATAAACCAAAAGCGGACGCAGGCGAAATAATGACAGGAATTAACGCCGGCTGGGCCTATCTGACCGATGCTCAAGGAACCTTTGCGTATTTCATTTGTGGGCTGTTTTTCGCTTTCTTCATGATTCCGGGCGGTAGATTGCAGGACACGTACGGACCTAAAATAGGGGCGACACTTGGGGGACTTTGTGTGGCTGCCGGCTGCATTGTGGCAGGTCTTTCCAAGACGTATCTCGGGCTGGTTTTGGGATTCGGAGTCCTGGGGGGTATCGGCATGGGCATAGGATACGCAGCGCCCACTCCTGCCGCCTTGAGATGGTTCGGAACTCACAGGAGAGGGCTCATATCAGGAATCGTGGTAGCTGGCTACGGTGCAGCGGCCATCTACATAGCGCCCCTGGCACAATATTTGATAGATAACTATGGAATTTCAACCAGTTTCATAGGCTTGGGAATTTTCTTTGCAGTGGTGGTTGTGGCCGCCGGTCAACTATTGAGTTGGCCTCCGGCGGACTATGTGCCGCCTGGTCCGAGAAACCAGCCTGTTTCCAAACAGCCTGCATCCCCTTCAGTTGAATGGCTTCCGCCAGAGATGATGTCCCGATGGCAATACTATGCCTTGGTGTTCATGTTCCTCGGAAGCGCCCAGTCCGGGTTGCTGGTCATAGCAAACGCGGCCCCTATCCTTGCAAAAACCGCGGGAAAGTTGGAATTCTTCGCCCAGAACGCCTGGATAATTGCGGCCTTCGGAGGCGCCATCAATGCGATGGGTAGAGTAGGAACCGGCATGTACTCCGACAAGATCGGAAGGAACAACGCCTACACTGTGAACGGACTTCTCTCTGCGGTATTCCTGCTGGTTACGCCATTTGTGATCGGCCTCGAAAGCGTCCCATTACTTTTTCTGGCTCTGGGCGTAGCTTACTGGCAGTATGGAGGCGGTTTGGCTCTCATGCCGGCTTTTACCGCAGATTTCTTTGGTTCAAAAAACCTTGGCGCTAATTATGGTTTCGTCTTCATAGGTTGGGGACTGGGATTCCTCATGCCCCTAGTGGCCGGTTACATCAAAGATTATACAGGTTCATACGATTTAGCCTTTTATCTATCGGCTGCGCTTATACTATCCGCAGTCTTGATGTGCAAATTCGTCAAGAAACCAGCTCGCTAGTCGCAGCCTCATCATCAACCAAAATGACCGGCTAACATTGGCTGGTCATTTTGGTTCTTGGGACATTTCCATCATTACTGGATTTTGTTGTATACTATTCCCAATTTGATTTCGAACTCTTGATCAAGAATCGATCCGCTGATTGGGCATCGATGGGGAGGATAATTTGGCATCTGAAGTTTTCATCACTGACATGTCGGCGAATTGGAACAGAAGCGTGCCCGCCAAGGTTTCTGATCTTTTCAACAAATTACAGCCGGAAAAATATTTCGCGCCTAGAGACCTGGTGGCTGTCAAGATACATTTTGGTGAGGCCGGGAACACTGCCCACATTAGACCGCAGTTTGCCAGAAAGATAATCGAGTGCATCAAATCGATCGGGGCTCGACCTTTCCTGACTGATACAAACACTCTTTACGTGGGTTCAAGAACTGAAGCGTGGTCTCATCTCAACACCGCTTTTGACAATGGCTTTACCCGAGATGTGACCGGAGCCCCTTTAATGATAGCTGATGGATTAAGGGGTTCTAATTCTGTTGAGGTTCCACTGGATGGAACCAGGCATATCAAAACCGCTCACATCGCATCAGATATTCAGCAGGCCGATGGCCTGGTAGTGTTGTCCCATTTCAAGGGGCATGAGTTGTCAGGTTTTGGAGGAGCTTTAAAGAATGTGGGAATGGGCTGCGCATCCAGGAGTGGTAAACTTGACCAGCATTCAAACATATCTCCGAAGGTTAAGCAGAAAAAATGCATTGGATGTGGTGAATGTGTGAGTTGGTGCCGCGGTCGAGCCATAAAAATGGTAAGAGTTGAAGATTCAAAAAAGGCTAAAATAGATCCCAAAAAGTGCATCGGATGTGCAGAATGCATCCTTACATGTCGTCAGGAAGCCATCACCATTCAGTGGAATGAGTCCATTCCAATATTCATGGAAAAAATGGTGGAATACGCCAGGGCCGTTCTGTCAAACAAAGTTGGAAAGGCGCTTTTTATCAACTTTCTGACCGACATTTCGCCCTTGTGCGACTGCACACCATTTTCGGACAGAGCGATAGTGCCGAGCATCGGAATCCTGGGATCAAGTGACTTGGTCTCTATCGACAGGGCTTCGGTAAATTTGGTAAATCAGGCTCCAGGCAATGTCATGTCATGCCTCGAATCGGCTATCGAACCCGGAGGGGATAAATTCAGGGCGCTGTTCCCGGAAATAGACTGGAATCACCAACTTGATTATGCCGAGGAAATCGGATTGGGAACCAGTGAATATCAACTGATACATTTACCATGACCATGTCAGAGTATTTCTAACTCCTGGATGCCTGAGAGCGATTGTCTCAGATATTTCGAGATAAACAGCTCAAAACCCCATAGATTAGCGCAATACCCACGGGATGGGTCCATTTTCATCCCATGTCCCGTAGGTATTTGCCGTCACTTGGTCAAACCTTCAGTACATTTGAACTACTAAACGTAAAATCAAGCGTCAGCTTGACATAACTTTCATAATTGTATAAAATATTATAGATGAATCTTGTTTACATCTTTCTTTCTGTCTAACGGGTAAGCCTTTCGGTATAGACTTGAGGAGAACGCTAATGGCCAGAAAAGTCAGTATGGTGATACTAGTTTCGGCGCTTTTAAGCGGGCCTTGCATGGCTCAGGGATTTATGGACTCAGTTTTAGGTCCTAGTGGAATGGGTCTATACGGCGGCTCCAATCCAGGACAGTTCAATTATCAACAATATCAGAACGGGAGCATGTACCCGGGCGGACAACAGTCCATGCAACAACCCGGATATGAACAGCCGGGAGGCTATCCTCCACAGCAATATGGCAATCAGCCGACACCTCCTTATGCAACACAACAGGGGGTGTATTCGGATTGGCACGTCAATCAGCCTCAGGCTCCTCAAGGGCCACCACCAGTGCAGTATAGCGCACCTGCTCCACAGCCGGGATACGCTCAACAGCAGGGGTACGGCCAGCAGGTCCCTCAGCTGAGGCCTGGTCAATATTCCCCTTCCTACCCCCAACCGCAAGGCTTTGATGAAAATCTTCCGGCTGGAGCAGTAAGAATTACCACCACTACACCAGACGGGACTACGGTTCAGTACTATCCTCCATCTGGTGACCAGGAAGAGCAACAAATGAATCAACCGCCACAACGACGACAGAAGCCTAGGGCGACTGCCCGTCAATCTGCGCCAAAACCTCAGCAACAGGCGGTGGAACAAAGTCAACCTTCTCCTCCCGGTCAGGCGGGTGGATCAATAGCAATGCCCAGGCCCGTGGAAATCCCCAAGGAACAGGATCCTCGCGCAGGCTGGGGAGCTGCGGTCAACCGTGCTCCTTCATCTCCGCAGCCCAGATAGGAAGTTCGGGCGATAATCACTTCCAGAAGTAACTTAACCGGGCTGTTGATTGTCTCTACACTTAAGTTGAGGCTGAAACAGGCCCGGTTTTTATTCGGAATTTCCCCAGAAACCATTTATTGATGCCGCCACAGGATATTTTTGGGATGCGGCTGGACAACTACGATCTTTCAATCATTCTCCAGATACGTTAAACTGGCAGGATAGAATTTACCTCCAGTGAATCAAGGGAACAACGTGAGTATCTGACATGTTTAATCAACCTTCCAAAAAAGAAGAATGCGGAATCTTTGCCATTTACGGATCAGATGATCCAGCCAGGCTCATTTACCTCGGGCTCTACGCTCTCCAACACAGGGGGCAGGAATCAGCCGGAATAGTTGTGAGCGATGGGACGACAGTTGCGTCGCACAAAGGTATGGGGCTCGTCGCCGACGTTTTCAAGGAAGGCGCTCTACAACGGCTAAAAGGATCGATGGGTATTGGACATGTCAGATACTCAACCACCGGCAGTTCTCTGTTGAGAAACGCTCAACCCTTTCTGGTCGAACAGATAGACAGGGTGTTCGCGCTTGGTCACAACGGCAACATAGTCAACATCACTAAACTGAGGAGAAAACTGGAGTCTTCAGGGGCCATATTTCAAACATCTACTGATTCTGAACTAATAGCTCACCTGGTTCTTCACAAAAAAGGGCCCCTGGAAGAAAGACTGGTTAGAGTTTTTGAAGAACTCAAAGGCGCTTGGTCGCTTGTATTCCTGACCGCCGGAGGGATACTTGCCGCTCGTGACCCGTTCGGTTTTCGGCCTCTTTGCATAGGCCGCAAGGGAGATTCCATCATTTTTGCTTCGGAAACCTGCGCTTTGGACATAATTGAGGCTGAATATATCCGTGACGTCGAACCGGGAGAGATCGTCATGGCAGATCACAACGGACTGCGTTCAATCCAGGGGCCACGCAGGAAAAATCTTGCCATGTGCATCTTTGAGTACATTTATTTTTCTCGGCCGGATTCAATGATATTTGAACACGGTGTTTACAAGGTCAGGAAGGAACTAGGTTTTCAGGTGGCCCTCGAGTGTCCGGCGGAAAACGCGGAACTGGTCGCGCCTATGCCGGCATCGGGAAATTACGCTGCGCTGGGATATTCCCAGGGGAGTGGTTTGCCATTTGAGTATGGCGTGATCAGAAATCATTACGTTGGCCGAACCTTCATACAGCCCTCCCCAGCCATCAGAAACCTGGGAGTCCGCCTGAAACTGAACCCCGTCAGAGAAATCCTCGATGGAAGAAGCGTGGTAGTGGTTGATGACTCAATTGTTAGAGGAACTACCAGCAAACTGCGGACAAGGGCCCTCAGAGAAGCTGGGGCCAGAGAAATTCACATGCGAATAAGTTGTCCACCCATCAGGTACCCGTGTTTTTACGGCATAGATTTCTCGAGCAAAGGTGAGTTGATAGCTGCTTCAAAATCGGTAGAACAAATCTGCGATTTCATAGAGGCTGATTCTTTGGGTTACTTGAGCCTTGAAGGCCTGTTCAGGGCCATGCCAAGACCTGCTGAAGAATTTTGCACTGCCTGTTTCACTGGCAAGTACCCTATCAAGATAACCGATGACTCTACCAAGCTATGTCTGGAATGCTCCGGCGGAGATTTAACTGATTGGAAATGAGCATTCACCCGATGACAATTTAGGCATCAAGCAGTAACCCCTCAACCCGGCGCGCATGTGCCGGAACTGAACGCGAATTCAGGCGCACGCGCAATCAGTTCCGCTACGATCATGTCATCTCTGGATGTTATCTTGAGATTGTAGAAATTGTCTTCGATTATACCAACCTCGTGGTCCAGGTATTCCATCAGGGATGCGTCATCTGTAACTTCAATATTGCGCTCTACGGCAAGTTCATGCGCTCTCATGATAAGATGGGTTTGAAAAACCTGCGGGGTCCTGGCCAGCCAGAGATCATCTCGAGGGATAGTCTCAAGGGATCGTCCTACCTGCCTCTTCAGAGTTTCTGTTACCGGCAGGGCCGCCAGGCAAGCGCCCATCTCGCGGGCGCATCCTATGGCCGAACTAATGACATTCCTGGAAACAAACGGTCTGACTCCATCATGAATGGCTACTATCTCAGAATCGACACACCATTTCAAACCGTTGAAAACCGAAGCCTGCCGAGTGACACCACCGGGCGCCACACTTATCACCTTCATAAACCTGAATTTTTCTATTATATTCTTCTGACAATATGACTGATCAGATTCAGGAACCGTAACCACGATGCTGTTTATCAATGGATGGCCATCGTAAACAGCAATAGTGCGGGCAAGTATCGGGATTCCGGAAACTTCCAGATATTGCTTCGGTCTGTCGGCTCCCATCCTCAATCCCAAGCCGCCTGCAGTTATTATGGCTGCGCATGTCATGTTGAATCTCCATGAAACTTTCGTCCAGGCACTATTGAATCTCACTCACAGATGAATCAGTCAAGAGTGAGAAAATTTTTTGCATCTTCGCAGGGAAACTTTTTTGAGCCAATTTGATGAAATTTTCCCTGAAATGACTATTTTATTTATGGCATTTTTCCTGGAGGCGGACTAGGTATTGTGTGTTATCCCATATTGGCCCTGTTTGCCTTGTCCGCATGAAATATTTTTTAGACCGCCATGCTAGTGGGCATAACGTTTGTCGAATCAAGAACAAATTGATCGGAGCCGGAAATGGATGAGAAAATGATCGAAAAGACAATAATGGACAGAATCGTGGCGCCGGGGTGGGTAACCACCAGAGGAGTGCTACGTGACCCTTCGGGTCAAATGGCTGATGAGGAATCCAGGAAAGTGGAAACCGTAATGAAAGCTCTTGCCGACAAGAATCTGGTAACATTATGGAAACTTGTAATGCAGGACAACGGAACGGAATTGTTGGTGGCGGCCAGGAACGGGTTGGCGCTTGACAAGGATCTTGAGGCGCGTAACGCCTGGGCAAAGGCAGTCCCTTTGAAGGAATAGCGTGTCAGGGCCAGAGACAAATTGAAGACTCTATTTGATCGCCAGATATATGAGCGTTTCACCGAGCCAATTCTGGTAAATGCCAGACAGTTCTTGTGGATTGCGACAGCTAATATCAAAATGACTCTTGTTCGGTTCAAGAGCAGGTTCATATCCTTTCCGGACATGATGGCCATAATGATCAGCCGTGGCGTAGCTGTAAGAATTATTCATGCTGAGTTGCCGTCTGGCCCTTTCAGGCAAAGATATGACAAAATTGATCAAAAAGGTCGCTTGAGTTCAAGTGTCGAGTTCCTTTTCTGTCCCAGAACACATGCCAAACTTTTTATAGTCGATGGTGTTCACACGCTAGTGGGCAGTTCAAATCTGACCGGCGCTGGAATGGGCGCCAAGGCATCTAACAAAAGGAATTTCGAGGTGGGCCTGCTGGCCGAAAATGTTGAAGAAAGCAAACCCTTTGTGGAATACTTTGATAACCTGTGGATGGGAGGGCATTGCAAGGAATGTGGACGTAAGGATATATGTCCCGGCCCTCTTTAGAAAACAGGACAAATAAATGTGAGGCGGCATAATTTGGAAAGACGCGTAGGAGCCTGTTTTATAGGAGCGTTGGGGTCCATTTCGATAACCACTATCGTAGGCGCCCTGGCGATAAGGAAATCTCTCGAGGATTGTACTGGAATGGCCACGGCTGCTGAGCCATTTGACAGGTTGGACTTGGTCTCTGTGGACGAATTGCAGTTCTTCGGGTTCGACATACGAAAAGAAAAACTTGGAATAGCCGCAGAGTCTTTGACTGAACATCCATGCGGACTGGACCCAAGACTGCTGGCTTCCTTGAAATCTGACCTGAATGACATAGAGCCGAACATTTTCCCCGGCTTCGTCATGAATTGCGGCGATGCTATTACCCAGCTATGCTCGCTTCCTGAAGAAAATGGCCTGTCGCTAAGACAGATCACTGATCAGCTGCGGCAACAGATCAACGATTTCAAGCGAATCAATCACCTGGACGACGTAGTTGTCATTAACCTGGCATCGACAGAACCGCCGTTGACCCTTCAGGAATGCCATGCAGACGTTTATTCCCTGGAGAAAGCTATAGATGACAATCTGGTTTCTGCGTTTCGGGCCAGCTCCCTGTACGCCTATTCTGCGATTAAAACGAACTGCCCCTACATAAACTTTACCCCTTCGAATGGGGCTTTGTTTCCATCCTTGGTAGAACTTGCCCTGACTAACAATGTTCCTGTCATGGGGGATGATGGAAAAACAGGAGAGACTCTCGTCAAATCTGCCTTGGCGCCAATGTTCAAAGCCAGAAATCTTGAGGTCATGAGTTGGGAGGGATTCAATATTCTGGGAAACATGGATGGCAGGGTGTTGGACAATATTGATAATCGACAGTCCAAGATAAATACCAAAGACGCCATACTGCCGAAGATTTTGGGTTACGCTCCCCACTCAGGCGTTCACATAAATTACGTCCCATCTTTGGCTGACCAAAAAACTGCTTGGGATTTCATACATTTCAGGGGATTCCTGGGGTCAATGATGTCCATGCAGTTTATTTGGCAAGGCTTTGACTCCATGCTTGCAGCCCCTCTGGTCCTCGATTTGGTTAGATTGGCCGAGTTTGCCCATCGTAGAGGAGAGTCAGGGTTGATGCCCCACCTCGCCTCTTATTTCAAAGCCCCATTGGGGGAGGATGAACACGGCTTTTCAGCCCAGATGAATATGCTTTATAATTACGCTCTCAGACATGCCAACAAACAGGATTCCTAGGGGCGCAGTTCATTGAAACTATCATTCAGTTCAAACGCATTTGTGCGTTTTTCCATCCATGAAGCTATCAGGGAAATAGCTGAGACAGGTTATGCCGGAATCGAATTGCTGGCTGACGCTCCTCATCTCTATGCGGACAACCTCTCTCCACAAAGTCTCGATGCTGTTGCAAAGTCACTGGCAAGATCAGGACTGTCCGTTTCCAATGTTAACGCGAATACTGCCATTGGCTGGTATGGGAGAAGTTTCTGGGAACCCCTGTTTGAGCCGTCACTTGCCAATCCTGACGCTGATCTCAGGAGATGGAGAATCCAATACACTAGAAAATGTATTGATATTGCTAACTTTTTAGGAGCCAAGTGTATTAGCGTCACTTCAGGCAAACCAATTTCGGGCACATATCCCGAAGAATCCCTGGTCATGCTGATAGATTCTCTGGAACAACTAGTCGGATACGCAGAGAAAATGGGCGTGCTAGTTGGAGTGGAATATGAACCCGGACTGTTGGTCGAATCTTGCGACGAGCTGGCTGAATTGCTGGATCAGGTAAATTCGCCTTACCTTGGGGCCAATCTGGATGTTGGTCACAGCCATGTGCTCGGCGAAAATGCTGACATGGTCATCGAAATACTCGGATCGAGAATATTTCACGTTCATTTAGAAGATATTCGCGTCAGGAAGCACTACCATAGAATACCAGGCACGGGTGATATCGTTTTCAATTCTATTTTCGAAGCATTGACCAAAGCAGGTTATGATGGTTACCTGTGTGTGGAGCTTTACACCCATGTCAATGATCCGGTCAGCGCTGCCAAAGAGTCTCTGGACTATTTGAAGCCCTTCATTCATGGTGAATGGAAGGAATCCTGAAACAATCAATATATTTTAACCAGGCGGAATGAGTTCACATGAAATTTGCCTTCAGTTCAAATGCATTTTTGAGGACGTCGCTTGTTGACGCCATTCGCATTGTGGCTTCCATCGGTTATGATGGAATAGAAATAATGGCGGATGTCCCCCATGCTTACCCCTTGAATCTTACTGATAAGGACATAGTTACTCTCAGACGGGAACTCGACAAAAACAGACTCGAAATCTCCAACATCAATGCTTTCATGCATCATGCTGATGGAGACACCTACCATCCATCCTGGATAGAGAAGGACCCTCTCCTGAGATCCAAACGGGTTGATTACACCTTACGATGCATCGAAATGGCAGGAGCATTGGGCGCTAAAAACATATCGACGGAGCCTGGTGGTCCGGTGGAAGACATGGAACGTCAAGAGGCCCTGGGGTTTTTTATGGAAGGTTTGCGGTTGGTTGAGAACAAGGCAAGAGAGCGGAAAGTCAGAATCCTGATCGAGCCTGAACCGGGACTTTTGATAGAGAACAGCAGCCAGTTTAATGAATTTTACGAACTTCTTGATCCTGAAGTGTTTGGAATAAATTTTGACATTGGTCACTTTTATTGTGTTGGTGAGAATCCATCCGAGCTTATATATTCCATGAAGGATTACATTCACCATTTTCACATGGAGGATATTGCGGCGTCACGGGAACATCATCACCTGATGCTGGGAGAAGGCGCTGTAAACCTTACTGACACTATGGACGCCATCAGGTCGGTTGGTTACAACGGTTTTGTCACAGTGGAACTTTATACCTACGAACACAAGGCAGAGGAAGCTGCCAGGCAGGCATTCGCTTATATATCTGACCATCTGTAAAACCATGAGTGAAATGTGTCATTACGGCCCTGAAAATACTGCTACAATTAGTGATTCCGATCACAGATAATATTTGTGGATCAACATGTGTCTGATATTGTTTTCTTATGACAATCACCCCCTCTACCGTCTGGTTCTGGTTGCAAACAGGGATGAGTTCTACGACAGACCTACCGCAGTGGCTGATTTCTGGGAAGATTCCAGCGGCATTCTGGCAGGTATGGATTTGAAAGAGGGTGGAACTTGGCTGGGCATAACCAGGGGCGGCAAATTCGCCGCAATAACAAATTATCGTGACCCGTCTACGAGGAAAGAACAGGCAATATCCAGAGGATTGCTAGTGAGTCAATATTTGAGGACTGATGTTAAGGCTGAAAAATATATCGCGAAAATAAAGACTGACATCGACCGCTACAATGATTTCAACCTCTTGATTGGAGATATGCGAAATCTGTATTATCTGTCCAGCAAACCGACATCATCACTAGTCCTACAGGCTGGAACGTATGGTCTGAGTAACCATTTGCTCGACACTCCCTGGCCAAAAATAAAAACCGGCAAGAATGCGTTGAATGAGGAATTATCGGGTAAAACTGATGTTTGTATCGACCGGCTATTTAAAATCCTGAGGGATGAAACGCAACCGGAAGACGAAACCCTTCCTGAAACTGGCGTTGGTTTGGAATGGGAGCGGATGCTGGCGCCTATTTTTATTAAAAGCAAAACTTATGGAACGCGGTCATCGACAATATTATTGATTGACCACTCGAAGAATGCGACATTCGTAGAGCGAACTTACGATCAGAGCAACCGGTCAGTGGCGGAAGACAGGCTCTTCGAGCTTGACATGTCAGGATAAACCACAGGCCCACTCACAACCTTGTCCAGGTTGAGCGGGCCTGCGTTAGGTCACACTTCGTCAGACATAAATGATATTGAATCCCCGGGCCTCACAACCCCGCCTGATATCACCCTGGTAAAAACCCCCTGCTCAGGCATGATGCAGTCTCCAATTTTATTGTACACTGCGCATCGGGTGTGACATTCTTTTCCTATCTGAGTAACCTCCAGAACTATCAGGTCACCTATCACAATCTTCTTACCGATAGCAGCGGCTGACAGTTCAAAATCTCTTGTGCACAGATTTTCGGCAAAGCTCCCCGGTTTTACATCAAAACCCTTTTGGTTCATTTTCTCTATTTCTTCAATAGCCAGAAGAGAAACCTGTCTGTGCCAGTCACCGCCGTGTGCGTCGTCCCTGATACCGAATCCTTCCTCGATTATTCCGGATTCGACTTCCGTTTTGATCATACCCTTCTTGGGACTCACGCACACTGCGACTATAGATCCGTGTTTCTTCGAATGATCCTGAACTAAGCTCGTCATCAATCTTCTTCCTCAGCCTGCTTACCGGATGCTTCTATGATTTTATCGGCGATGTGGGCCGGAACTTCCTCGTAATGAGAGAATTCCATTGAAAACAGGCCTCTTCCAGATGTCATGGATGTGAGATCAGAGGCATATTTAAGGACTTCTGCCATCGGGACCATCGCTTTGATGACCTGGCTCCCGCCTTTTGCATCCATGCCACTAATACGGCCCCTACGGGAATTGAGGTCTCCCATGACATCGCCCATGCAATCTTCAGGAACAATCACTTCCATGTTCATCACCGGCTCCAGCAGAATGGGGTTTGACTGCAACACACCTTTCTTGAAGCCTTTTGAAGCGGCAATCTTGAAGGCTTGTTCAGAAGAGTCCACGTCGTGATACTTTCCATCAAAGACAGTTACCCTTACATCTATTACCGGATGTCCAGCCAGTGCGCCGCCCGCCATGGCCTCAATGACCCCCTTCTCTACTGCGGGGATATATTGACGCGGAATGACTCCTCCAACAATTTTGTCCACAAATTCAAATCCCTGTCCTCGAGAAAGAGGCTCAAGCTCGAGCCACGCTACGGCAAACTGACCTCGTCCTCCGGTCTGTTTCTTGAGTTTGCCTTCAATTTTGGCCTTTCCCTTGATCGTTTCCATGTAAGGAACCTTGGGGGTTTTCAAATTCACATCGACGCCGAATTTTCGACGCAATTTCTCTATCGTAACTTCAATGTGGACCTGCCCCATGCCTGAGATGAGGAACTCATTGGTCTTAGGATCTCTCTTGATGGAAAGCGTTGGGTCTTCTTCAGACAAACGAGCCAGACTCTGCGTAATTTTTTCCTCGTCACCTTTGGCTTTTGGTTCAATGGCAAATGATATGACCGCTTGGGGAAGAATTGCCTTCCTTATTATGATCGGGGCCTTTTCGTCGCAAAGCGTGTCTCCGCTCAGAGTTTCCTTGAGCTTGGCTACTGCGACAATATCGCCGGCCTGAGCGCTCTCAAGAGATTTTTGATTCTTTCCCTGAATTGCGAAGAGTTGTCCAAATCTCTCTTTCACTCCTCTGGT
>CAYNZA010000084.1:0-12982 GCA_964401595.1 uncultured Desulfomonile sp.
TTCAATTTCGATGTTCTTATGAATAGTACGATAGAGCAGTTTCTTGATTTGAAGAATTTGTTCGTTAATGTCTAGTGGCCTTGGGTTGGTCTCTACTTTTCTGCTAAACAGCATAAGCCTTTTTACCAGCTCGGCCCCGTTTAGTGTGGCACGTGTCAATGTGCCAAGTTGCTCTTTGAGACGCAACGGCATTTCATCATCATCAGCCAACTGTTCAGCATGACCAAGCACCACCTGGAGAATGTTGTTAAAATCATGGGCAATTCCACTTGCCAGTGTTCCTACTGCCTCCATTTTTTGAGAATGCAGAAGTTGTTTTTCGAGCGCAAGCTGTCCGGTCACATCGTGTTTTATCGCTACGAAGTTTGTCAGGTTTCCTGACTCATCGTAGACTGGAGATATATTGTTCTGTTCATGGTATTCAGTCCCATCCTTTTTTCGGTTGATAAACTTGCCGGACCATAATCTTCCGGATCTGATGGTCTCCCACATGTCTTCAATAAAATTCTCATTATTGAGGTCGCTGTGGAACACATCGAAGCTTCTGCCTATCAATTCGGAACTACTATAACCGCTAATGATCTCTTCAGCCGGATTGACATACTGAATTATCCCCTCTGTATCAGTAATGAGGATCCCCTCAGAAACCTGTTCAACAACTTTGAACAGACGTTGTCGTTGTTGCTCAACTCGCTTCCGCTCAGTAATATCCAGGGCGGTAGCCAGGAGCAATTGACGACCCGAGGTTTCCAGAAATTCACCGCTAAACAGCAACTCCATCTCTTTCTTGTCCCTGGTGTGGGTCTTGAGATCCATGCCTCTGACACTTCCGTGTGCCTTAAACTCCCCAACCAAACGACTTCGTTCCTCCGGAGACAACCAGCCTATCTCAAGTGAAGTTTTTCCAATACACTCCTCACGGGAGAAACCAGACGACTCGCAAAATGCGTCGTTAACGTCAATAAGAGTGGCGTCATCTGAATTGCTGAGCGTCATGAGGGCGGGGGCACAATGAAAGACTTTCGAAAACTTTTCCTCACTTCGCCGGAGTTCTTCCTCGTACCGCTTACGGCTAGTGATGTCACGATTGCTGACTCGGCGCCCCAGGCATTTGTGAGAAGCGTCAAAAACTGCCTGACAGCGATGCTCAATCCAGCGCTCATCTCCTGAACGAGTAACGATACGAAAGTCAACAGTGTGTGGTTCCCGGCAATCAATCATGTCGAAGTGATCACCAACTGTAGACCTGTCCTCAGGATGTATTATATCCCTGAGCAGTCCTGGATCATCTGTAAACTCATCTGCCTTGTACCCTGTAATTCTTTCACATGACGGAGCCATATAGGGAATGTTGCCATCAGGCGCTATCCAGTATTCCCAGTCATAGGTATAGTCAGCGACTGTGCGATATTTTAGTTCGCTATCACATAAGTCCGCCGTTTGTTCCCGAACCATCTCTTCGAGATCTTCGCGGTACCGCAGTAACTCCAATTCGGCAAATTTTCGTTCTGAAATGTCCAGATGGGTTCCCGTCATACGAAGTGGTTTGCCGGCTTCATCCCATTCGGTTACCTTGCCACGATCAAGTATCCAGACCCAGTGCCCATCCTTATGCTTCATTCTTACTTCACATTCGTAAGCTTGAGTTTGACATGCAAAGAGTTTCTGGATTAAAGCTTCTGACTTCGGCAGATCCTCAGGATGCGCGAATTTTCTCCAGGTATTAATATCAATAGGAGCCAACTCCTCCAAAGTGTAGCCAATCATCTGCGCCCAACGTTCATTGAAAATCGTTTGGCCTGTCTGAACTCTCCAGTCCCATAGGCCAACTCCGGAACCTTCAATTGCAAGAGCTAGCTGTTCCTGGCTTTCTCGAAGCTTTTTCTCTGTTCTCCTGAGCCTCAACAGGGATTCAACTCGAGCCAGAAGCTCGCGATTCGATACCGGTCGGGCAATATAGCCATCGGCCCCAAATTCTAAACCCAAAGCCTGATATTCGTGGTGCGTTCTTATGCTCGAAATCAACACGACATAGGTCTGAGCTGAATTGACATCTGCCTTGATAAGCTGGCAAACCTCATCGCCGTTTATATCTGGAAGCATTACATCAAGCAGCGCCAAATCCGGCCTGAGGTCCTTAGCTAAACGCAAAGCGTCCCTGCCCGTCATCGCTTCAATGGTTTCATAGCCAGCGTTATTAAGAATTTTGCACGTGCTACGTAGAACAGTAGGGTTGTCATCAACTACAAGTATGAGAATCTTTTCGATCAATTCCCTATTTCTCCGGCCTGCTAATTCGGACTCGTGATTGGAATACAGTTTTAATAAGCACAAAATGACTTCGAGCACAAGATATTTAGGACTGTCTGAAAAGGAAACTCCAGTTGCTCTCACATACGTGGAGGACGCCACAATATCTCCCCTCAGTTGGCAGTTATTCACTGAATAGCTTCCGGTTATGGAGGGGGTCGGTCACGGTCTGCAGCATTCCGGGACAAGCAATCTGGAGCGATAGGGGTACCAGGTTGTCACATCCACGAATCCTTTGAGGGCGCTGGAAATATTCCGCGAAAACTGTATGTTGCCACAATAGATGGTACCAAAATTCAAATAGATCCAGCGATAAATTGACTGTTGGTCCAAAAAAATCTCCTACATCCTGTTTAAAACAAGCAACAAGTGAAGATGGAGAGCCTTCCCCGGGATCGTCAAGCATCATAGTCTGGAATCTTGGGAGAAATCCGGTGGTCAGTGCGCGGTAATACCAGGCCTGATCCGGCATCTCTGGATTGTCGTTTCTTTATTGATCGAGCTGTGTTGAAACCTTGTCATCCGGCCTTGACATATCTCAAAGAAATGGACTATGCCGTCATATTGTAGAATCACCTGCTTACAGGTTGGGATGCAGGGGGACATGATCAAATACCGGATCAAATACCTTCCGGGCATTGAGAGGTTACATGGCAATTTACCAATGTACGGTTTGTGACATACTGTACGACGAAAACCGACAGGAGCTTAAGTTCCAGGAACTTGATGATGAATGGCTATGCCCTGTGTGCGGAGCCCCCAAATCAGTTTTCCAACCTGTAGCAGAGACTCAGGCTGTTTCAGCAAATCCTGCGACCGACAAACCTGTGGACGCCTCAAGAGCTATGAACCAGGAAACGGGGCAAAACTCCAGAACAGTTTCTGACCTGATGATAAGCACCATGATCAATTGGGGAGTCCGGCATGTGTTTGGTATGGTAGGACACTCAAATCTGGGTTTGGCTGACGCCATACGTCGACGCTGCGAAACGGGGGATCTGGCGTTTATCGGAATTCGTCATGAAGGAGCCGCCTCCTTCGCTGCTTCAGCTTACGCAAAACTGGTTGGGATTCCTGCGGCCTGCCTCACTATTGCAGGACCTGGAGCGACCAATCTTATCACCGGTCTATGGGATGCAAAACTCGACAGGGTCCCCCTTCTTGCGCTCACAGGGCAAATCGATCTGCAGTTCCTGGGCCCGGGCGCTTTTCAGGAAGTTGATCTGTCCGCCGCATTCAAGGATGTCTCATGCTGGAGTCAGACTGTGCTCAATGGGAGCAACTATGCCGAACTGATGAGTCTGGCCATGAAAAACGCCATCCTGAAACGGGAAGCAGCTCATCTCATATTTCCCAACCAGATTCAGGAATTGCCGTCCCCTTCAGATGCTCAACCGCTCACTCCCGAGGGGAGGATTCCTCCGACAACAATTCGCCCTCCTGCGGAATCATTGGATAAAGCTGCCGAGCTGATACGGCAGTCCTTGCGCCCCGTAATAATCGTCGGATACGGTTCCAGGTCCTCAATGTCAGCCATCATTACGTTCGCTGAACAGTTCAACATACCTGTAATAACAACTTTCAAGGCCAAAGGTCTGATCCCGGATGATCACCCTCTGGCCTGTGGGGTTTTAGGGCTCAGTGGAACCCCCATTTCAAGACGTTTCATGAAGGACGCGGATTTACTGATTGTCCTCGGGGCATCATTTGCCAGGCACACCGGTATCTTAAAGGATAAACCTACTATTCAGGTAGACTTTGACCCAATGGTTCTGGGGAAATTTCACCCGGTAACCGTACCTGTTTGGGGAGACATCGGCGTGACAGTCGAAATGTTTATGACAGAATTGATCAGCGCTACTCCCAAAGCAGACAGAAGACAGGATGTGGCCCATCAATGGGCTCAGTGGCGACAGGAGAAAGCCAAACGAGGGAACAAACAATCGGAGAAGGGTTTGAGTTCGGCATTGGTGTTTTCGTCAATGAATCTTCTTACACCACCTGACGCCGTAATCGCCCTGGATGTGGGAAACAACACGTACTCATTCGGGCGATATTTCGAGTGTAAGTCCCAGTCAATACTTATGTCGGGATATCTCGGATCTATCGGGTATGGTTATCCCGCTGCTCTGGGCGCATCGGTAGCTACTCCTCACAGACCGATTTGGGCAGTGACGGGTGATGGTGGATTCGCACAGTATATGGGTGAACTCAACACAGCTATTAAATACCGTCTACCTATCAAACATATTTTGCTCAACAATCAGGAACTTGGAAAAATAAGCCTGGAGCAGAGGCTGGAAGGGCGCATGGTGTGGTCTACGTCGCTTCAAAACCCTGATTTCTCAAAATACGCTGAAAACTGCGGAGCGCTCGGGATTCGGGTCTCCTCTGCTGAAAGCCTGGATGAGGCGATTGAGAGAGTTGCAGCTCATGACGGTCCCGCGTTGCTGGAGGTCATGACGGACCCTGAACTCACCTGAGCCTCACAGTCAAAACTACAACAGGCAAGTTGCATCGTAATACAGTGTGAGCCTCGCGGCTTTGTGCCACAATCATTGAAACATCTGGCGAACTTTTTCCTGCTGTTGCCACTGAAGATAGTTTTGGCGTTCGGACATCTGGCGCGCCTGTTCCTGCTGTTGCCACTGCAACCACTGCTGACGTTCATGCATTTGTCGAGCCTGCTCCTGATCTCGCCACTGCTGCTGAAACGGATTCATCTGGGCTGTCACAGTGCTCGGCATAGACCACATCGATACCGTAGTAAGCAGCAAGATTCCTGTCACTGTTACGGTAAACAAGAGCATTAGTCTTCCCATGTTTGTCCCCTTTTTAGAAGATCCTGCCTGTTTCCAGACTCATATTTTGATTTAATATTAACCACATCATTAGCTTATATTCAAGAGCTAGAATATTTTTTAAACATGATACGAATTTTGAACACTGCCGAGACCGCAATCAGGACATCCAACAATGACACCAACCTATTTCAGTCCTCGTCGTGACTTTGACATTTTTTTTGTAAAAACAACGATATATTAGCATGTTGAGTTCTGGGTGGGCGCCACCTCCTCTTGCGGGTTGTTACGTCATCTGTCCAAAATATTCTCTTTCAATCTGAGATGTTATGTGCTCTAGATAAAGCTGACAGGCTAGCTTGCGTCAACAAGAATGTCCAGATGGAACGAGATCACAGTTTGGGCATGGTCACAACCAACCTTTGGTCAAACCGCAACCCTCAGGGGGTCAGATGTCGCAGCAGGAAATTGAGAAACCCGAATTGAGTCAGTCTTCTGGTCATGATTTTGACGGTTCCAACATTTATGGTCCTTTGGTAACACAGGATAGTAATTTGACGATTCATGAAAGGTTTTCAGAAAAAGCCGGCAAATTTCCGAAAACGCTTGCCGTTGTTTCTGGTAACGAGAAATATACCTATGAAGAAGTCGAAAAACTGTCCAATTTTCTGGCCGGCAAAATTTCCGCACTCACAGAAGGAAAGAGTAATTTTGTGGGCATATCCATGGAACGATCCGCCCTGGTCGTTATCGGTCTGCTTTCCATACTCAAGGCAGGGTGCGCATACGTTCCTCTGGATCCCAGTCACCCCAGAGACCGCCTCCATGACATGCTGGCTGATACAAAAGCGCCAACAGTAATAACCACATCGAATCTGAAACAGTTATTCGAAGATCACGGCGTCCTGACATTATGTGTCGATGATTGCCTGGAATTGACACATAATGAGCGGTCTCTGCGAAAAGACTATGATCACGAATCACTGGCGTATGTAATTTTTACATCAGGATCTACGGGTAAGCCCAAAGGAGTCTGTTGTTTTCATAAATCTGTCCTGAATCTTCTGTCCGATTTTCAGAATCGTCAGTCGATAGGACACGGTGACGTTTGTAGTTGGTGGACCAGCCTCAATTTTGATGTTTCAGTCTACGAAATTTTTTCTCCATTGATCGAGGGGGCCACATTAATTGTGGCGCCCGAATCTGTAAGGTCAAGCGGCCCTGATTTGATGGCCTGGATTTATAGTAACAATGTCACCAGCGCCTACCTTCCGCCTTTTATGGTATCTGACCTGGATTCCTGGGCAACCAGAAATCCTGGCAAAGGCACTCTAAGACGGTTACTGGTGGGTGTGGAGCCAATACCGGAGAGGACTCTGCTGGCCATAGACGGGTCAATGCCGTCCGTTCACATCATCAATGGTTACGGCCCTACCGAAACCACCATTTGCTCGACGCTTTACTCCGTCAGTCCTGCCAATGAGGCTCATGAAAACACACCGATTGGAAAACCAGTCCAGAACACAGTCCTCAGAATCTTGGACGAAGAAGGTAATTTGGCGGCAAGGGGTTCAGTGGGTGAGTTGTTCATCGGTGGTTTGGGGCTGGCCCAAGGGTATCTAAACAGAGTTGACCTCACTCAGGCCCGTTTCGTAAGAGATCACTTCTCCCAAGACCCCGGCGCCAGGCTTTACAGGACGGGAGATCTGGTCCGACTTCACGAGGATGGAAACCTTGAATTCATTGGACGCAGGGATTTCCAGGTCAAAATAAGAGGATTCAGAGTTGAACTGGGAGAAATTGAAACATTGCTGCGAGGCCTTAAACAGGTCAGAGAGGCCGTAGTCCTGTTGAGAGAAGATGAGCCCGGAAGACAAAATCTCGTTGCATACTTTGTTATTCGTGATGGACAATCAATTTCTATCCGCTCGATCAGGGATCATTTAAAAAAATACCTGCCGGATTACATGATACCTTCGGCTTTTGTCGAAATTAAAACCATTCCCTACACTCCCAATGGCAAAACTGACAGAGCGGTCTTGCCTGTTCCGACCGGTGAGCACGTCATCCACTCGGACGATAACGAAAACCAGGAGCCGGAAAGTTCGCTCGAATCAACATTGCTCGGTTACTTCAGTGAATTATTGAAGATAAAAACTGCGGGAGTCCACGACAATTTTTTTGAACTCGGTGGACATTCACTACTTGCAACCCAACTGGTCTCACGCATAAGAGATGAATTTGACACGGCCCTATCGTTGTCGGACATTTTTCGATCGCCCACCGTTCGACAGTTATCCCAAACCATTCAATCCATGAAATCAGAGCAGCCTGAATCGATTCACATTTCACTAAAGCATACAGACAGGCTATCTGAATATCCCATGTCATGTTCACAGATGAGAATCTGGTACCTGGATCAACTTGAGCCCAACACCCCGGCATACAACATTTGTGTGGCCTATGAGTTGCGAGGGTCCATCAACCTAGAGGCATTGAACGAAAGTGTCAATTTAATAACGGCTCGTCACCAAAGTCTAAGAACCACGTTTGAGAAAAGTGAGCCTGACCCTGTTCAGATTATTCGTCAACTCGATCGGTTTGCGGTTCCTGTAGTTGACATAACAGATCTGCCTGCTTCCGGAAGAAAATTTGAAGCCACTACCATATGCAATAAAGAGGCCCATCGGGGGTTTGATCTGGGTAAAGGGCCGCTTTTCAGATGGCTCCTGATAAGATTGAACGAACAAGAGCATATTATAGTGTTCACCATCCATCACATAATCTCTGATGGCTGGTCCATGGGAATAATCGTGAATGATCTGATGCGACTCTATTCGGATATGGTCAACCGACACCCCGTCTCGATAATCCCACCAACGTACGAATATGCCGACTATTCTATGGCTCAGACGGAGTGGATGAACAGCCGGGTCTACCATGCCCAAATTTCCTACTGGAAAGACAAATTCAAAAACATCCCTGAACCGCTTGAACTACCGACTGATTTTCCACGTCCAGCGATTCAGAGTCACAGAGGTTCAAGTCGGACAATTTTTCTGGACGCTGATGTATGCGCCGAACTCAGAAAAGTTGGGTCAAGGGAAAATGCTTCATTTTTCATGGTATTAATGGCCGGTTTTAAGGCATTGCTCTACCGTTATACCTCTGAGGGAGATATATGTGTAGGGACATTTGTGGCAAATAGAAATCGATATGAAATTGAAAATATAGTAGGTTTTTTTGTCAATACGGTTGCAATCAGGACAGAACTTAGCGACGATCCAACTTTCACAACATTAATCCAAAGAGTTAGAGACAACGCCTTGGGAGCCTTTGCCAACCAGGATGCTCCCTTTGAAAAAGTGCTGGAAGAAATCAAACCTGAAAGAAGCCTGTCCCGAACTCCCTTATTCCAGGTCATGATGGTGTTGCAGAATATACCGATTCCCGATCTGGAATTGCCAAATCTTGAATGTGAGCCGATTGAACTTGATACCTTTCGATCCAACTTCGACCTCACGCTCTGGATGTACGAGATTGGGGACACGCTCAAAATGGTTCTTGAATACAGCGCCGACTTATTCAATGAATCTACAATTTCCAGGATTCTCGAACATTTCAAAAACTTGCTTCTCCAGGTTTGTACGAGACCGGACCGTAAAGTATCAGAAATTGAATTTCTCAGTGCCGTGGAGAAAGAAAAATTACTTTCTGAATGGAGTGGTCAGCCTCTGAAGGCTGAATCTATCGGAAAGACTGTTGTTGAAATTTTTGAAGAGCGGGCCAGGACATTTCCCGAAAATGTAGCCCTGTTTGACCCTCATGGAGACTCAGGACTGTCTTTGGAATTGTCCTATCGGGATTTGAACAGTAAGTCCAATCGTTTGGCTCGGGCCCTCATTGGCCTCGGGGCTGGACCTGAAACATGTGTGGCTATTTTTACGGAACCTTTCAGTTTCATGGTCATAGGGATAATGGGAATCCTCAAATCAGGAGGGGCCTATGCGCCACTGGATTCGAAGTACCCGGAAAAACGTATTGAATTCATATTGAGAGATACTCGGGCCCCCGTTGTGCTTACCGACAAGGTCAATGAACAACGACTCCAGAATATACTGGCCAATTCTGAATTGGTCGTCAAGCCTCACATAGTTTGCCTGGACAGGGATTGGAATGAAATAGAGTCATTTCCAGGAGAGGATCTTCCTGAAAAACCCTGCATGTCCAACCCTGCATATCTGATTTACACATCCGGATCAACAGGGAACCCCAAGGGAGTAATTGTCGAGCACGCCGCCCTTGCAGTTTTTACCAATTCTGCGTCGAAGCTTTATGGAATAGCTTGTTCGGACCGAATGCAGCAGTTTGCCTCACCCAGTTTTGACGCCAGCGTTGAAGAGATATTCTGCGCTCTGTGTTCAGGAGCCTCACTGGCGCTTAGATCGAGCACGTCTCTGAAGACAATGTCTGAGTTAGTTGCAGAATGGTCTGATCACCAGATCACGATCCTGGATCTTCCCACGGCATTCTGGCATCAACTGACTGTGGCCATCGAGGAAAATTCCCTTTGCCTGCCCGGAACCCTAAAAACTGTTATCATTGGAGGAGAACAACCATCCGTGGAGCGTTTGAGGGCGTGGCTAATATGGGCAAATCCCGGCATCAGGCTCATCAACACTTATGGACCTACCGAGGCTACCGTAGTAGCCACATCCATGGATTTGACACGATGCAATGAGATTGATTCCGGTTTTCCACAGATTCCTATCGGAAGACCGCTTGCGCACGTGAAAACCTATGTCCTGGACGAAAATCTGAAACCAACCCCTACAGGGGTTCCAGGAGAACTTTGCATAGGAGGCAAGGCCATAGCTCGCGGATATGTCAATCTTCCTGAAAAAACCAGGGACCGTTTCGTGACAGATCCTTTCGGAGATTCTGTCAGAGACAGGATTTACAGAACGGGAGACCGGGCAAGATACCGCCCGGACGGACAACTCGAGTTTTGTGGACGAATCGACCGTCAGGTGAAAATAAGAGGTTTCAGGGTAGAGTTGGAGGAAATAGATTCAGCTCTGAAAACAATTCCTAACATTCTTGAAGCCTACACCATGGCAACTAAAAGCGATTCCAGGTCCGCACAAATCAAAGCCTATGTAGTCCTGCAGGAAGGTTGTCATGTAAAACAGCCTGAAATTGTAGAACACCTCAAGGTCAAACTTCCGGAATTTATGATTCCATCGGCTTTTATAGTGCTGGAACAATTTCCCATGACCTCCGGAGGCAAAGTAGATGTTAACGTCCTGAAAGATATTAATGCAAAGGAAGGCTTGAAGCAGATAACGGTCGAACTTCCGAGGACGCCCATAGAAGAAGTCCTGTTGAATATCTGGAAAGACGTATTTCGATCCGAACGAATAGGAATAAGTGACAATTTTTTTCATCTGGGCGGCCATTCGCTCATGAGTATAGAGATTATTGATCGGGTAAACAGAGCGGGCTTGAGACTGACAGCCGCAGAATTTATCCAAAACCCTACAATTGAAGGGCAGGCCAAAGTCGTCAGTATTGCTAAACCTTCATCAGAGACCGGAACGTGGCAATGCCTGGTTGAACTCCAACCCCACGGGGTGAGGCCGCCGTTGTATCTGGTTCATTCTAACCCCGGAGATGTGCTGGGGTATGTAAACCTTGTCAACAGGTTGGGATATGATCAACCATGTTTTGGGTTTGAATCTCTTGGTCTGAAGGAACCCTCTAAAGCTCACAGGACCGTTGAGGAGATGGCCGCCTGTTACGTAGATGAGATGATGGCGTTTCAGCCTCGTCCTCCGTATTATCTTGCGGGCTGGTGTTACGGAGGGATAGTGGCTGCTGAAATGGCCTACCGGCTTCATGAGATGGGAAAAGAGGTCGGATTGCTTGCGCTTATTGAAACACCTTTTCCGAGAATGGCCGGGTTCAATGCTTCGTATTATTTTAAAAAGCTGGAGGGATTGATCAAGCTGGGACCAAGAGGATGGATGTTTTATTTACGAAATAAAATCCAATACCTGAAAAAAGTTCAGTCAGGCAAAATAGAAACGGCTTTCTCTCTGGACTTTGATTCAGGTGTCCTGTCGAACAGGCCACAGGTTTACAAGCTGAATACTGATGCAATGAGTCACTACTATATGAGAGGTTTGCTCTCCTGCCCGATCCGAATCTTTGTCGGCGATATAATGGAGGAGGGATTCATCCCCGATTTAGAAGACCTATGGCGAAAAATGAGCAGGAACGTTGAAAGATACCTTGTGCCGGGATCGCATTTGACAATCCTCAAGGAACCGGGGGCAAATATCCTGGCAAAACAGATTCGTAAGTGTCTTGATGAATCAGGTCCAGGCTAAAGGGCATGGGAATTCATTCCAACACCACTTGACATTGCGCTGCCTGAAATCGATGTAATGTCAGATACTGGATCGGGTTTGTGGAGGAATTTTATTTCAGGTTAATTAATTTACCGTGAACTGAAAACATTCAGGGAGGAACATCTATGGAAAGAGGAAAAGATTCAATAGACCTCGGAATAATCGTCAGCGACATTGAGGCCAGTTTAAATTTCTACCGTACAATTCTGGGACTGGAGTTCATAGAAAGTATCCCGGTTCCCTTTGGAACATTGCATCGGCTTCGCTTCGGATCAAGCGATGTCAAACTGGTTGAGCCCAAGACGGTCCCTCCACGGGGATCCATAGGCCTGGAAAGTCAACTCGGGTTTCGTTATCTAACCTTTGTTGTCAAAAATCTGTCGGGGTTATGTTTGGACCTCAAAGGCGCCGGCGTAGAATTCGTACTTCCGGAGACAGAGTTTCGGCCTGGTATATGGATCGCCTTGGTAAAAGACCCTGATGGGAACACAGTTGAGTTTCTTGAAAAGAAGTAAGGTTCTCATTCGATTATTTTAGCAACCTGTCTCACTCAGGTAATCGCTGGAAATGATCATCAAATGAGTAGTTTTGAAGGTTGATACAGAGGAGCGCTCGCCATGAAACAAATCAGGAATTCCATGGAGGTGTTCAAGCTCCTGCCGGGAACTAATTGTGGGAAATGTCTCTTTCCTGCCTGTCTGGCTTTTGCAGCAGCGGTATTCAAGGGTGACCGACGTCTTAAAGAATGCCCGCATCTGGATCGTAGTGTGACAGACCAATATGAAGGGAATTCTCCAAACTGGCTATTGATGGAACAGGAGTATCAAAAGGCGCTGGAGCCATTAAGATGTGCTGTCGCCAATCTGGATTTTCCCTCATGTGTCGGGCGGGTAGGAGGATCACTTTCAGGGGAGAACCTGGTGGTAAAATCACTTGGCAGGGATTTCCAGGTTCTTCCTGATGGCACGGTTGTATCTGCCTGTCACGTTCATGCCTGGGTAAGCGTTCCTTTGCTCAACTACGTGGTCTCTTGTTCAGGAAAAGATCCTTCCGGCAGATGGATACCATTTCGTGAACTGAAAGACGGCCTGTCCTGGGGGCAACTATTTGCAGAACAATTTGAGACCCCGTTGAAAAATGTCGCCGACTCAAATCCTGATCTATTTGAAACCATGGTTCAGATTTTCAGTGGCCGTAGTGTTCCATCACCAATTGGAGCTGATATTTCCATAGCTTTGAAACCTCTGCCCAAGCTCCCCATTCTAATATGTTACTGGAGACCTGAGGATGGCATGGAATCCTTTTTGAAGGTTCTTGTGGATAGCACTGCGGAAGACAACCTCAACATTGAATCCATCTTCATTTTATGTGTAGGTCTCATGAGAATGTTCGCTAAAGTGGCAGAAAGCCATGGTAGATAATGATTTGCTGGACTCTTCATGATTTTGATTAGATCTC
>CAYNZA010000085.1:0-12537 GCA_964401595.1 uncultured Desulfomonile sp.
CGCCTATTCCGAGGTCGTCGAGAATTGACGGCCTGAGCGCCATGGATATTCTACGCACTTCCTCGATCGAATCCTGAATAACTTTAATAATTGGTGAGATCATGTCATCGGGTATGTGGCTGTGGGCAAATTCCTTTCGTCTTTGCAAACTTTCCAGCCTGAACTTTGTCGCAGTGAGCAGTTGTCCGATCCCGTCATGTAATTCCCGGGCTACACGTTTCCGCTCATTTTCCTGCGCAGTCAAAAGCTGGGCAGACAACAGTCTCAACTGTCTCTCAGATTGAGCTAACGTCTGTTCCGCCTGCTTTCTGGTCGTAATATCTCTCAGAATCACCAGGAGACCGGCGGGCCTGCCATCGTGGTCATGATAACGTGAAGCGCTCAGGCTGGTGTCCAGGATTCTGCCGTCCTTGGTGAGCCGTTTCGTTTCAAAACCGCTGCCGGGAATACCTTTCTCAAGCACCCCGGCAATCTGGCGCATGGTTGGTTCCTTCTCCGAGTCAGGCACATAATGAATCTGTTTGCCTGACAGTTCATCGAGTGTCCAGCCGAAAAGCTCGGTAAATGAGTCACTTACATATTTTACTCTACCTTCTGTGTCGTAAACTACAATCGAGTCGGCGCAGGAGTCCAGAAGTGAACGATAAAGCTCCTGCGCTCGAACAGATTCAATGTAAAGTCTCCTGAACTGCTCCTCACCATCCCTGAGGGCCTCCTGGGCCTTTTTACGCTCGCTGATCTCCTGCATAAGACGCTCGTTTGCACTCTTCAGTTCAACTGTCTTTTCCTCCAGCGACTCGCGAAGAACTGTCTCCACTTTTAACTGCCTGTTGGTCTCACGCAATTGATCAGTACGGATTCGGACCCTGTCTTCAAGTTCATCACGAGCGCGCCTTAATTCATCCCTGGTTTGGTCCCTCTTGATTTCTACGGCAGCCAGGTTCCCCAGCAAAGACAATGTATTCACATCGGAGCTTTTGAAAGTGGTTTTTGATCTGTTGAAGACGTATAACACCCCCAGGTTAACCCCACCTATCTGGATTGGAACGGCTACCCCGGAGACAAGACCTTCAGCCCGCACCACATCGTGGAGGAGCGGTTCAGTCTCCCTGAAATAATCCTCTACGATGTAAGGCCGGCCTGAGTTGGCTATACGGCCACCGATTCCAGAGCCATAAGGAACACGTATTTTCTTGAACGCCTCGGTGTGAGTTCCGCATGCAGTGTGCATGTAGACGCTCTGATCCCCATCATCGCGCAGAGCTATGTAGGACGCGTCGCCCCGAAGCAAGTCCTTGGCCGTCGTGACTACAAGAAGAAGATTCTCGTCCAGACTCCTGTTGGCGGTCATGGCTACCGCCAGATCATAGAAAGCCTGGAATTTTGCCAGTTCGGAAACACTGCCCCTGTCCTGGGGAAGTTCAAGGCAACTTTGATCCTGATCCATTTCTGGAAAATACTCGATCGTGTTTTTCATGGAACTGCCCGGGTCTGTGTAGTCAGAGAGAACGTGAAACCGGAATCGTAACGTCCAAAAAGGGCTTCGACAGTGAGGACTTCTAAAAACAGTGTTGAGTCTGTCCATGGTTGACTGACTGTTGAGGCTTGGCGTAGTCTATCACAACATTCTGATAAGGATTAACTGCCAGATGGTAGTCAATGTCAAAAAAATAAGGAAATTCCGGAGGGGTTATGAATTCTGTTCCATCAATTTCGCTTGACACTATTGTAAAGAAGATTAAATCCTCACCGAACATTTCCAAAGCCGGCATGATCCTGTGCCATAATGGCATCGTGAGGGATTTTTCGAGGGTAGGGGAAAAGACGGTCCGCAAGTTGAGCGTTAAGGTGGACTCCGGCGCGGTTGATGCTGCCAAATTGTGGGCGCTGAGTCAGCCTGGAATGGTGGCGGTTGAGATTGAGGCTTTAGAGGGTGATTTCGAGGTAGGCGATGACCTCTTGTTCGTAGCCCTCGCAGGGGACATACGTGAAAACGTGTTTGCCGTCATGAGGGAACTGATAGAGAAGATCAAGACCACATGCGTACGGAAAAAGGAGTTCTGTGACTGAGCAAAGCCATTTTGACTCAGGTTTTCATGGGAGCCTCCTTTCTTGACCCAAACAGGTGGGCGTATACCTTTGTCATCTCTGCCCCAAAAAAGAATATCTGGGAAAGGTAATAAATCCACAACAGAAATATTACCAGTGAACCGGCCGCTCCGTATATTGTGCGCAACTTGCTGATGCCAAGATAATAAGTGAGGCACGATTTGCCGGCAAGAAACAGGATTGAAACTGCCAGCACACCGGACCACACGTCTCTCCACTGGATTCGTCTCAGCGGTATCAGCTTGTAAGCCAGGGTCAGCATGATCGGTATGACGGCAAAAGACACCACGGAATTCATCTTTCCTACGGACCATGGCTGGACAATGTTGAATTCGGCCAGTAATGTCTGTACGCCCGAGAGAATGAAACTGGTCATCATCGAGGCAAGCAGCAGGACTCCAATGGCAAAAACAAGCACAAAAGATATGGCCCGGGTATAAAGATACCTCAGAATGCCAAGCCCTTGGTCCGGTTTGACATGCCAGATGCTGTTCATAGAACTCTGAAGTTCGCTGAAAACCATCATTGCCGCAACGATCGCTGCGCCGGCCCCGAAAAGCGACAGTCCCGATCCAACATAATTCCCGCGTGAACTCTGAAGCAGTTCATATACATAATTGGCTTCCGATTTGCCCACAACTCTCGACAACTGCGTAATTAATTCGCTTTGAGCCGCTGAACTATCTGTTATGGTCTCAGCTACGCTCAAACCAATGAGCAGAGACGGGGCCAGGGAAAAAATTGTGTAAAAGGCCAGCGCTGCTGCCATGCGCGAAACATGGTCCTCAAGCCAGAAGCGAATCGTCTGATAGAAAAGCTCCCATGCGTTTCTCAACAGATTTGGCATAGTCCCCTCCTCAACCCTCGTTAGGCGCAAAAGACTCACACTATGCGCCATTAAATTCAGTCAATCATATTCTGGAACGCGCAAATTCCGTTGCATTGGTATAAATGAAGAACAAGGTTCTGATAAGTTTTTTCTCTGTCACCATGAAAAAGAACCAGATTATGAGAAAAAAATGATCAATTAAGACATTATTAAATTTCTATATCATATTGAATATAGAGCTTTTTATTAAGATATATCCATGGGATTTCCTGGCTCGAATCATGCAAGGCATTTGTCGCCTGATCTTGTTTTTTGGGGTTTAGCAATGGACGTTTTACAGGATTGCGTCGCAGTTTCAGATCTTGAACTCATGATTTTGGAGGAGATTGGAATTGAAGGCAAGATCCTGGTTCGAAGCCTTGACAAGATTCACGCCAGGACGGGGATAAATTACGCGACCATTTCTCTGGTCGCCGACAGACTACAGAGAACCGGACATTCCTAAACCGACACCTCCCTCCCAAGTGTCGCCCCGGCGCAGTCAGACGCAAGACTGCGCCGGACAGTTTCATTCCCTCAGATTCAACTTTCAGCAGCAAAAAATTTTTTGTCAAACCATTTTCAACTTTGGGCTTGACAAAAAGGACCGACTAGTTTAAAAGAAGGTTTCTTCGCGGGAATAACTCAGTGGTAGAGTGCAACCTTGCCAAGGTTGAAGTCGCGGGTTCAAATCCCGTTTCCCGCTCCAATAAGTATTTAATATTGTTGGGTTTGGGTCAATAAAAAGTGGCGCCAAATTGATCTGACCTAACGATTGACATACCAGTTATAAAACGAAAATGAAGCCCCGGTAATCATCGGTTACCGGGGCTTTTGTTTTCTTGTTTTTTTTGCAAGTTTTTCTCTATTGTCCAGCGACAAAAGAACACCAGAAAAGAAGTCCGTCGTCTTGATTACAACTCTTTCAAGCTGCCCATTGAGGTCGTTTCATGCTTACTGTTGCGGCGATTATCCTGTAGTATTCTCCGAATTGCTCCACTGATACTGTTTTTATATTTACAATGTTTCAGCTCCAAGTTAGACATATGGGCCGTGCCGTGCTTTTCACTGATTACTCCTGATCAAGAAAGCTGCACAATATTGCATGTTAAGTTGAAGGCTTTGATGTCTATTGTGACGCCAGGGTAAAAAGAGCCAATGGTATAATAACTAATTGACTCTATTAGACCAAACAGGTAGTATCGTTGAGGTTGAATTCTCTCACATGACGACAGACTGTGTCCCGACAGGTTTTATGAAGTCATTCCATGCGCAAGCTTTCGAAAAGGAATGAGTTCGTCGTCAGTTTCAGACAACACATCCCTTGTAAATTGAAGCTCAATAAATCCAGCGTTAATCAAGTATGGTTTGACTGGAGAATCAAGATATGAAAAGAGCGACTCGGCATTGGCCTGACCTATGGAAGCGGGGAGGGCTTTTGCTGGGGGTAATACTTGTAGTTTATCTTTGCGCCACAGCCTATTACAATTACGAGCTTAATCGGATCACACTGCAGGAATATGACAAGCTGGCGGCTATCGGAAAGCTCAAGACAGAAAATATCCATGAGTTTAGAAAGGGTATGAAAGCCGATGTATGGTCGCTGTCAACAGGCACGTTGTTCAGACGTGCAGTGGGCGAATGGCTGAATCAGGATGAGCCTGGCCCTGTTCCCCCTGATATCCTTGGTTTCCTGATGGTTGGACAGCATCAGTTAGGGTACGCCGAAGCTCTCCTGGCAGATACGAAGGGCAATCTTATAGCGTCTACGAGCGGTCGCCCAGAGCCATTAACTACTGTTGAAAGGGCGGCGTTCCAACAGGCTCTTGATAATGGAGTCCCGGTGTTGAGCGATCTTTTTGTGGCCAACAACGGACTCATTTTCATGTCGGCCGTAGCGCCTTTGATGGATCTCCATGGGAACGTAATAGCCGTTGCCGTTTACAGGAGTGACGCGGCTTCCAGATTATTTCCAATGGTCCAGATGTGGCCGACTGCGAGCGAAACGGCGGAAACCCTGCTCGTTGGGGAAGACTCCGGCCAGGTCCTGTTTCTTAACGAACTTCGTCACAATCCTCAGAAAGCTCTTTCCATTCGAACACCCATGGATAACCTGAAGCTCCCCTCGGCTCAGGCCATTGCCGGGAAAACAGGCATATTCATAGGAAAGGATTATCGCGAACAGGATGTCCTGGCGGACTTGAGACCAATTCCCGACTCTCCCTGGTTCATGGTCACGAAAGTAGATTCTGACGAAATACTTAAAGAAGCTACATATCGAGGCGTCGTCATTACCGCTTTTTCCGGGATGTTCATCCTTCTTACGGGATGTTTCACGGCCTACTGGTTCTTCAACAGACAGGCAAGGCTTTACAGGAGCATGTATAACGCAGAGTCTCAGAGGCTGGAGATTCTGGAAGAGTTTAGAACCACTCTATACAGCATCGGTGACGCCGTTATCACCACGGACAAAAACGGACTGGTCAAGTTGATGAACCCTGTCGCAGAGGAGTTGACAGGGTGGAAAGAGTCCATGGGCAGGAACCAGCCGCTTGACCTGGTTTTTCACATAGTCAACGAAGAAACCGGTCAACCTGTGGAAAACCCTGTCCAGCGGGTACTGCTTGAAGGAAAAGTTGTCGGTTTAGCCAACCACACAATGCTTATATCAAAAGACGGACACATGCGCCCTATTGTTGATAGTGGAGCGCCGATCCGTAACGTAGAAGGGAAAATTGTCGGGGTTGTCCTGGTTTTTCGTGATCAGACTGAGGAAAGGACCGCTCAACAGAAGCTTGTTCAGATGTATAGTGAAATGAAACAGATTTTTGAGGTTTCTGTTCCTCTTTGCGTGATTGACAATGATTTCACTATGGCCAAGATAAATGATAGTTTTGCAACCTTTTTTAAAACACATTCTGACGAAATCGTGGGAGCCAAATGTTATGATGTATGGAAAGGGCCGCTGTGTCATGGGCCTGAATGTATGCTGCGCCAGGTCATTGATACGAAAAAGCATTGTTTCTATGAATTTGACAAGCGTCTTCCCGACGGCAGTTTGGTTGCGCTCATTGTAGAGGCTAAACCCTTTGTGGATGAGTCCGGCAGGCTGATGGGGATAATAGAGACTTTCACCGACATCACGGAGCGCAAGCGTTCTGAAGAAAAACTGGAGCAGGGTGAGCTTCGATTCAGAACAGTAGCAGATTTCACTCACGACTGGGAGTACTGGTTGGATCAGGAAGGACGATTTATTTATGTCTCACCTTCCTGCGAGCGAATAACCGGCTACTCCGCTCGAGAATTCATGAATGATTCCGATCTGATGATAAGGATAATTCACCCTGAGGAAGCAGCGCTGGTGCAGAATCATTTTCATGATGAAACCAACCATAGAGATTCTGGCTCGTACAACCTTGATTTCAGAATCATAGACCGAGCTGGGGAGACACGTTGGCTAAATCATGTTTGCCAGCCTGTGCAAGGACCCAAGGGAGAACCACTCGGGAGGCGAGGTTCCAATAGGGACATTACGGACCGCAAGAAACTGGAAACACAATTCCTGCATGCCCAAAAGATGGAGGCTCTTGGAACCCTTGCCGGAGGCATAGCTCATGATTTCAACAACCTTCTTCAGGTGATTCTGGGATACACTGAATTTGTCATGATGCGAAAACAGATCAATGAAGAGGACTTTGGACATCTCGAGAAGGTATATGAGTCCGGCAAGCGAGGCAATGAACTGATCAGGAACCTGCTTTTGTTCAGCAGGAATGTTCCTCCGTCCCTGCGTCCAGTGGACATAAACCGGGAGATTATGCAGATACACAAACTCCTGCTTCACACAATCTCCAAGAACATAAAGATAGAGTTACGCTTGTCCGGGGATATAAAAACAGTTGTGGCCGATCCTTCCCAAATTGGACAAATACTGATGAACCTCGGTCTGAATTCCAGGGATGCTATGCCGGATGGTGGAACATTGAGCATTGAGTCCTCCAACATAGAGCTGGACAAGTCATATTCTTCAATTTATCCATTGGTGAAGTCCGGGAGTTATGTTCTTATAAAGGTGAGTGATTCCGGTCATGGAATGGATGATGCGACCCAACAGCGAATCTTTGAGCCGTTCTTTACTACCAAGGAAGCGGGTAAAGGTAGCGGTCTGGGCCTGGCTACAGCTTACGCCATCATGAAGCAACATTCCGGTTTCATAAATTGTTCCAGTGAACCGGGTTCAGGCGCGGTGTTCAGAATTTTCCTGCCTGTGGCAGAAGATGAGAGTGGGGAAGAGTCCCAGAATTCGGAAGATCCGGTCATTGGCGGAAATGAAACGATCCTCCTGGTGGATGACGAGGAATCCATCAGGGATTTGGTGACCTCAGCGCTATCTCGGTTCGGTTACAAAGTCATCACCGCATCCAACGGCATGGAAGCAATTGAAATTTACAAGGAAAAGCAGGACTTGATTGCTCTTGTCGTTCTTGATCTGATGATGCCCGAAATGGACGGTAGACGATGTTTGTCAGAGATTCTTGAAATTGATCCGGACGCCTTCATATTAGTGGCCACGGGTAACAGCGAATCAGATGAAACATCGAAAATTCAAAGCAACCTGCTAAAAGGCTTTATCAGGAAACCATTTGACATAAGTGATCTGATGCGGCTGATACGAAAAGCTCTAAATGAGAAATAGCTTGACGGGCAATAATGACTTCATTTGAGCCGTGTCCTGGTCCGGGGAGATCGGATTGATAATCTCCCGCTACATGGTTTGCAGGAAAGCCCTTCATCATTTGCTCCGGTTATCCAGAACTTTACGGATTTCCTGAACCAGTTTGTTGCGTGTGATGGGTTTGTGAATGACTGACTTCACCCCGGCTTTCATGATCTGGGAGTCAGAGGCCACATCCGAGTATCCAGTGCAAAGGATAACGGGAATGTCCGGCCGATAGGACCTGAGTTGGGCGGCCAGTTCAAGTCCTGTCATTTTTGGCATGGTAAAATCAGTGATTACCAGATCGTATGATTCGGGGGCAAGTCTGAAAATATCAAGCGCTTCCAGTGGATCCAGGCTGCTGGTTATCTGAAAACCTACCTTGGTAAGGCTGTCATGTCCCACGTCGATAACGGACTGTTCATCATCCACCCAGAGTATCCTCTCTGTTCCGGACAACTGAAATTCGTTTGATTTATCTTCCTCTTCCCATGAAGAGTCCGACACCGGGAAAAGCACCTCAAAGGTCGTTCCTTCTCCCATGCTGCTTTGAACGGAGATCGACCCTCCATGGCTCTCCACTATGCCGTGAACCACTGACAACCCCAACCCTGTCCCTTCTCCAGGTTTCTTGGTGGTGAAGTAAGGCTCAAATATTCGCCCGATGATGTTTTCTGGAATACCTCTGCCTGTATCGGTAACGGTCAATCCGACATAATCACAAGAACCCTGAGGAAAACGCTCAGTTGGAGAGCCTGCATCAAATTCCACGCATTTTAGGGAAACCGTCAACGTTCCCTGCATGTCTTTCATCGCGTGAGCTGCGTTTGAGCACAGGTTTATAAACACCTGGTAAACTTGAGTCGGGTCAGCGTTTATTTTGGGAATGACCGTATCCAGATTTCGAACAATTTCGATTGACGTGGGAATTGCGCTTCTTAAGAATTTTAACCCATCCTTTACGATGGGAAGAATATTTAAAGGAAGTTTCTCAGGCTTGTCCTGACGAGAGAATGTGAGGATTTGGCGAACCATGTCCGAAGCCCTGTCCGCCGACTTGAGGATATTGTCCAGGTATTTCCTCGCCGGACTAGTGTCGGGTATTATGTCCGCTGCAAGCTCGGCAGAACCGTTGATGGCAAAGATTATGTTATTGAAATCATGAGCTATACCACCTGCCAATGTTCCCATCGCTTCCATCTTTTGTGACTGCAGCAGTTGCTCCTGGAGTTTCAGCTCAGCGGACACGTCACGGATGAGGGCCACGATATTGGAGATAACTCTGTCCTTATTGAACACAGGAATGACGGAACAAGCGCAATGGTAGATTTCCCCTTTTTTGCGCTTTCCCCTAAGTATTCCCTGCCACACGAATCCTGTTCTCAATGTCTCCCAAACATCCTTGATGAGGTTCGGGTTGCCATCGTCCTTCATGTTCAGAAAATCGTGAGTCCTGCCTGAAGCCTCCTGTTCCGTGTAACCGGTTATATCCACAAAAGCCCGGTTTACGAACTTTATTCTACCATTTGCGTCGGAAATAACTACCCCCTCTGACGCATTGTTTATAGCTGAATTCAGAATTGTCTGAGTTTCCTGAGCCCTCTTTTTCAGTATGCCCATGCCATAATAGGATGCCAACCTGATTATCGTTTCAAGGTCTTTTTCATTGTAATCCCGTGAAGAATTTGACAATGCGATTTGTCCGAGAAGCTGATCTTCCAGGACGACAGGCACGGAAAGGAATCTCTCAATTGGCACATGTCCGGCCGGTAACCCACTGGATGAGGGATGTCCGGAAGGGTCATTGGTAAAGAACGGCTTGAGTTGGTTGAGTGAGTGCCCCCAAAGTCCAGGATAAAGTCCATTTTTGCCTCTCGGGAATCTCACTTGACCCGGGGCTTTTATTTCGCATTCCTTTCCAAACATTTGAGTGAGTGTGAGCGAAACCTGATCACCTGCCACCAGATCGGTTTCATTGACATAACCGTGTTGACTATCGGTCAGGTTTCGCGCCTTTTCCAGCACAAGCATCGCAACATCTGCGAGAGAGCGCTCCGTATCGATCAGAGCCCTGAATATGCTGTTGATTGCGTCTTTGAATTCAAGTTCATGGAGTAGCCTGGCTTGACTGGCCTTCAGTTCCTCCTGGGCCTGCTTGAGCGCCGTGACGTCCGTTATGGTTCCGAGCCATTCGATTATATGGCCGTTATCGTCGCTAATCGGTAGGGCCTGGCATAATACCCAGACAGTTGTTTCATCGGGCCTGACGAACCGGAAGTATGACTGGTACTGATTACCATCCACAGCGGCCTGTTGCCATGTTCTATACGTCGTTTCCCTGTCTTCTGGATGTAATCCTTCCGACCAGCCATGTCCGCAAGCTTTCTCGGACGATATTCCCGTAATAAGGCTCCAGTTGGGACTCACATAGGTGTTGGAGCCGGAAGCGTCTGTGGCCCACAAGCCAACCGGCGCAAGTTCCACAAAAGTCTGGAAACGCGTTTCGCTTGTCTTGAGTCGTGTAATATCCTGGTGAGCTATGACCACGCGCAAAGCCCCCCGGAACATGAACGTTGTGCCTCTAACTTCGAGCCACCTTTTCTCAGTCGGTGAATGACAGGAGTATTCCAGTGCAAATTCCGATCTATTGCCATCTATCAGTTCCCTGATCAGTTTCACAACATCGACGGCTTCTGCGGCAAATTTGCCCTCTGCGGTTTCACATACTCCCAGGTAATTATCTCCCACGCAGCGATTCTCAGTGTCCCAACCGTTTTGATTGGGAAAACGACGCCAACGTTCATTCACATGGAGTATCACCCCGTCTTCATCCAGAATCGCAACACTAGCATCAAGAGAATCGAGCGCGGATTTTATGAATTCATTCGATTCATCAGCACTTTTTTGGATTTCCAGTTGAGATTGAATCTCGTTCTGACGGCTCTCAGCGAGTTTCTTATGTCCAATGAAAAGAAAAACTGTCCCCATAAGCCAGATGGCCAGATGGCTGAGCGCTGTGACCATTAATGATGAGTCATAATCCTCAAGGGCCTCTTTGGTTTCTACTGTTATAGGGACATCTATTCCCCAGTGGCGGACGTGCCATGTCTTGTAAGTTAGGTCCTTTGCCGTCTCCTCAGCGGCATGAGGTTTCATCTGGTGTAAAAGACCTGAACGAAGTTCATACCAATTTGCGCCCAGTGATAGCGCCAGCGCCGCCGTCCAGAAGCATGCAGCCAGTAACGAATACATTCTTAGCCAGCCTATCTTGGCGATTTCAGCAGGGGGTTTCATCAAATTCTTTCTCTGGTCTTTAATGATGACAAAACTGTTGGCGCTAAAACGCGCTCCGGTTTGCGATTGTTTTGCCCAGATGAGTGACCGTCCAATTTCAACCGCTTCCGGCTTAAACCCGTTACCTGTATGACTCCGATTGTAACCTACTCTGTTCTGAACCTACAAGCGAATCCTGACGAGGCCAAAATTTTGCAAGATTTCGAAATATTAGAGTGTGGTTAATGCATATTAAACATTTAAAATAAAGTATTACTTATGATATAATTGTTAATCTTATTTATTTTAAATGGATAACAATATGAATTTAGACCTAATTATTTTATTAATGGTCTGGTCTTTTTTTTCACTGATGGCCGGTTTCATAGCCTCCATCAAGAAAAGGGACACTCTTAGGTGGTTCCTGACAGGATTGATACTGGGGCCGTTTGCCCTCATTGTCCTGCTCGTTTTGAAAGAGGCTCCCCGGGATGGGACAGGCGGCTCATTTGCGAATCCAGAGATACAGCAGATGGTGTCTAAAGGCATCTACAGAGGGTGGAAAGAGGGGAAGCTAAACTTGTACCAGGGTGACGCAGACACGCAGATTCACCCTAGATCGGTTCACAGGAACGTAGAAGCTCGCAATTTAAGAAATATGTCAATCGGAAGGCCCGTAAAAATCATTCACACGAACGCCATTAAAAGAAAACCGGAGATTTTTTAAGCGCTACATATTTTCAGATTGTTCCCTCAACAGACAAAACCTGATTTGGCTCGAAAGAATCTTCTTTGCCTGATTATATTCCTACTGAGAGCCAGAGCTGCGTCATACTTCATTTTTCCATTTTAGCTCCAAAGGGTTGGCGTCACCGGGAATGTCATAGCCCGAAAGGTTGTGGACGAATTCCTTTACCGGATCGGCAGTTTCATGGTTTAAGCCCCTAACGTGAATCTGTAGCACATCCGCTGGTGGCAGGTGATAGGACTCAAAAACATAAGCGCTTCCGAGTTCGCTGGAAGTAATTATTCTCTCCAGGCTTCTGACTCCGTGTTGCAGCGGAGCATGAATCAGATAAGCCAGAAGTTCTTGACTTATCGCTCCGACCTTATGACATTTCTTCAGGAAGTTTCTTATCATGAGCGCTCTGACAAGCTTGGCCGGGGAACCTTCAAGCCACACTTCAGCGGCGTCATCGGGCAAATCGACTGAAGGAACCATCAGGGCGCTGTCCAGGCGACTGTGAAAATCGATCCCCTTCAGGCGTTTGCCTTCTTTCGAATTCATTGCCCATTCCCTGAACTCGTTCTCACCGCTGAAAGTGCCCCCAATGAATACAAATATACATTTCCCAAGGGCTATGTCGTATGAGCCATCGAAAAATTTGGCGTCCTGCATGGGCATGAGAAAGTATGGGAGCCATCCTGCCTGGGCTCCCTGATGGGTGGTGTCAAATTCATCCCACAAAACAAATGGAATTTTACCCTGCAGCCCGATGGTTTGAACAGACTGCAAAGCGTCAATCAGCCTTGAAGGCTCACCGAACTGGGAAATGTTGAAAATTTTATT
>CAYNZA010000086.1:0-12522 GCA_964401595.1 uncultured Desulfomonile sp.
ATTTATTTCCTCGGGGATATGCTCTCCTCGAGTTAAGTCTTCATAAGTCTCTCTTTGTCGAATCACATGGAACCTGTCACCAGAAACAAGAACCTCGCATGCTCTGGGACGTGAATTATAATTTGATGACATGGAGAATCCATAAGCCCCGGCGCTCATCGCAGCAAGATAATCACCAACTCCAGGAGAAGCAATTTCCCTGGATTTGGCCAGAAAATCTCCAGACTCGCAAATCGGTCCTACAATGTCAGCTACGAGAACCTCCGACTTGAGAGTGTTTGCCGGTTTTTTAACCGGAATTATCGTATGATGAGCTTTGTAAAGACTTGGCCTGACCAAATCATTCATAGCTGCGTCTACAATAACAAAATTTTTGTCTGCCGTTTCTTTAAGATATAAGACCTTGGTAGCCATGACACCGGCATTTCCAACGATTACACGTCCTGGTTCCAGTATGATCTTTACGTCCAGCTTCTCCAACGCTTCTATGATTGTCGCTCCGTAGGCAGAGGGCGCAGGGGGTGTTTCCTGATCGTAAGGAATGCCCAAGCCTCCTCCGACATCAAGATACTTTATGTTGACACCCTCCTGTCTGAGAGTCCTGAGAAGATCTTTCAGTATTGAAACGGTCTCCTGAAAAGGCGAAATCTCCGTCAACTGACTTCCAATGTGACAGTCAATTCCTACAGGTTCCAGGCCTTGCATTGTTTGGGCCTTCTTGTATATTCCTAACGCCCGCGATATGTCTATTCCGAATTTGTTGCTTTTCAGACCGGTAGAAATGTAAGGGTGCGTTTTGGGATCTACATCAGGATTCACCCGCAATGCTATACGTGCTTTTCGGTTTTTGCCGATGGCCCTTTGGTTTATGGCTTCAAGCTCACCCTCGGATTCGACATTGAACATCAGAATATCGGCGTCAAGAGCTTCATCAATCTCGGAATCCTTTTTACCAACGCCAGAATATACTATTTTCCGGGGATCAACGCCTGCCTTGAGCGCTCTGTACAGTTCACCTCCCGAGACTATATCGACTCCCCCGCCGAGGTTGGCAAAGATTTTAAGAATTGCCAGATTGGAACAAGCTTTCATCGAATAGCAGATCAAGTGGTCCACATTCACAAAAGGCTCCTGGAATACTTTAAAATGTCTTTCCAGCGTCTTAAGGCTGTAGACAAAAACGGGGGTTCCAACGGCCTCACATATCTGTTTTACGGCAACGTTTTCACAATAAAGGTCATCACCTTGAAACTCAAAAAAATGCATTTGGATTTACGCTCACGGATTAAATTTTATCGATTCAGAACCTGAACGGTTTGATTCTTCATCAGGCTTTGTCCTGGGATAAGCAGTCACGGCATATCGATAGGATCGCCCACGTTCGACTTTTGGGTCTATAAACCAGGCGTTACGTGCCGGTTCCGCGTTGATCTTTTCGAAGATTCCTCCCTGAACAGATCTATAAACATTATATCTTGTTTCGTCATTTTCTATTTTTACAGGGTTCCAGTAGATTCTTATCCCATCTTTGGTGGAAGCCGTGTTGATGTTCTCCGGTGCGCCCCACGTGACTGAAGGAATAACAATATTTATCACATCTGATGGATGGGATTCTATTGAAACCCCCTGATTCATTCTGGCCGACCTAACCGTATAAAAATAGCTGCTGGACCTGTCTATAGCCTTGTCTAAATACGTGTTTTCAGTTGTGCCGGAACCTCCCACCGGTTTCATGGATTCCCTGTCAGATGAAGCTCCTCTGTAAATCCGGTACGCCAGATTTTTCGTATGGCCTTCCGGCACTGACCACTCCAGTTTTACGCTGTCTTTCTCCATGTTGGCTCTAAGCCGCAGGGGAGCTGGAGGAATTTCGTCAAAAATGATTTTGACATCCGGGCTAGGTTTTGCCTCACGTCCCTTGAGGTTGTAGGGACTAACTGAATAATGATAGACGTGTCCGGTTTTCACGGTCGTATCATTAAAGATGACCTCGCCATCTTTGATCACTGCATTAGTAGGCTTCTGAAAATCCACGTTCGCTAACAGATCCTTTTTGTCTCCACAGGTTTCACAGTCATCAGATACCGTGCTGGACGCTCTGAAAATCTTGAACCCTGATACATCCTGAAAAGGTGTTCCGTCATTATTGAATGCGGGGACACTCCATTTAAGGGTTATCCTCTCCGGGTATGCGTAGGCGTTGAGCAGAATTATCTCTCCGGGCGTGGTGGCCGTCGCCGGCCTCGGATTGGTTTTGTATCCGCATCCGAAAAGAAATGCCATTAATACAAAGGGCCAGATTATGAGCCCCAGGTTTTTCAACGTATCCCCTTGATTACCTTTTCGAGCTTTTGAAATTCGGCTGACTGCTCAACATCAGCTACAAATTTTCGCCCCGTGGCGATCTGATTGATAACCGAAGCTCTTGACGTTGCGCCTGGCTGAGTCCTTGCCTCCACCATCTGTTGAGGCGTAGCCAGCTTCATCTCGTCCAAAGCCATTTCAGATTGCCCGCCTTTATTTCTTATAAGCGCCCCGACTCTGGCGTGAGCATCCCTGAAAGGTAACCCTGATCTTACAAGGTCATCCGCCAAATCAGTTGCGGCCAAATAAGGTTCGGAAGCAGCGGAAAACATTCTGTCGCTGTCAAAAACCGTTTGTGACACCAGGGAGGCCATTATTTTGAGAGAACCCAGCACAGTGTCCAGCGCGTCAAAAACCGGCTCTTTGTCCTCTTGCAAATCTTTGTTATATGTCAACGGCAGACCCTTTAGGGTGGTCATCAGAGATGTGAGATCACCAAGAACCCTGCCAGTCTTTGCCCTGACAAGTTCACAGGCGTCGGGGTTTTTCTTTTGAGGCATTATGCTGGACCCAGAGCAATATGCGTCTGGTAGCTCGCAGAATCCGAATTCGGAAGATGACCAAATGATCAGTTCTTCGGCCAAACGAGACAGATGCGTCATAGTCATAGCCGAATTGGACACAAACTCCACTGCAAAATCCCGATCTGAAACAGCATCCATAGAATTGGCGCTCACTTTTGAAAAACCCAACAGTTCAGCCACCATCAGCGGATCAGTCTTGTAGGTTGTTCCTGCAAGGGCCGCAGAACCTAAAGGCATTTCATCAATACGTTCCATAGCGCCTCTGTAGCGTTCAAAGTCTCTCCTGAACATCTGGAAGTAAGCCATCAAATGATGGGACAGGCGTACGGGTTGAGCCCTTTGTAAATGCGTATATCCTGGCATGATCATTTCGATGTTCGTCTCGGCCTGCCCCAGAAAGGCTGACATCAGATCAAGCAGATTTTTCATTACATGAAGCGAGCTTTTCTTGAGGTATAATCTCAAATCAAGAGCTATTTGATCATTTCGACTTCTGGCAGTGTGCAACTTTCCAGCTACTGACCCTATTTTTTGTTTAAGAGCGTCCTCTATGTTTATATGAACATCTTCCAGTTCTTCTTTGAACTGGAATTTCCCGGCCATAAATTCTTCCAGTGTGTCCAGCAGTCCCTGTCGTATAGTTGCAGCGTCCTGCTCTGGAATAATGTTCATTCTTCCGAGCATTGTGACGTGAGCCATACTGCCTTCAATGTCTTCGACAAACAAGCGCTTGTCAAAAGAAATGGATGCGTTGAAACTGGCAAAGAAGGGATCCATTCCTGTTTCGAAACGTCCTTTTCGAATGCCCTTGGATGCTGCTCCACCGCTGGATGAAACCGATGTTGATTCACTGCCCATTGAATTCTCCGAAAGGCGTTTCTCAAAATTTATTGGGGAAACATGTGTTTGTGCTTATCATTGAGCCTATCCTCAGTCTCAGAGCATTCAACTTGATGAATCCTTCAGCGTCAGCCTGGGAATAGACCTGATCCTCTTCGAAAGTTGCAAATCTGCAATCATAAAGAGAATTGTCCGATCTTCTTCCCGTAACCGTGACAGACCCTTTATAAAGTTTAAGTCTGACTTCTCCGTTTACTGCTTTTGCAGCTTCATCGATCGGCCCTTGCAACATGAGTCGCTCAGGGGCGAACCAGTAGCCGTTGTAAACCAGAGAAGCGTATCTTGGTATCCATTCATCCTTTATGCGGATCACTTCCCTGTCAAGCGTGATTGACTCCAAAGCCCTTCTGGCAGCATGAATTACGGTTCCTCCAGGAGTTTCGTAAACACCTCGGCTCTTCATTCCAACATACCTGTTTTCAACCAGGTCCACCCTACCGATCCCATTTGCGCCGGCAATCGTGTTGAGTTTGGCCAAAAGAGAAGCCGGGGACATTTGCTCGCCGTCCACCGCTACCGGATCTCCATTCACAAAAGTCAGGACTACCTCTGTTTTTTTATCCGGCGCTTTAGCGGGGTCCACGGTCAGGATGAACATGTCCTCCGGTGGCTCGGACCAGGGATCTTCCAGAATGCCGCCCTCAAAGCTGAGGTGCAGAATGTTTCTATCCATGCTGTATGGCTTGGCCACAGTAGACGTGACCGGAATGCCCCTCTTTTCAGCATAGCCGATCAGATCGGAGCGTGATTTCATGTCCCAGATCCGCCATGGAGCAATGATCTTGATGTCAGGATTCATGGTCAAATAGGTAAGTTCAAAGCGCACCTGGTCGTTCCCTTTACCGGTTGCGCCATGGCTGACAGCGTCTGCGTTTTCCTGTTTGGCCAATTCCATTTGAGCCTTTGCGATGCAGGGCCTGGCAATGGAAGTCCCAAGGAGATAAGAGTTTTCGTAGACAGCATTGGCCCTGAATATGGGGAACACAAAATCCCTAACAAATTCCTCACGCAGGTCCTTGATAGTCAGGGATTGCGCCCCAGTGGCTCTGGCCTTCTCATGAAGCGGCTCAAGTTCCTCTCCTTGTCCAAGGTCGGCCGCAAATGCTACAACAGGGCATTCATAAGTGTCCATGAGCCATCTGAGTATGACTGATGTGTCCAGCCCCCCAGAATACGCCAACACTATCTTGTTAATACCTTTATTTCCCACTTATCCTCCTCAGACTTTCCGATCCGGCAATCCCAAAAACCAGATTCCGCAAGCCTTGGTAAATTGTTATCCTCGAAGAGGGATAGAAATTCCCTCTTTCATGTTCCCAAAAATACCGCTCGGATCAAAACTACATCAACCATCAACCTAACAAAAACTCGAGAATGGCTTTCTGGACATGCAATCTGTTCTCCGCCTGATCCCAAACCAGTGATTGATGAGATTCCAACACATCATCCGTTATTTCTTCTCCCCTGTGCGCTGGTAGACAATGTAAAACATAGCACGGGTTAGCCGCACGAGACATGATCTCCTTATTGACCTGAAAGCCTTTGAAGTGTCTGCTGCGAATCTCTGTTTCCGACTCCTGGCCCATAGAGGACCAAACGTCGGTTGAAATCAGATCAGACCCTTCCGCAGCCTCAAACGGATCTCTAACTAGATTCAGGTTGTCACTGTCCAAAGGCATCTGAGGATCGTAACCCTTCGGACAAGCTAGTTTTAAAGTGAAACCTAGCTTCCTGGCGGCGTTGATCCATGAGTTGGCCATGTTATTGCCGTCTCCTATCCAGGCGGCTTTCATTGTCATAATGTCCAGGCCGGCCTCACGGGCCGTCAAAAGATCACTGAGGATCTGGCACGGGTGCAACAGGTCGGATAGACCATTTATAATAGGAACAGTAGACCATTTGGCGAACTCTTCGAGATTCTCATGCCCAAAAGTTCGTATTACAATTGCATCCAGATAGCGTGAAAGAACGCGGGCCGTGTCCCTGATGGGCTCTCCACGGCCAAGCTGAATGTCTTTGGAATTCATAAGAATGGCGTGCCCGCCAAGCTGAAGAACACCTACGTGGAATGAAACCCTTGTCCTTGTTGACGGTTTCTCGAATATGATGCCCACACTCTTGCCTGCCAATGGTTTGGTTGAACTACCGGTTATTAAACCTTTCTTAAGTTCGGAAGCGCGATCAATTAGTTGAAGGATCTCTTCCCGGGAATAATCCTGAAGACTTAAAAAATGTCTGGTTTCTCTCATGTCTGGCCACCTCCAGCCTTCACTAGCGCCTCGTCCAGAGCCACGATCATTTCATCAATCTCCGGTTCGGTTACAATCAGAGGTGGAATGAATCGTATGACAGTGTTGGCTGTGCAATTTACCAAAACCCCTAGTTCCCTCATGGTGGAGACAATGTCACCCCCTGGGATGGAGAGATCAATACCCTGTATCAGGCCTATCCCTCGGACTTCTCTAATCACGCTTTGTCTGGATTTGAGATCAGTCAGCTTCGATTTGAGATATGCCCCAACCCTGAGCACATGATCCAGAAATCCGTCAGAGAGAATTTCCTTTATGACTGTCAATCCGGCTGCGCAAGCAAGCGGGTTGCCCCCAAAAGTGGACGCGTGGTTTCCCGGAACAAAGGATCCGGCGACCTTGTCACTGGCCAACAAAGCGCCCATCGGAAAACCTCCCGCAATTCCCTTGGCAAGAGTCATCACATCCGGAGTCATCCCAAAATTTTCATAGGCAAACAGCCTTCCTGTCCGCCCCATACCCGTTTGCACTTCATCAAACATCAGCAGGGCGCCCGACTTATCGCAGATATCCCTCATTCCCGCCAGGTAACCCTCAGGCGGCATCCTTACGCCACCCTCTCCCTGAATCGGCTCGCACAAAACAGCAGCTACATCCGGATTCATCGCTTCCGACAGAGCGTTCAGATCCCCGAATGGGATATGGGAAAATCCTTCCACTGCCGGTTCAAATCCTTTTCGATATTTCGTCTGTCCAGTGGCCGCAAGAGTAGCCAAAGTTCTTCCATGAAAAGAGTTCTCCATGGTGATGATGTTATATCTTCCCGTTTCACCACGATCATGAAAGTATTTTCGGGCAAGTTTAATGGCCCCTTCATTGGCCTCAGCCCCCGAATTGCAGAAAAAAACCTTGTCGGCAAAAGAATGTTCGGTAAGTATTCTTGCCAATTCGATCTGTGGTTGAATGTGGAACAGGTTTGAGACGTGAATAAGCTTTTTGGCCTGAGCGTAAATGGCTTCAGCCAATCCGGAATGTCCGTGTCCAAGGGGACAGGCCGCTATACCTGCTACAAAATCGAGGTACGTCTTTCCACAACTATCGGTCACTCTCGCTCCGGAGCCTTCAACGAGCATGATCGGCAATCGTCCATAGGTGTTGAAAACACATTCCTGATTACGAGAAATAAATTCCTTGGATTCAGACATCAGTCTCACCTCATCTCAATCGTTGCGCCAGAACAGGACTGTCCATGGCAACAGACATTTTAAAATATTACAAATTAAAAACTCAATGCGTCACGGTGTGTTTCAGGCTTACAGCAATTACCATCCTGAGTGTGTGTCCGTCAATTAGCCCTGAAAACACGCCATATGTCATCTATTTCAGAAGCATCAGCCACCGCAGGCTCAAAGCCCGGGCGCCCTGTCTCGAACTATTTCGGTTCCTATACCCTCATCTGTCAGTATTTCCAGAAGAAGAGCATGAGCCACTCGCCCATCAATTATGTGGGCTTTGGGAACTCCTCCCCTGATGGCGTTAAGACAAGATTTAACCTTTGGAATCATTCCACCGGAAATTTCACCATTTTTTATCATAGTTTCCGCTTGCTCTTCGGTAAGGCTGGACACCAGTTCATTTTTGCTGTCGATCACTCCGGAGACATCTGTAAGCAAAATAAATTTTTCGGCGTCCAGAGCCGCAGCCAAAGCCCCAGCCGCTGTGTCGGCGTTTATGTTGTAAGGCTTTTCCTGTGGACCTGCTCCAACAGGCGCAACCACTGGGATGAACCCCTGATCCTCCAAGGCGGTAATTACTCCCGGGTTTATTCTTTCAACCTCACCAACCAGCCCCAGGTCTTCATCTATTCCTGCCAGACGGGCAGGTTGCGCTTTTTTCGCTCGGATCAATTTACCGTCCCGCCCCGACAGACCTACCGCTTTGCCACCATAGAAATTGATAAGTGAAACTACATCCTTGTTCACTTTGGCCACCAGGACCATTTCAACCACATCCATTGTTTCCTGATCAGTGACTCGCAAACCCTTTATGAAACGGCTCTCTTTTCCGATCTTTTTCAGCAGTTCCCCTATTTGAGGACCGCCACCATGCACGATGATTGGCTTGACACCTATGAAACCAAGCAAGGCTATGTCTTCCGCGAAATCGCGTTTAAGATCCTCGTTCAGCATGGCGCTGCCCCCATACTTTATCAGAACTCGCTTACCCCGAAAATTTCTGATATAAGGAAGCGCTTCAACAAGGATTCTTGCTCTCATGGCTGGAGCTGCCGATTCTTCTTGCCTGGAAACCATCTTTAACACCCACTCCCAATTTTATCTTTGGCCTTGATGTCCGCCTACTCCAAGATGATAACCCGGATATCACAGCGCGCCAAAATTGTCAGTCTATCATATAAGTGTAAAAAATTCCAAGTATTGTTTGTGAATTGCTTAAATTCCGTTGACGCTTTGAAATTTCACATTTGGGTGTATCAATGGAGCGCCAGGCTCAATATTTCTTGAGAAGTCAGACGACAGCACATCACTTTGTAGCCTCGACTATCATCTGATGACCGAACTTTGTGAAGCGAATGGTCTCGTCAATCAATTTCCGAAAAGGTCTTATAAAGACAGAAGAGTTGTTGAATTCTTTTTCCGGGTGGTAAAGTTTTTTTCGCAAATTGAATGAACGGGTTCTTATCTTTATTTGTGAGAAACCCGCTTGCTTCAAGGCAGAGCAAATCGTTTCCGGTTCAAAAAGTGTTATGTGATCGGCCCCATTGAGGTATACCCACTCCGGACCATTTATCATTCTGGACAAGGAAGCGAAATTTGTTGTAGACAGGCGGATCAGGCCTCCGTTTCTCAATGCCCTTTGCGACAGACGCAAAGCGGTCATTGGTGATGGAAGATGTTCGATGACATCCCACATCCTGATTACGTCGAAATGCCCGTCAGGAACCTTGAAAGACTCGGCGGACTCTGAAAGAACATGCCGGATTCCAATTTTTCGAAGCATGGAGAGCGCTTTGATGTTCACTTCGACTGCCCAGGCTTCCCACCCAAGCTTCAGAGCCTGCTCCAGAAACCAGCCTTTACCGGGACCAACTTCAAGAAGTTGATTTGAGCTTCTGAATTTTTCAAGCCGTTTGATTTCAGTCACTAGTCTGTTCATCTGAGATGGACTAAGTGAATCATCCCCCATTTCAGCGGTGCCTGCGCAAATCTGGCCATCCAGGTGATCGACCAGTCTCGGATTGACATACACAAGCCCACAGAGGCCGCAACGAACATGAACAAAACCTTCTTTGACAAAAAGAACGGTTGATTCCACGGAACCACAAATGTCACACGAAGTCTCAACAAATTCCATAAGTTCTGGATCCTGAATTCAGTTGCAAGACTGAAGAGTCGGCTTGATCCTTGCGCACCCTTCTTAGGTGATCATGAATCATGAAGCGTGACTTTACAAAACTACTACTTTTTGCAATAAAATCAAAACAGCCTGTAACGTTTGATGATTACAGACACAAAATCTTCGTTATGAAGACATCTTAGCATGGAACTCTTAAATCGTGATTTAAGAGTTTCTTGATAACTTGTCCAGGCCGTGTTACATACGGCCAATTCTTGCAGAATTCTGTTGAGGTACAATCTTGGAACTCAAGGCAATAGCGGACTTTCTTTTTGAAGTAGGAATGCTCAAAAGAACCCCCCGTTCCGGTTTCCAGTTCCTGGGGTCAGGTGGGGAGACAGTAGCCGAGCATAGTTTAAGATGCGCCGTCATAGGCTATACGCTGGCAAAGATGAACGGAGCAATATCGACAGATCGGGTTGCGTTAATGTGCCTGTTTCATGATTTGGTCGAGGCTCGAACCGGCGATTTGAACTACGTCAATAAACGTTATGTGACTGCCGATGAGGATCTGGCGGTAAAAGACATGACCAGCGGCTTACCATTCGGTGATGAAATTCAGGACTTAACCAGAGAATTCAATGAAAGGCAAACCGTCGAATCTCTTTACGCCAACGACGCAGACCAGCTTGAGATGATCCTGGAGTTAAAAGAATTGGGCGATTTGGGGAATAAATACGCCGGCGAATGGATTTTGGCCGCCGTCAAAAGACTTAGAACCGAGGATGGCAAGAGATTGGCTCGAAGCGTACTAAACACTGAGTTCTCTGCCTGGTGGTTCAAGGAAAAAGACGACGACTGGTGGGTTCACGCCGGCAAGAACTACCCCAGTGAGAAGTGATCATCGTCACGCTTACTTATAGCATTTGAGTTGTCAAACAGGGGGCTCCATGATTCCTTTTAATTATTCTGATCGTGATTCACAGGATTGCAGGCGCCGCACCGAATTGTTCAGGCTTATTCCCTGGTGTCTGGTAGTTCTGGTGTTGACTGCAATCTTCCCAATAATAGCAAACTCCTCCGATTTGGCCGCTGATGATGGAGATTCAGACATTCACCCCTTGATGCGTGGCGCAGGGGATGAAGAGCCGGCCTCCCGGAATCACATACCGTTAAAAACCGAAACATCTCCCTCTAAAGACGACGCTAAAAAGAAATACAAATGGCTTTTTCATGACCGTGATGCTCAGCAGACACAAACTGCCGATCAGCCGACAGGTCAGTTTGAAAAGTTCGATCGTCTTGTCAAACAGGCCCGCAAATTATACCTGGCTGGAGAGAAAGAAAACTCCATCCTTGAATACCGAAACGCCCTGGATCTTTTCGAATCCATCCTGGATGACCTTCCGGCCGGCAGCCAGCCGCTTCGGGACCTTGAATCCCGATTTCAGGTCTTCGAAGAAATGCTTGTCCGAATCCTCGGACCGGTTAATTCAGAAATCAAAGAGGAAGACTCTGGTTTGATTTTTCATTTAATGGAGAAACGGAGACTCGCAAGACGCAATCTGACCATAAAAAAAGCCGGACCCATAGAGCCTTTTGATGTGCCACCCGAGTTGTTGGCGCAGGAAACCGAATTTCTGATTGAACTAAACGAGCTTCAAAGGGCTACCCAAACAACAGCTGGAAGAAAAGCTGAGGAAGAAATAAAAAATCGGCTAATTGATCTCAGACAAACGATCCACAGAAAATCCCCAAAGTATTCTTTTCTTAGAAAGAGTCTCCCGATATCGCTGGCCGAGATAAAGAGAGAGTATCTTGCGCCACACGAGTTGATAATGGACTTTAACCTGTTTTCAGACAGAATGGTCGTCGGGATGCTAACAAATGACGAAGCCATCTACTATCAGGCGCCGATAAATCGACAGGAACTGGAAAAGGGGGTTTTCACACTCCAGGACAGGCTGCGCGAATTTATGCTCGGCAGTGAATCATCCTTCATGGGTCACGCATGGAAAGAGCCATGCAGAAGAGTTTACCGCTCACTTCTTGGTCGTTTGCCAGCCCCCGCCCAAGAAAAAAAGGTCATATTTATTATTCCGGATCGATCACTTTGGTATCTCCCGTTCCCGGCCCTGCTGGATTCTGAGGACCGGCCTTTTGGCCAGGATCGGGTCATAACCATGATCCCGTCGGTGGACATGCTCAAATTCACAAGATCCATGGCAAAAACAGAAAACCAACTCATCGCCAAAAACAGTCTGTTGGTCTTTGAGTCAATACCCTGGATTTCAAACGATGAAGCCAAACAACCAGCGGCTCAACAGAATCAGCCCAGAAAAACCCCTACCAAGAAACTTACCGAGAGCGAAAAGATCGAGAAACTCATCCTGAGTAATCCGGTTTATCCTAAACCATCAGACATAGTCATAGGCGTGCAACGCATTTTTAGAAACTTTGAAGTCTGGGTGGGTCCCACCGCCACCGTTGACAGACTCTCAGATCTGAAGAACCGCAAAGAAAGTGTCATTATTCTTGCGTTACCTTTGGGAGTCCCCGACATAGTTCAGGGAGATTTTCAACCTTCTTTCTTTTTCTCACCCAATAAACAGGGACAAAGAAAAATCCCATCCCGAAAATTTTTCTCCGCGTCGGTCAATACCAACCTATTGGTCAATCCAGTGGCGTGGTTTGAAATTCAGGACAGGGACGCGCCGGTGGGAGAAGGGCCCTTATTTCTAAGCCTCGCGTTTTTTTATTCCGGCGCCAAAATGAGCCTCATAAATTACTCTGATCCAAATTGGGGGGCGGACGAACCTTTTCTGATGAACGCTTTGAAGAAGATTTCCGAAAAAACAAAACCTGGGCAGGCTATAGCATCCTTCAGTATAGAACTACCCCAGAGCCTTGATTCATCATTTACAGGAAGACCACCCAGTTGGGCTGGATGGATTTTACACGGAGACCCAGGGCGTCAAGCAAAGGAAAACTGATCGCCGGATCGGTATCAACCATTCATGGTTTTGCCGGGCCGACCATTTGACCAGCGCTGTAAACCGGTAATCAGGCTGGTGATTAAAACACTCCGACTAAATCGCCGGAGTGTTTCATCTATACTGACTGGATCATTC
>CAYNZA010000087.1:0-12445 GCA_964401595.1 uncultured Desulfomonile sp.
TCCTCATTTCTTTCGGCTCAGTGGATCAGAGCGGTGAAAGCGCCAAGGCGCTGGACGCAGTCAGGATGTTCGACAGGGAAGATGTTGTTGCAGATGTGGTGGTGGGGTTATCCAATCCCTGTTCGACTCACTGGTATGCCATGTGCCAATCCAGTGCGAAGATGAAATTTCACTGCCCGGCCGATTCCATGGCCAGACTCATGGTGGAGACAGATCTGTCCATTGGCGCTGGTGGTCTAAGTTCATGGGAACGATGCTGTGTCGGATTACCGGCGATAGTTAAGCCCATAGCCTCGAATCAGATATCATTGACTGCGCGCCTGGCCGAAAAAGGGGCGATCGAGTTGATCCCTTTCTCAGTCCAGACCGTTCCGGAGGATTATCTGGCAGCGCTTGAGGCGATGAATTCCAGGCGCCTTAGAGAAATGTCCTGTGCGGGAATGGAACTGGTCGATGGTTTAGGATGCCGGAGAGTGGCTCAATGTCTTCTGGATTCTTGAAGATGTTTAAAAAGACCGAATTCAGGATCAGGAAATTGGAAGAATCAGACAGTTTCAATGTCCTTATGTGGCGTAACCAGCCGCACATCAGGGATGTGATGTACACCGACCATGAAATTACTGTCGCAGAACATGAGGCGTGGCTCATTAAAGCTCTTAATGACAATGACTCGTGTTATCTGATACTTGAGCAGACCGGAAGACCTAAGGCCTTCATTAATTTTACATCAATAGACCGAAGAAACGGGAAATGTTTCTGGGGATACTATTTAATATCGCCTCATCACAGTGGAGGAATCGGATCTGTGATGGCATGGTTCTCACTGGATTGGTGCTTCAGAGTCCTGGGAATGCGAAAACTGTTTTGTGAATCACTAGCCTCCAACCAAAGAGCCTGCTCACTCTACAGGAAATTTGGTTTTACGCTGGAGGCCGTTTATCGGGAGCATGTCCTAAAAAGCGGGTCTCCTCAGCACGTTCACGGCTTCAGCCTGCTGTCCGAAGAGTGGACCAGACTTAGCGGATGTTTGGCGGGAAAACTGTTTTCGTAGCAATTGCTGACTAATATAAACGACCTCACGTGAGACTATACTAAGGCCGTGGGTCTCAGGCTGCTTTTGAAACCGAACCCAGCCTGTCGATCTCCGGGCACGGTCTATGTCCTGACGCATCTGTCATTCCAAATGTTTAAAACAATCAGTGGTAAAGAATGCCATGAATATCAACGAATTTGTAATATCGCCAGATAATCCCCCTTTCATAGTTGCGGAGATGTCTGCCAATCATGAACAGTCGCTTTCCAGGGCTCTCGCCACTGTCGGCGCAGCGGCCAGTTGCGGCGTCAATGCCGTAAAGCTGCAAACGTATACTCCAGACACATTGACACTAAATCTCAGTGACAGGGACTTTAGAATAAATGATCCCAAATCACCGTGGCATGGACGTTCTTTGTACGAGTTGTATCAAAGCTCATACACACCTTGGGAATGGCATGAACCCATAATGAAGCGAGCCGGAGAACTGGGTCTGGAATGCTTCAGCACCCCTTTTGACGAATCATCAGTGGATTTCCTGGAGTCCCTGGATGTCCCATGCTACAAGATCTCATCATTTGAGATCGTGGACATACCGCTAATTGAACGAATCGCATCTACCGGAAAACCTGTGATCATCTCTACAGGAATGGCAACAGTGGCCGAGATAGAAGACGCTGTAGCAGCTGCGAGAAATAGTGGTTGCAGTCAAATAGCCCTTCTGAAATGTTCGAGCGCATATCCTGCAGAGCCTGGTGAATCCAATCTAAGAACCATCTCCCACATGAGAAAGTTTTTCGATTGCGAGGTCGGGTTATCTGACCACACCAAGGGCATTGGTGTGGCGGTTGCGGCGGCGGCCATGGGGGCAAGCATCATAGAAAAGCACTTTACCGTGAGCAGGGATGATGACGGAGTCGATAGCGAATTTTCCCTTGAGCCGGATGAGATGGAGAGGCTAGTCATGGAAACGCTGACAGCCTGGCAGTCGTTGGGATCTGTTTCCTATGGTCCAACAGAATCGGAGTATTCATCCAGAGTGTTTCGGCGTTCGCTATACGTCACGAAAGACATGCAGAAAGGCCAGGAGCTTTCCCATGAAAATTTTCGTTCGATCAGACCGGCGTACGGTCTGGCTCCAAAACACCTCAAGGAACTCGTAGGCAGAAGAATCAGGACTGATATCACTAAAGGCTCTGCTCTCAGTTGGGATTTGATATATTGAACTGGGTCAGGGAGAAGGATATTCAGGTGGTTGGCAAACAAAGCTCTCAAATTAATATTGACGACCTGGTGACGATAGCGGTTTTTTCATTCATAGTCTCGTCTGGGGTGGCCGCGACATATTATATTTCACGTCTGGATTTTGACGATCGTCATTTTTCAGAAATGACAAAATGTTTGTCTTTAAGCTGGTTACTGACATGTTCGGGAGCGGTCTGGCGAATACTGGCCCACAAAGCGGGTATAAAGTCCGGAATTCCGGATGCGGTGATATACCTTTGCGCATTGTCGGTTGTGACCATGTTGGGAATCTTGGCAAGGTTTGTGTCATTTGACATTGAGCCATTGTTACGGGCAACCGGAATGGTCTTGCCGGTGGTTTTGGTATTTTTTTGGTCGAGGAGAATCTCTTGGGGATCCGGTCTGTTATTCACAGCGCTGTCTGTGGCGTTTGCGTCATGGGTGGGGTTTAGCGTTTTTGGGTCAGGATATCATAATCCCCAGTTCGCTGAGATGTTGGTGGTCGGGGAACCTCCACTCGACACACTTTTTCACGTCTCAGTGGCCAACATGCTTTTCACGAATGGAATTCCCAGCACGGGTCTGGATGGCGCCCCTTATTTGGCATACCATTTTGGTTCGCACTGGCTATTTGCCCAGTTCAGTCAACTCCTGAGAATGGATTTGCTCCATTTTTACAACCTGGGTTTTCCAACAATCTTCATTCCTTTCATGTTAAACGGAGTCCTCATTTTTGCGCTTTCATACAGGGTCAACTTTCTAAACGGACGCCAGTCTGGTAGTGACATGAGATTGAGCTGTTGTTTTTGGCTCGTTTTCATTCTGGCCCACCTGGGCATTGTTCCGGTAAATATCCACGGCGGGAATTCCCATCTTGTTTCAGAATCATATGCTCTTGGGCTAACAGCTTTTTTCCTGTTTTCTTCTATTGCGCTCCATCTGTGCAGGATCATCGCAAGGGACAATCCAAAAGATTCGAAGTGGGCCCTTGCGTCCATGTTCTGGACTATTGCAGTGATGTTGGCGGTTGTTGGTTTGTTCAAGTCATCACTGATGATTCTGTCATTAATTTTGTCAGGTTACCTGGCTATCCGGATTGGCCGGCTTTCCCTTGGGGTGCGGATGCTATTTGTGGTTTTGAATACCATGATCGTGATTCTACTGGTCAACCTGACCGTGTCACGGGAGACGCCGGGTTTTTCACTGGAACCGTTTCATTACCTCAAGAACCATGTCCACCCGGAATGGTGGCCGTGGTTCCCTGTTTTTGAGCTTTTATGGTCATGGGTGTTCATTTTTTTGAGGACGTATGAACAGGGTCTTGCAACATTGGGTTCTTTGAAGGACGCCATTGTCTCCCATAAAATGATGGATGTTGAGTGTGTGATCCTGGTCAGTCTGACAGGGTTGGCGCCGGGCTTCCTGATGGCTATTCCGGGAGGTTCCGCCGCCTATTTCTCTGATTTTCAGAAATGGTTGTCGGTAGGTTTAATCCTGGCCAACATGAACCGCTTCAGAAACTTGCTTGCTCAAAGAGAATTAGCCGGCGCAAGCTATATAAGACAACCTTATTGAATATTCCACTGAAACATGTCCTGATTGTGGTGGTCACGATTGTGATTCTATCCACAGCTTTGATGAACGCCGTGGAGTCTTTCAAATCATTCAGGCACAGACAAAACCAGTCAAGAGAGCTATTGGCGCAGAGCATTAACCAAAAGGCAAGGTCACCGGAGAAAAGTTGTCTCCGGGTCTTAAAAGACGCCTCATCCTGCACAGGTTTCCCCACAAGGACAAATGATGAGGCTATTTTTTCCGTGGATAAATTGAAGCTCCATGAGCGTTACAAATTAATAGAAAAACTTCGGGAATTGTCTCAGTTGCCGATTTCAAAAAAAAGGAAGACCCTGATTTACATTCCAAAATCCAATGAGCTTTTCTGGAAATCTCTGAAGCGTTGCAAGAGCATCCCTTTTTTGGCGCCTGCGATCAGCGGAATAGCCATGTTGGCGGGTTTGCCCGATGTAGAATGTGAAACTTTATACTACGGATATGCTGTATACAAGGATTCTTCGGGAATTGATGTATGTCGAGGAGAAGCGGAGACAATTTGCAGGCAAGCGGTTAGCAAAGGCTTTTCAGAGGTGATTATTCTGGATGAGGATGTTTCAGGAGATTTGGTGTTCAGAAAACTTGGATGTGTGGGTTCCTGAACCCTCATGGTTCGTGGTTAGTGTTGAAAATTAGATGGGGGGATCATGACGCCGCAAGTCAATCTGTGGGAATTTCAAGATCGGACTGATGTTTCCGGGTATCCCGTTTTTGGATCAACCGTATGTTTTGTTTTCACCATGGCTCAGTTGAACAAAATTTTGAAACTGGGCATAGGCAAGCTGGATGGGACACTGATTGTGAGCTTTAGAGTCAATCTGAGTGTAATTCTGGAAAACAACGGAATAAAATTTATCAACGCATGGGACTTGCTGGCTCCGGATGACCTGGAGAACGCCACTCGTCAGGGCAATGCCATAACTGAGTCCTGGTCTGAGCATTTTGAGACCGACCTCATCTACAGGTCGCATTGTATCCCGGAGTTGGACCGAAGTTGTTTGAGGTTTTTTTTTCAGGATTCAGTTTATCTGAAGGTTGTGTTTGAGAGATTAACAGGCGCAGTGGTCGTCAGAAGGTGCGTTCTTATTTCATCATTTGATCAGCCGCTTGAATTTCATCCCCAAAATGCCGAAATACACGCCTGTCTGATTGCCGAGTTTTGTAAACAGAAAGGAATTCCTCTGGTTGCGATTCCTCTCATTGCGCCTGAACGTTTTCATTTTAGCAATCGCATCCCCAAGATAGCAAGAAACTGCGGAGGGTCTCCGCCCCTGGATGAAATAGGCGGCCAGGAAAAAAGTTCTGTTTTAGATTCAGAACCATGCCAGGTGGGCATTTTGGTAGATGTGATCAACGACTATGAGTATTACATGCGGATCCTGATATCTGCCGGATTCTCCGTGACAGGTTTTTCTTTATGGAATGATGCAGCCGGGGTCAGGAAGCTTGAATCAATTGGTTGCAGGATCGTTCCATTGGGCATCCCATCAGACAATTTAGCGGGACAAACTTACGAGGAATTATTCAGACCTGCCTACAAAAGATTCGAAGAATGTGAGGATGACCTGTTTAAGGAATATTCTTTCATTTTTCGCAACAGATGGCTCAAATTTCAGTTCAATCATATCTTTTTGAGGCGTTGGCCACAATTATGCCGATTTGTTGACCATGCACGGCAAATTTGTTCAGATGTGAAGATAGATGCCCTCATAACTGCTGCCTACGATGTCCCTGAGTCTGTAATTATGGCTCATGAGGCAAGAAAACATGGAACGCCTGTAATAGCGGTTCCTCACAGTTCCAACCTGGAATTGCGACAACCGTGGACAGATGCGGAAAGAATATGTTTTCTCATGGATCATCACATTCCTGTTAATCGAATCAAGCAGTCGAACTTCAGGGTGATTGGTTCCCCAAGGCGGTACCTGAAACAGACAAACGGCAACCGATCGTGCGCATCTCAGGATCTGAAAAATGAAATGGGACTGCCGGCCGGAAAGAAACTTGTTTTTGCGGTAACAAATTCGTTTTATGAGGGCTTGATCCCCTTTTCGGATCCATCTGAAACAATTGCCTGGATGCGGGCAATCGCCAACATCCCTTCGGAGTTGAGCGCCCAAGTTGCTGTAGTCTGGAAATCGAAATCTCATGCCGATGATTCTTCAATCCAGAATCAACTGATCTCAGAATCAGGAAAAGACAGTGAGAACATAGTAGTCCCGGCTACAACGGAGTTTGAAAAAGTGGCTTCAGTTTGCGACCTGGCTGTTGGCCTAAATTGCTGGACTACCGGATTCATAGACATAATCCTGAATGGCACACCGCTGATCCTGACCGGTGTGTCCATGTCTCTGGGGGCCGACTCTTTCTACGGAAGATTTGTGGTCCCGGATTCTTCAATTCCGAAAGTCCGGATAATGGATGAATTGTGGCCTTTGCTGGAGTCCGTTCTGTTCAACCAAACCAGCAGAGAGACGCTGATTTCCATGCAAGAAGAGGATCTTCTGAAATCGATGCCCCTGGAAAATACTCCCGCCCTCATGACTGACCTGATCTCGGAAGTCATCTCCGAGCACAAGCATTTCAGAAATTAAAAAACGGCGCTTTGCTTTGAAAGTTAGTGGTTTTAATTATGATAAATATTCCAGATAGCAATGTTATATCCGGTCTTCCCGTGTGGTTTAGTTCAGACCGAAATCAAATTTCCTACAGTCCTGTTGTCGCAGATATAATTGAAACCGTGCGTCCAGCATGCCTGGTAATGCCCGATATCGGGAGCGGAACTCTCTATGACAGCGCCTGTTTGAAGATTCAATCGTTATCGACAGGAGGACGATGCTGGGGCTTTTATGAGCCTGAAACCGGAATACACAGTCGTGATCTGGGGCCAGGTTTCTCACAAAACTTTCTTGAGCATCATGATGACAGATATTCCAGTTTTTCGTCATTGGCCGAATCATACGCTGAGGGGCAGTTAGAACTCTTCGAGAATGGCACTCTGGACCTGGTGTGCATCGACGCCTCCGGTTTAATTGGTGAGGATGCTAAACGCATAAAGTCATGGTTTGAAAAATTGAGTGTGCAAGGAGTTATTGTATTAATCAACTCTTCCTGTTTACTCCGACAAAATGGCCTGGCGTCAATTCTCGAAAACAATGATTCATTTTTCGATTCAATCAACATGGATCTGTTTAACGGGATCATCATATTTCATAAAAATCACAGCTATGGCAAACATCAAGGTATTGGCAGATTCCAATTCATTAAGGATGGCAGAGACAAATATTGTGTCCTTGGCGCCTATCTTCTGATGGAACTGAATTATTGGGAGAAGGTCCTGGAGACATCCAAGCTACTCGATGAAAACGAGCGATTGGTCGGGAATTCGGAAAATATCTGGACCGGGCTGGAGCCCGTGGGCCGGATCGAAGTTGTTCCAGTTTCAACTCAGCCAGTAGAACCCGAGATCTTTCCGAGTCCGGATGCGAAAGAGAATCAGGATGATGAGGCGTCATCAGAAATTGAATTTGCGGAAAACCTCTCCAGAACCGGGAACCCACAGGAATCAAGATGCAAGGGCATCGCTCGTTCGGGCCAGTCTGAGCAAAATCCTGTCTGCGAAAAGATTCAATCCGCGGACCTCGAAGTAAACAGTCCACTCCACGGCCTCGGAGAAAAATTCAGATCTTTTCGTGAAGTGGCAAGACTTGCTCCGAGGATTCTATCCAGGGGAAATGGAATTGTAAACACTGCTTCAAAGGGCGCCAGAATCCTTCTGACTGAAGGATTGGAGGGAATAATACGACGTGTAAAAGCCATTAAGTCCTCCGAGGAGATTGCAACCGGCCAGGCAGAGAATCCGCAACTGCTTGAAAATCCGGCTGAAGTCCTCGGTCTCATATATTCAGAAAGGTTTAGCGCCTTGGGTGGATTGAAAAAACCACCAATCAATCCTGATGTGTCCATAATCATACCCTGTTATGGAAAGGTCATTTACACATTGAACTGCATAAAATCTCTTCAGGAGAGCCGGAGTCGATTCTCCACAGAGATCATTGTGATTGATGACTGCTCGGATGACGATACCGCTTACTGGATGGAAAGACTCAGTTTCATAATCTATTTCAGAAATTCTTCCAATGTTGGTTTTATATCATCATGCAACAGGGGAGCGGAACTTGCCACCGGAAAATATCTCGTTTTCCTGAACAATGACACTATGGTCCTGAACGGGTGGCTTGATGAATTGGTGGATACATTCAAAAACATGCCGGATGCAGGGATGGTCGGATCAAAACTACTTTATCCTGACGGCAGATTGCAGGAGGCCGGATGTATAGTGTGGAATGACGGTTCCGCATGGAATTACGGTCGTGGAGGGGATCCTTCAAGGCCGGAGTACAATTATGCCCGCCAGGTCGATTATTGTTCGGGGGCCTCAATCATTATTCCAAAAGATCTCTTCGATCAAGTGGGAAAGTTCGACCAGATTTATTCTCCTGCCTATTGTGAGGATTCTGACCTTGCATTCCGGGTTAGGGAGTCTGGGCATCAGGTTTGGTATCAATCTTTGTCCTCTCTGATCCATTTTGAGGGCGTTTCTTGTGGCACTGACCTGAATTGTGGAGTGAAAAAATCCCAAGTTGCCAATCAGGATAAATTTTTCGAAAGATGGAGGGACAAGTTATCGGGTTTCGGCGATTCAGGGATAGATGTCCAGAGACGGAGGGACAGAAACAGACCTGCCCGTGTCCTGTTCATAGATCACAAGATTCCGGAGCCTGACAGGGATGCAGGTTCCGTTTTTACGTTCAATATGGCCAAAGTTTTCATGAGCCTTGGGTTTGGCGTTGTTTTCCTGCCGGAAAACTTTGTGGATAATCGCGGTTACAGGGAAAATCTGGAGAGAAATGGAATTGAATGTCAGGTTTATCCGCACATAGAAAATTTTGGGCAATGGTGGAAATTGAATTCGGGCAACTTTGATCTCGTTATGATTTTCCGTTGCTGGATTGCCAAAAAATACTTGTCTCAGATCAAAGCGGTGACTCCCGACATTCCGATAATTCTGGATACTGCGGATTTGCATCATTTGAGAGAGTTGCGTCAGTCGGTGGTGGAGAATTCCGAAAAAATTGGCCAGTCTGCGCTCAAGACCAAGGAAATGGAGCTGGAAGTTATTCAGAAAGTTGATTGTGCTATGGTTCACAGCGATGTGGAACGGGAAATGCTGACTCGAGAAATATCAATTCCAAATGTTGAGGTGTTCGACTGGATATATCCCGCAGTGGGGTCTCAAGCCGCTTTTGAATCCCGGAGTGACATTTTCTTTCTCGGGGGTTTCCAGCATCCTCCGAACGTAGACGCAGTGCGCTATTTCGTGAGAGATATATTCCCCCGGATCAGGGGAAAAGGTCTCGGCATAAAATTCTACATAGTCGGGAGCGATCCTGCACAGGAAATTTACGACCTTCAGTCCGAAGACATCATTGTCACAGGTTATGTGGAAGATCTTGGTCCGTTGATGACAAGAATGAGGGTAGGAGTGTCACCCTTGAGATATGGGGCCGGCATCAAGGGTAAGGTGGCAGTCGCAATGAGTCACGCAATTCCCTGCGTTGTGACATCGGCGTCGGCTGAGGGATTTGATGTAAAATCAGGGGATCACATGATAGTCGTTGACGATGAGGAATCGTTTGCAAACAGTGTAATCAGAGTTTATACAGATCCGGAATTATGGAACCGGATTTCTCGTAACGCCTGCAGTTGGATTGAGAAAAATCTTTCATTCAAGGCTGGACGCATGAAAACATCTGCAATTCTGGACAAGATAGGTGTAAAAAGCCCTCTTCCCTGCCAATACAATCTGAATTAAGACTCGGAAGTGCCACAGGAAATAATCAGATCCAGGGCCCCGCTTCGATTGGGGTTTGCGGGAGGTGGAACGGACGTATCTCCGTACTGCGATGTTTTTGGCGGATTCATAATGAATGCCACCATCGACATGTACGCCTACGGTTTCATAAAACTCAGACATGACCGCCGAATACGTTTTGAAGCATTGGATTTTGAGGAATCATTTGAGTATTCAGCAGGGGAATCTTCAACCCCGCCTGATTGCCTCATGTTGCACAAAGGGGTCTATGACCGGATAATTCGCGATTACCACCACAATGATCGCATACCTTTGACTTTGACAACATATTGTGAATCACCGCCGGGGTCAGGTCTGGGGGCTTCTTCAACCCTTACGGTGGCCATGCTTCAGGCGTTTGTTGAATTGCTCAAGTTGCCTTTTGGCGAATACGATTTAGCTCAACTCGCTTACCAGATTGAGCGTATCGATCTTCGCCTCTCCGGTGGCAAGCAGGACCAGTATGCTGCAACTTTCGGCGGGTTCAACTTCATGGAGTTTTATGATGGTGACAGAGTGATTGTCAATCCGCTCAGGATAAAACCGAGCGTGATCTCGGAACTGGAGGCCTCCACAATCCTTTACTACACCGGCAAATCCAGAGACTCATGTCACATAATAAACCAGCAGTCCGATAACATAGCTCAAATGAACATGGATTCGGTTCATGCCATGCATGAGGTCAAGACAGAGGCCATTGAGATGAAAGAATCCCTGCTCGTCGGGGACATAGGACGGTTTGCCGAAGTAATGCGTCGTGGGTGGGAAGCCAAGAAAAAGACCGCAGCCAAAGTTAGCAACCATGAAATCGATCGCGTTTACGACCTGGCCCTCAGGTCAGGCGCATATGCCGGCAAGATTTCAGGGGCCGGTGGCGGTGGGTTCATGATCCTGGTGGCCGATCCCCTGAACAGACCTAAGCTGGAGGTAGCTCTGAGGAACGGGATCGGACGGGTTTACAGTACTAGATTTACTGAGCGTGGCGCATCTTCCTGGAGAATTTGACCCTTTGTGAAGAAGAGGTTCGATTTCCGACTCAGCCAACCTCGACAGCGATCCACCCGTTTAGTTTTACCAGGCGATAAAGCACCTTGAAGGCAGATATTGTGAATTTCGACCATTCTCCATTTTTTTTCTCATCACGGTTATTTCAGGACCCGTTTCATCGGCGTCCATTGAGTTGAACCTTAACCTCAGGCAGTTGTCGTTGACTTACTGGAGCACGTAAAGAAAATGGCGGAGAGATTATAGTCAATGGTATTAAATGTTTCGGTATTAAAGAGGCTGGTCTCAGGTCACGGTAAATGAACAGGTCAGAACTTCCCGCATCCCTGAAATTCCAGTATTTGGCTCAGCTTCTCAAGGGCTTTACCTTCGGACAAAGCCTGACGTGACATTTCTGTCCCTTGAAGGTAATCCTTTGCCATGCCGGATATGTAAAGGGCCGAAGCAGCGTTCATGCAGAAGAAGTCGGCCAGAGGTGCATCGTAACGACCACTGAGAACTTCCCGGATTGCAGAGGCGTTAGCCTCAGCATTGTCTTGGCTGGCTATATCGTGAAAACCTGAGACCTTAACGCCAAAGTCGGAGGGGGTGACCTCATAGGACTGTATTTTCCCGTTGATCAACTCAACTACCCTGGTTGGGCCGCAAGGCGAAAATTCGTCCATCCCCTCCTTCTCATCATGATTAAATACCATTCCATAGGGGGCAATGGCTCCAGGCATACCAATTTCCTTCAACACTGAAACCAACTGGTCACATACTGTCGGGGAATAGCCGCCTATCACAATGGAGTTTGTCTGAGCGCATGGCATGGTGATAGGTCCTATAATATTGAAAGCGGAAGTGAACCTCATTGAAGTTATCAACCTGGCCCATCCGGATTTTAGGAACGCTTCACCGGGAAGATAGCAAATCCCGTATTTATCCAGGCACTTCTCTGCCTGCTTGAGAGGGGCGTTGATATCAAGCCCGAATATTTCGAGTATGTCGGAGGCTCCAGACACTCCTGTCACCAGCCTGGCCCCTTTCTTTGCCGTGGGCAGGCCCGCAGCAGCGGCTATCAGGGCGGCCGGGGTGGAGCAGTTGACGGTCTTGAGTTGGTCTGATCCTGTGCCGACGATGTCGCAAACGGGGCCTCGGGTCTTTATGTTTATCTTGGCAGTGTCATAAAGGTCCAATGCTTCCCATGCTCCACCGAGTTCTTCGGTGGAAGGTCCCCGGGCGATGTGTGCCAGAAGGAAGGCGCCCTGCTGAAGCTCCGGCTGCTCATTGAGTATCACCTGGCGATACGCCTCACGTGATTCTTCCCGAGTCAGTCGCCTTCCAAAGGCAACAGCGGAAATCAATCTTCCAAATTCTCTTTTTTTGTTTTCATCCATGATCAGGGCTCCATAATCCAGATTCTTCAAAATGACAAACTGATCGACATTCATCGCATCAGGAAATCCTGGCCACGATTTTCAGAGTCCGTCCGGAAATAACTTCCTTCATGGCCTCCACCACTTCCTCCATGTCTATTCTCTTCTCTATAATGAATTGAGCAGCATCCTGAAACTCATCAAGCAGTCTTAACGCTGTTTTGATATTTCTCAGTGTGCATCCATAAGCTCCGACAAGTTGAAGCTGACGGTAATGGA
>CAYNZA010000088.1:0-12366 GCA_964401595.1 uncultured Desulfomonile sp.
TAATGCGAAACGCCAATCGGAGACCTCCACTGCTCTATGAAGGCCTCGACCTCCTCTTTTGGCTCCACAGGCCCAAAATGGCCTTCTAAAAGCAGATCGGCGTCCAGATCCAGCAACCTCGTCAACGAATCGAGGTATCTTTCTTCATTAGAGAGGAAGTCCTTGTGCAAAGGCCCGTGAATGTCCGAGCCGAATAAAACCAGTTCCCCTTCGAGTTCTGTTGTGTAGGCCACGGAACCTGGTGAGTGCCCCGGACAATGAATTGCTGTTATTATATGGTCGCCAACACTGAACGAATATTCTGATCCCAACCATTTGATGTCGATCCCAAAGGGCCTGGCGTGACCGCCGTACCACGGAGCGCCTGTTACACGGTCATCACCGGATTCAAGGTAAACAGCGTCCAGTTCATGGGCGGCGATGAGACATCCATAGTCTGATCGGACGGCATCGGCCCCTCCAGAGTGATCAAAATGACAATGGGTTAGAAGGAGGTATTCCAGTTTTGCGTCCGATCCAAGGCATTTGTCTATGTTTCTTTTGAGCCCGGAATGATCTCTGCCACTTCCCGCATCTACCAGAACTGCCTTGGGGCCAAACCTTAAAAGGAATATGGCGGCGTCGGACTTGTCCGTAATACCTATTCCGCCAACCTGCCAGAGATTGTCCCTGATCTTGATGATCACCAGACCTCCCGGATGTATAGCCAGCTATCCTGCCAGGACCGAAACGAGTTACGAGCCGGCAGCTTGGGGCCGGCTGAGCAAAAATAGCTCAGCGAGGTATTGTTTTTTTTGATTGTAAGGTTGGCCAGGATCGGGGACGTTGAACTGATCATTAACACCTGCATGGCTGAGGACGTGGAGTTATACAGGAATCAATGAACTCCCAAACTTCCTGTTTTGGCTCTATGATACCGAAATGTCCTTCGAGCAAGAGATCAGCGTCAAGTTTTATGAGTCTGGACAATGAGTCCATATAGAGTCTTTCATCAGATAGTAAATCCGAGTGCAACGGGCCATGAACATCCTGTCCGAAAAGGACCAGTTCATCATTAATTCGAGCCGTATACACCAATGAACCTGGAGAATGACCGGGGCAATGCAACGCCTTAATCTCTCCATCCCCGATGACTATGGCCGTTTCAGCCCCTGTCAGTTTGATGTCGATAACCAGCGGCCCACTTTGCGCTCCATACCAAGAGGCGGCAGTCACAACATCGTCTCCGGATTCAAGGTAGACGGCGTCCAGTTCGTGAGCAACAACCCTGCTCCCAAAGGCCTCCCTGATGGCCCGGGCCCCACCGGTGTGATCGTAATGACAATGGGTCAACAGCAGGTATTCCAGTTTAGCGCCTGGAGCCAGGCATCTCTCGATGTTCTTCTTCAACTGCTCATGATCCCGACCGGTCCCAGCGTCAATCAGGGCTGCCTTATCCCCGAAGGCAATCAGGTAGACTGCGGCATCAGAGGCGTCGGTTATGCCCCTGCCGCCAACTTGCCATAAGTTTTTCCTGATTTTGATGTTCAATGAATTGACCTCACAGGGGTATTCCAAAATCTGTTCATTCGAATCCCGGAAGCATATCAGCCTTTCTTGGAAATGGAAATCCTCGAAACGGTGTCCAGAACCTTGTTTAATCCATACTTGTCTATCATGGCCTGGATTCCCAAATGAACGTCCTCAGGCCTGATCTCCTCTTCAACTTCCTCCTCACGCTCCTCATAAATGAGCACGTGGTTAAGGCACTTTTCCACGCATTTTGGAACCGCCAGAGGAGGATCGCTCTCACACATATCACATTTCAGGGGCAAACCGGAATCCGGTTCCTTGAATGTGTCCCTTGAGGGGCATGCCGCCCTGCAGAAATCACACTCAGGGTACTCCTTGCCGTCAATGACGTATGTGTTCCTGCCCATACATTCCGCTGACGCGTGCTCACCGGCAAATACCGGGAGCCAGATGTTCTTCATGCGGTAACTCATGACCTGAATGCGAGCCCTCGCAGGGTTTACAATGCTGTACTTCGGTTCGGCGTGATAAGCCGAGCAGACTATTTCACAAGCTCTGCAGCCATTGCATTTGTCAGCGTCTATCCTGATCGTCTTTATCGTTTTCCTAGTTTTCGCCAACTTTCAAGACCCCCCTTTTCTCTAATTCATCGGCCACATAACCCAGGTCCAGCTCCATGAGTCTCTCTCTTGTGGGGACACCGTCCATGTTCCAACCCTTGTAGGTGTAATAAGTCGATATGAGTTGCTCCTCGAGTTCAGGGAACCTTCTCTTCCAGTGGTCCTCAGGCGGCTTCTCATCGACGCGACGCATGCCCCTCATGTTATTGAATGCACGATGCACGTTTCGGCTCCTGTTAACAATCTTCTTCAGGCCAGCTTCATCAAGATCCATTCCAGTAGCCGCAGAAATGAGTTTTGGATAATTGTGTATGTGATAAGGCGGCTTGAGACAGAATGATCCCATTCCTGCGCACAGCCCCAAAGCATCATCAATGTTGTGAAGCATCTCCATCCAGTCCACGATTTCGGAACTCATTTCGGGCGTAGGGTAGTAGGGAATCGAGTTGTCCCCTCTAGGCTCCCAGTTAAGAACGAATTCCTTGAACCTGTCATCAGGGACCTGAGGCCAATCTTTAACAAAAGCTTCTCTCTGCTCACGGGTTGGAAAGGCCGCCTGTGGAAAATTGCCTTCTATCTGGGTGATGCTGATTTTCTCATTGGTTGAATACATCAGATAATAAATGGGATCCAGCATCCCGAGCTTCAGCGGAAGCTGTTCATGTTTCTTGATGGTGTTATGGTCGAACTTTTCGGCGCCGTTTCCTATCTTGCGGGCTGCGTAATAAACACCATCTGCCAAGATGTCGCCAATGCCTTCTCTTCTGGCGACACGGTCCAAAAGCCAGTTAAACCGGCCTTCCCGATCCTTGGGACAGCCATCGAAATCCTTATCGGTCAGTATTCCTTCCTCATAAAGTTCGACAGCGAATGCAAGAATCTGTGGCGTAGAGAAAGAATCGACCCCGTATTCTGTCGCCCGCTGCAAGATTTTGAAGTTGAAGGCAAGATCATCAACATAAGCGGCCATCGAGTAAGTCAGCTTGCCGAAACACTTCATCATGTATCTTGGGCCATCATTGGCTGCAGCGACAAGAGCCCCGCACTGCTGAGGACAGTTGAAACAGCTTATGAGCCTTTTCACGGCTTCAAGCTGGGTGTCCGTCCAGTTTTTTTCATTATCCTTACTCCAGAAGTCTCTTCTGCGTGTCCTTGCGTTACCCCACATGAAGTTTTCGGTGTGCCACTTTTCGTCTGTGTGTTTCATCTCCTGCGGTGAACCGATTCCCGACAGGATTGTCATTACATCCGGGATGGGATTGGTATTTCGGAAGTTGATATATTCGGTGACCTCCGCCATGTGCTTCATGAAATCTTCGCCCCGTGCCAGGTTGAGGTCTTTCGTACCACGAACCGCAATCGCCTTGACATTCTTGTCTCCAAGCACTGCGCCACCGCCAAGCCTGCTCGCGCTGGACCGGCTCTGCTCAATCGAAGCAGTAAATACACGGTTCTCTCCTGCCAACCCTATGGCCGCCACCTGTGCCCGTGGCTGCCTGAGTTCCTCTCTTATCAGGTCCTGCGTCTCCAGAGCGCCCTTGCCCTTAAGATGTGCGGCGTCACGAATCTCAACCTTGTCGTTGTGAATCCATAGGTAAACCAATTTGGGAGATTTGTTCCGCAACACTATTTTGTCATAACCGGCGTACTTCAGTTCGGCCCCAAAAAAGCCTCCCATCATGGGATATGCAAGCAACCCCGATTGTGGAGATATGAAGGTGAACAAGGTTCGGTTGGCGCTGTATGCCGGCGTCCCGTTGAATAGACCTGAACTGACAATCAGCATATTTTCCTTGTCGAACGCCTCGGTTTCCGGTGGGACCCTGTCCCAGTGCATTTTGACGCTTGTGCCTAAACCACCCAGATGAAGCTCGGTGAGCTTTGGATCTGAATCCACCTTTTCTACACTGCCTCGAGCAAGATCAATTTCGAGGTTGAATCCCGTCTCTGCATATCTCATTTTGCTACTCCCCGTTTGAACCTGTAAATACCATGAGAGAATCTCTTGAATACAGGAGTGTTTACAACAGCTAAACCGTCAAAATGGATTGTGTCCCATCAAGCATATGTCCAAAGCGACATAAGTCATTAAACCGAATATAACTTATATTGCAATCATGTCAAGAATTTTGTTGGTCAGGACATTATATTTTGGTGGCCTACTGTAATTCCCGAGACAGCACTTTTCCTCAGGCACCTTTTATTAAGGCGCTTGAGGGACAGCCATACTGGAATCTTTCGAATCCATTGTATTATGGCCCTGTTTATGTTCCATCCCAATAAGAAACAGCGTGGATCCAGCTTCCGGGACTGGCACACTGAACTGCAAGCTAAATATAATTGCCATTCGGTAAAGTTCGCACGACGAGGCTGTGTCACACTGAGTTGGAATGAAAAGAAACCTACTGCCCAACACAGGTTATGTCTTGCGCGGCAGATATGTCAACTGGGACATATTTTTTCTTGACATGATAGCTCACGAAACTTAACATCGTGGCTATTCATGGGGCCATGTTTCATTCTACGGGACGATCCATTTGATTTGTTAAGGTCGGGACGGGCACTGAACAATTAGAGCCCATTGTGAATCAACAATATAATGTTCATCAGTTTTTTCCGAACAGGCCTGGGTGACATCCTGTTAATTTTTATCTGTTTAGGAAGTCGTCAGTTGGGCTTTTTTCTCGAAAGATAACTCAGCCAAAATTTTTAATCCGGGGAACCCGACAGGGCTTTTCATGTTTCCCAAGTGTGTCAGAAAAGAGTTTTCCAGTCAGAGTAACATCTATTTTCATTTTCACAGACCATCCTGGTGTTCAGAAAGGATTCCGGTAAATGATTAACAGACATATCAACCTTAATGGGGTCAGTAGGGTGATCCTTGCTGACCCTGAGACTTCACTGGCTGAAGTCATCAGGGGCCAACTCGGACTTACAGGCGCCAAAGTGGGATGCGGCAAAGGTCAGTGCGGGGCCTGTTCGGTTATTCTGGACGGCAAACTCGTCAAGTCATGCATGACCAAGATCAAGAGGCTCAAAGAGGGATCGAGCGTTACGACCATTGAGGGCTTGGGAACGCCGGACAACCTCCACGCCCTTCAGCTTGCATGGGCGGTTCACGGTGGCGCCCAATGCGGATTCTGCTCGCCAGGCTTCATAGTGTCAGCAAAGGCGCTCCTGGACACTAACACAAATCCCACAAGAGAAGAAGTCAGGGACTGGTTCCACAGGAATCGCAACGCCTGTCGCTGCACGGGCTACAAACCTCTTGTTGACGCTGTCATGGATGCGGCCAAGGTACTGCGTGGAGAGATGACCAAGTCCGAACTGGCTTTTGAACTCCCACAGGATGGAAAGATATGGGGAACCAACTATCCCAGACCTACAGCCATAGCCAAAGTGACGGGAATGACTGACTACGGAGCCGACCTGATAGCCAGGATGCCCGTAGGAACCCTACACCTTGCGCTGGTTCAGGCAAAAGTTTCTCATGCAACGATATTGTCCGTGGATACCTCGGAAGCTGAAAAAATGCCGGGTGTTGAGAAGGTCATCACGCACAAAGATGTCAAAGGCAAGAACCGCATCACCGGGTTGATCACATTCCCGACCAACAAGGGCGATGGATGGGACCGGCCCATCCTATGCGATGAAAAGGTTTTTCAGTTCGGTGACGCTATCGCCATAGTGGCCGCTGACACTGTCGCCAACGCCAGGGCGGCAGCAGAGAAGGTAGTGGTCAATCTTGAGCCGTTGCCTGCCTACATGAGCGCTCCTGCAGCGATGGCCGATGACGCCATGGAAATACATCCGGGGACGCCTAACATTTATTTTGAGCAGAAACGGGCCAAGGGCGAAGATACGGCGCCATTGATGAAGTCAGCGGCCTTCGTCGTGGAGGGTGATTATTACCTGCAAAGACAGCCACACCTTACAATGGAGCCGGATGTCGGCTTCGCATACTTTGACGAAGAAGGCAGGTTGACCATCCATTCCAAGAGCATAGGAATCCACCTGCATCATGCCATGATTTGCCCCGGACTGGGAATAGAGCCTGACAAGTTGAGACTTATCCAGAACCCAGCCGGTGGCACATTCGGATACAAGTTCAGCCCCACAATGGAGGCTTTAGTGGGGGTGGCGGCCATGGCTACGAACAGACCGGTGGCTTTGGCATACGATTATTACCAGCACATAACCTACACGGGAAAACGCTCTCCGTTTTTCGTTAACCTTAAGTACGGGGCTGACAAGAACGGCAGGATTATAGCCATGGAGAGTGACTGGATAGTTGATCACGGCCCCTACTCCGAGTTTGGAGACCTGCTGACGTTGCGCGGCGCACAATTTATCGGAGCTGGATACGGTATCCCCAATATCAGAGGCCTGGGGCAGACAGTTTGCACTAATCATGCGTGGGGTTCGGCGTTCAGAGCCTACGGTTCCCCGCAAAGCTTCTTCGCTTCTGAGAGCCTCATGGACGAACTGGCCGAAAAGATGGGGATGGATCCTCTGGAACTTAGGTACAAGAACGTTTACCGCCCCGGTGACACTTCTCCGACCGGACAGGCCCCAGAAGTTTATTCCCTGCCGGAGATGATCGACAAACTCCGCCCGCTCTACAAGGCGGCGCTAGAACGAACCAGGAAGGAATCCAACCCGGAAGTCAAAAAGGGTGTAGGCGTTTCGCTCGGTATTTACGGCTGCGGTCTTGACGGCCCGGATTCTTCCGAAATTTGGGTAGAGTTGACCCCTGATGGCGTGACGCTCTCGTCGGCATGGGAGGATCACGGCCAAGGGGCCGACATAGGAGCCCTTGGAACCTGCCATGAGGGCCTACGGCCTCTAGGCATAAGCCCGGAAAAAATCAGCCTGGTGATGAACGACACAGCAACCGTTCCAAACAGCGGTCCCTCAGGTGGAAGTCGACAGCAGGTCATGACGGGCAACGCAATCAGGACCGGCTGCGAAATGCTCCTTAATGGCATGCGAAAAACAGACGGTTCTTTCAGGACTTACGATGAAATGAAGGCTGAAAACATCCCATTGAAGTACTCTGGAAAATGGACCGCCTCCATGTGTACCCCATGCGATGAGAACGGCCAGGGCAGCCCCTTCCCTGTTTACATGTACGGCGTCTTCATGGCTGAAGTGGCCGTTGACACCAAGACTGGAAAGACAAACATCGAGAAGATAACAGTCATGACGGACATTGGGAAAATAAACAACAGACTCGCCGTGGATGGTCAGATGTATGGTGGTTTGGCTCAGGGTATAGGTCTGGCCCTTTCCGAAGATTTTGAGGATATCAAGAAACACACCAGCCTGGTTGACTGCGGTTTGCCTTACACGAAAGACGTTCCGGATAACATGGAATTGCACTATTTTGAAAACCCCAGGGAGCATGGCCCGTTTGGAGCGGCCGGTGTGGGAGAATTACCGCTGACTTCTCCGCATGCTGCCATCATCAACGGAATTTACAACGCAACGGGTGTCAGGATAAGACAGGCGCCGGCGTTACCGGAAAAGGTGCTCGCCGGTCTGAAAGCGCTAGGCTAAAGATATTTCAGCAATGGCACGGCTAAAACTTCGGTCCGGGCTATAAAATTCCAAACTACGATCAACCGGCGGCGCCCCATGGATCAGGTAGAACTCAGGGAACTGGAGAACAGATGTATTCAGGAGTGTTCACCCTGGTGCGTGTCTTCATGCCCCATACATGTAGATGTCAGATCATTGTGCGCCGCCATGTCAAATGGCGATTTTGACACCGCGGTGTCCGTTATCCTAAAAACTGTCCCCTTCCCTCGCATCATAAGCCGCATTTGTGACCGGCCTTGCGAATCATCATGCAAAAGAGGCCAATCAGGACAATCTATCGAGATAAGGGCCCTGGAAAAGGCGGCGCTGTCATTTGGCTCCAGCGGAAAAACGAAAAGAAGACAGATTCTCCCAAAGGGCATTCGAGTGGCAGTCTTGGGAGCGGGACTTGGAGGTCTGACTGCCGCTTCCGATCTTATAAAAAAGGGTTATGAGGTAGTAGTATTTGAGGCTCAGGGCCGGATTGGCGGCAGAGTCAGGGAATTCCTTGGACGAGATCTACCCCAACACGATATGGAGAAGGACTTCGAAGCTCTGGATGATCCCAGACTCAGCATTCTTTTTAACCAGAAAATGGGGGCAGGCTTTTCTTTCAATGATCTGAAAGATGACTTCAAGGCAATCTATCTCGGTATAGGGAAGAAGCACTTTGAAGAATCAAATTTGATGGAATTTCTAAAAGATATCAAAATTGATCCGCTTACCTTATCGACACAAATCGACGGTTTGTTTGCTGGAGGAAGTTTGCTTGGAACAGAGCAGATATATTCCCCGATAACTTCTATTTCAGATGGGAGGAGAGCGGCCATCTCAATTGACCGCTTCATTCAGGGCGTTTCACTTACCGCTTCCAGACTTAACGAAGGTCAGTATCAGACCAGACTTTTCAAGAACATGGAGGCGATTGATCCTTCATCGCGGATTCTGTTGAGAGATCACCTGCAAGGATACACTCAAAACGAAGCGATTTCTGAGGCTTCACGCTGCATGAAATGTGAATGCCTGGAATGCCTTAAAGTTTGTGAATTCCTCTCCATTTTTGGAGCGTATCCCAGAAAGTATGTGAGGCAAATATACAACAATCTGTCCATCGTCATGGGACAACGACACGGCAACAAGCTGACGAATTCATGCAGTCTCTGCGGCCTCTGTGAGGAGGTCTGCCCGGAAGACCTGAACATGGGTCAGGTCTGCAAAAGCGCTCGACAGATCATGACCCAGCATGGCAAGATGCCGCCTTCAGCTCATGAATTTGCCATCCGGGACATGATTTTTGGCTCCAGCGAAGAGTGCTCTCTGGTCAGGCATCAACCTTACATGGCATCCAGCGCATATGTGTTTTTCCCGGGATGCCGTCTGGCCGGAGCTTCCCCCAAAAATGTGGAAAAAACGTACAAGTATCTGACAGAGAGTCTTGACGGTGGGGTCGGGGTAATGCTGAACTGTTGCGGAGCGCCGGCGGACTGGGCCGGCCGAAAAGATCTCTCGTCTCAAAACATGGTTTTCCTGCATTCACAATGGGTTAAGATGGGTCAGCCCACATTGGTAACCGCCTGCTCATCATGTCACTCGCTGTTTCGTGAAGCCATGCCGGAAATGAAGCTGCTCTCATTATGGGAAATTCTTGACTGTAACCCTTTACCTCCTGTCCCGGATAAAGTGTCCGATTTGACCCTTTGCGTTCATGACCCTTGTTCATCGCGTCATGAGCCTCAAGTTCAGCAGGCCGTGAGAAACATACTAGGAAAACTCGGTGTCAAGATCGAGGAATTACCTTTGCATGGGCGCCTTACCGAATGTTGCGGTTATGGCGGATTGATGTGTTTCGCAAACAAGGATCTGTCAATCAGTATCATGAAAAGACGCATCGAAATGTCCGATCATGATTACATTGCTTACTGCGCCGTCTGCAAGGATCAATTTCTGTCTCAAGGGAAGAAAACCCTCCACCTTCTGGACATAATCTTTGGGGAACACGAGGAGACAGACTCATTTCAAAGGCCGGTCAATTTCTCTCTCATACGGGAGAGACGGCGCATTTTGAAATCCAGCATGCTCAAAACTTTCTGGAATGAACAGGGGCCCTGCCCACGGGATAATGACATGATCAAGCTCTATATATTGCCTGAAATCAGTGACCTCATGTGTGAGCGCATGATCCTGGACGACGACCTGAGAACGGTGATCGATCATGCCCAAAAGTCTGGTCGAAAACTCCTCAACAAGTCTAACGGACACTTCCTGGCTCACCATACGCCCGCGAAAGTCACCTATTGGGTTGAATTTTCGCCGTTTGAGGATGGTTTTGCCATTCACAACGCCTACAGCCATCGCATGCAGGTTGTGGAGGAAACCAGACAGTGACGGAATATTTAGCTAAAGATGACTTTTCGCAATGGCTTTGCGCAGAATGTGGACTGGAACTCATCATGAAAAAGGTGGAAGTCCAGTATATGGGTAGCGGATATCCGGTAGATTTGCCGATTTGCCCCAAGTGTGGACAGATTTTCGTGCCGGAAAAACTGGCTATGACAAAAATGGCTGAAGTTGAAAGACTGCTGGAAGATAAGTGAATAGCCAAATGGGACCTGGAGCCGAAAAAGTCTATGAACTGCTGGGACATAACAGCATTGCACAGGACGGTATCAGGCCCGGAGGTTTGACGCTGACACAAAGATTATTTGATCTGGCCGATTTCCTCCCGGGTTCCAGAATATTGGACGCTGGATGCGGCTCGGGAGCCACGCTCGAATACATCGGGCTCAGGCATCATGATCTGCAGATCTTTGGAATTGACAGCTCGTTAAAATTGTTACGTCTGGCCAATGACGTTCATCAAGCCAAACATGTTGTTAATGCAAACATTGGCGCTCTGCCCATGAAAGACGGTTCATTTGATGGTGTGATCTCCGAATGCTGTCTATCGGTCATCTCATATTCCAGAGCCTGTCTTCAGGAACTGTTCAGGCTTTTGAAACCTGGAGGAAAATTACTGGTAAGTGATGTTTACATCAGAAACGATTGCGAACTTGGGGAGCGTAGCAAATTTGCCCAGGGGAGTTGTCTGTCCGGAGCCACTACTCAGACAAACGCCTTGAATCTTCTGGAAAAGTGTGGATTCCGGGTTTCTATCTGGGAAGATCACTCACAGTTGCTCAAGGACTTTGCCGTGCGCTGGATACTGGAGAATGGTTCCATGAAAGAATTCTGGAATTTGATGTCCAGCGGCCGAAGAGCCAAAGCGTGTTTGAATGATTGGATACCGGCGTCCAGACCCGGCTATTATCTACTGGTGGCGCATAAGGATTTTTCTGAACTCCACGAAAAGAACGAGGAACCAGCCTGATGGATGAACTGTTACGCATGCTCCAATTGTCATCTCAAGGTTTTCACTGTAGCCAGATATTGATCACGCTCGGCCTGGAGGCCCAAGGGAAACAGAATGCAGACCTGGTTAGGGCAATGGAGGGTTTGGCAGGAGGAGTGGGATTCTGCGGTGACATATGCGGGGCCTTGACCGGGGGAGCATGCCTGCTGGCCCTGTATGCCGGTAGAGGCTTACCCGGGGAGGAGGCCGATCCAAGGCTTAACCTAATGATCTCTGAGTTGCATGAATGGTTCTCTGATGAGTTTGCCTGCTGTTACGGTGGGATTCACTGCTCACAGATTCTTGACGATGACCCGGCAAACCAGAAAGCCGGATGTCCCGGGATAGTCACAAGAACGTATGACAAGGTTAAATCCCTACTACTTGACCATGATTTCGACCTTTCGGAGGGCAAATGATCCGGGCGGAGTTGAAGTCCTGGAGTTCAATCACCCACAGCCTGTGCCCTGAATGTCTTGGCAGGATTCCGGCCCAGATGGTCATGAAGGATCAGGATGTATATCTGGAGAAAACATGCCCTGATCATGGCGAATCATCAACTTTGGTATGGAGAGGCTTACCACCACTTTCAGATTGGATCAGGCCTAAAATTCCATACTCGAATCCGGCCCCCGATTCCTCTGTCCAAAGGGGCTGTCCCTTTGACTGTGGCCTTTGCCCTGATCATAGGCAACAGACCTGCACCGCCTTGATGGAGATAACGCGCAGATGCAACCTTAAGTGCGCTTATTGCTTTGCCGACGCCGGACTGAACGATTCCACCGATCCGGATATTGCTATCATACGGGCCTGGTATCAGACACTCCTTTCATCTGGCAGGGCCTGCAACGTTCAGCTCTCGGGTGGAGAGCCCACCATGAGGGACGATCTTGCAGAAATTGTTGCTCTGGGCCGTGATATGGGTTTCAAATTCATACAACTCAACACCAACGGGTTACGCATAGCCCGGGATCTGGACTATCTGGCTAACCTGAAACTCGCCGGACTGTCTTCGGTCTTCCTGCAATTCGACGGAGCCAAAGACGGGATTTACAAGAAACTCAGAGGACGCGAGCTCTTCGAGATAAAGCTGGAAGCTATACGTAATTGTGGCGAAGTTGACCTGGGTGTGGTGCTGGTTCCGACACTTGTCCCCGGACTCAATACGGATGATATTGGAAACATCATCAGATTCGCCATCGAAAACCTCACCGTAGTGAGGGGAGTCCATTTTCAGCCGGTCAGTTATTTCGGGAGGTATCCCCA
>CAYNZA010000089.1:0-12325 GCA_964401595.1 uncultured Desulfomonile sp.
TCGATGTGTCTTACAGCAAGCAGATTGCAGGAACCGGACTTGGTTTGGCATTGACCAAAAGGCTGGTAGAGCTTCACGGTGGAGAAATCTTCGCTTCTAGCGACGGAGTAGGCTGTGGCGCCACGTTGACATTTACCATTCCAATGGTGAAGACTTCTCCCGTGCCTGCTCCTGGATGTTTCAGCGATCCACAGGAGCAAATTGACGCCGTTCAGGAAATGCCGGCCTGGTCTGTCAAAGGCGCAGGCAGGCCCATGGTGGCGCTGGTGATTGAGGATAATTCTTCAAATCTCAAGCTCATGGTCGATCTTCTCGAGCGCGAGGGCTATAGAAGCCTTATTGCCGCCACTGCTGAGGATGCCATGGATACAGCAATTCATGCTTTGCCTGATGTCATTCTCATGGACATATCCTTGCCGGGCATGGATGGCCTGGAAGCCACAAGATTGCTCAAAACCAATCGGGATACCAGATCGATCCCGGTAATAGCTGTGACCGCCAACGCAATGAGAATAGATGAGAAGAAGGCATTAGACGCGGGTTGTGACGCATATCTTCCCAAACCCATCAATCCGCATGAGTTCGTCGCAGTTCTCAAAAAAGTCAGGAAACCATAAGTCTATAAGTCGGGATGAGAGGAGTTTATTGCAGAGTTGATGAATAACCGTCTGTTTAAATTAATGCTAAACGCATATCCACCGTACTGGGCAACCGGCATTACGGTAAGGACCGTTTCTCCGGACTTTCGGGAATTGGTGGTGCAGATGAGGAAGAGGTTTTACAACCGAAATTACGTGAACAGTCATTTCGGAGGATCTCTCTACGCAATGGTAGATCCATTTTACATGTTGATGCTTATTCAGATTCTCGGCAGGGATTACATAGTGTGGGACAAATCCGCAAACATAGACTTTGTGAAACCCGGAAAAGGTCTCGTAAAAGCGAGGTTTGTCATCAATGAAGACCTGATCGCTGAAATCGTGGAAAAAACTTCCAATGGGAAGAAGTATTTACCGGAAATTGAAGTGGATGTGACCGACGAGCAGGGTGATGTGGTGTGTCGGGTGCTCAAGACGGTATATATCAGAAGAAGGACATTGGATACGTCCAACTGCAAATAACTATTGGAATCAATTTTTTTGTTCTGCCGTTGCTCAATGAAGGTTAGAGAGCTGGTCCTATCTACCTGTAGCATTTAGAGAAAGCGCTGATTGACAATTACAGCTCCAGAGGCCTTTGACACATCGTGTTAGCGCCAGAGGCCCTGTCCTGTATGCATTTGTTCGAATGTGGGAATTCTTGGCTAATATGTCGGGTTTATTTTGCCTGGTCTGTAATATCAGGATATTTCTGTTCGCCGCGATTCAGTGAAATGTATCTGAATTTTTCGCCGCTAAAGTCAATTCTCCTGAGATCCAGTTTGGTTATCTCCATGTTGTCGTAAAGACGCTGATAGATGACCTTATTTGAAATATCCTTGAAAGTTGCAAAGTCGGTCCTTTCCATGCTGTTCACTTTTCCGTCCGCCGCCTTGTCTACTACTATCCCAAGCGGAATATCGAATGCATTTACGATGTGTTGGGCCAGGTTCAGATTTTTCTCTGCGTTAGGCTGTTTTACGACGCTGTTCAGGTATAGAGCCAGCTTTACAAACCTGCCCGGAGGCGTGATGTCTCCCGGAAGACCGATCATTCCGAGACCATGACCAGTGGGAATAAAATTAAGTTCAGAAAGGATACCCTGTTTATTGAGAGAAGTCGACAGTCCAAGATATTGCCTCAGGTTGGTGACCTGCCACTTGTAATCAGGGGCGTTTGTCATTATTCCGAGTGGGGCGTCGTAAATGTTTGGCTTGCCGTCCTCATATTCAATGACGATGGTCTTCCCTGAAGGGTCGGTGACCGCAAAATGAAGAGGTGGGACCATATCCAGATCCTTCAGGATTTCACCGTACACTTTGATTTTGTCTATTTCGGTTTTGACTTCTTCCACATTTTCGAAATTTCCCAAAACCCAAGGACCGAAATATGTCAGGGACAGCGCCTTATCTTCTTCACCCGGGGTAATGTCCTGGTACTTAGTGTTAGGCTCAAACCACAGGGCCCCGAACGTCAGTCCCTTTTCATTCATGCCTTCTGAAACTGCTCCCTCCGGACCAGTCGAGTAATATCCTACATATCCATACTTTGTCTTCCAGGCTAGACCGGGCTTGTCATTGGGGGCCGGACTTGAGAACTGCATCCCTCGCGGTGTGACCACCATTTGCCACTTGAAAGGAACGCCGAATTCCATGGTTCGGGCTACTATCCATGAGCCGTCAGTTGCCCCAAGAGTGAACCACATGCAGGCGTCGGACCTGACCACACCGAGAGTCACCAAGATGCTGATTGCAATGGGGAAGATGGCCCGATAAGAATTCTTCATGTCAGCTCCTCCATAAAACACGACATATTTGCCGCCTTACTCTGCGCCTGCGTTTAGCCACGCCACTCCACTGGCAGAAAAATGCCCGGATGGATGGGCCTGCTGAGGCGCAAGTTCAGGCTTCTGAATCCGAGAGTCTATTACTTATTGCGAAAATGTTCAAAAAACTTTTTTGGGCCGCCGTCGAGGTTTTCCGGCCAAAGAGAGTGTAAAAGGGCACGAATGTCGTAACGTCGCGCCCTTATCATCGTGGACTTTTATTTTGCAGAGAGGGAAGGCATGAGCTTTATGTCAAGGTCGTATGTCCACGGGGCCTGGGAGTTTTTCCAACCGTTGAGTGTCCGTTTACCGTGGTTAGGATTGGAGGTGTCGTTGACCTTGTCCCCTTCAAAACCATCGGTAACACTGTAAACGTTCTTGAAGCCAGCCTTGATCAATTGTTCGGCGGCCGCAGCGCTTCTCTGGCCAGACCTGCAAATCGCCATGATTTTATCTTCAGGCTTGAAACGTTTCTGCATCTCGGCCACGAAATCCGGATTCTTTTCCAGGACAACATCTTTTTTCTCACCATCAAACTTTCCTGTCCAGACCAGGACAGGTATGTTAAGCGCCATCTTAGGGTGTCCAACATAGACGTATTCTTCGGGTGTTCTGGTATCAATAATGAAAACCTTGTCAGGGTCAGCCTTCCACATGTTGTAAGCTTCCACGGCAGTCGCGTACTTTCCGAGGCTGGTCTGCTTCTTTTCATCCTTGGGAACCTCTCCCTCAGCAAAAGCGCAACCCAGAAACGCAACCACCAATATCACCGATAAAATGACCGAAACTATTCTGCTTTTCATCAATATAACTCCTTGCGATCAAGTGAAATTTTTAGTCCTGGTAATTTTTGCAGGACACAGCCATATTATATGGATGTATATAATTATTCAAACAACAAAATATAAAGATGATCAAGATTGTCTGGGTGGATCCGAGCGATGTTGTGAGAAAATAATTTGTAGGATTATTTGCTGAAATATCATTTTCAATTCTGAAACAGGCATTGGCCCCAAATGACGGCAATCAGTCTGATGAGAAAAAAGAAGACTCTCAATTTTACGCGCTGTTCTTAGGTAAGCCACCTTTTCCTTCTTTTATAATGTTTTACGTCACGGTAACTCTTTTGCTTTCCCTTTTCTGTGAGTCCGAGGTAGAACTCCTTTATATCCTCATTTTCTCTTAATTTTTCCACCTTGTCATCTAGGACTATTCTTCCGTTTTCCATTACATATCCGTGATCAGCGATGCTTAGCGCCATCCTGGCGTTTTGTTCCACCAGCAGAATGGTGACCTTTTCTTCCCTGTTGATACGCTGAATGATGTCGAATATTTCACCTACAAGCATGGGGCTAAGTCCCATTGACGGCTCATCGAGCAGCATCAGTTTGGGATGAGCCATCAAACCCCTTCCGATTACCATCATCTGTTGTTCTCCGCCGCTGATATAGCCGGAGAGAAAACTGCGACGCTGGAGGAGTCTGGGGAAGTAGTTGTAGACCATCTCAAGATCCTGTCTGATCTGTTTTCTGTTCCGGATGGTATGCGCTCCGACCAGGAGATTTTCCTCAACAGTCAGGTCTTCAAAAGCCTTTCGTCCCTCCATGACCTGGAAAATTCCCTTTCTCACGATTTTTTCGGGGTCTATTCTGTCAATCCGCTCACCCATGAATGTTATGGAGCCATCGGTCACTTTGCCGTTTTCAGATTTTAGTAGCCCTGAGATGGCCTTGAGTGTGGTGCTTTTTCCGGCGCCGTTGTTGCCAAGCACTGTCACTATCTGCCCCTCGTGAACTTTCAGGGAGAGTCCCTTGAGCACAAGGATCACCTGATTGTAGATTACTTCGACATTATTGGCTTCTAGCAAAGGCTGCATTTAATTTCAGGCCCCAAGTCTGGAATAGGTTATATCTTTTTCGCCGAGATAGGCTTTGATGACTTCGTCATTGTGTCGAATCTCCGAAGGAAGACCCTCGGCGATTTTTACCCCGAAATCGAGCACACAAACACGGTCCGATATGTCCATTACTACACCCATGTCATGTTCTATCAGGACTATGGTGACGCCCCATTCATCGTGAATGTCCAGTATGAAGCGGGCCATGTCCTCAGTCTCTTCGAGGTTCATTCCCGTTACAGGTTCGTCCATCAAAAGAACCTTCGGTTTCATGGCCAGGGCCCGGGCAAGCTCAACACGTTTCTGAAGGCCATAAGGGAGGGTTCCCACCGTTTTTTTGCGGATATGCTCTATTTCAAGAAGATCAATGATGGTTTCTTCGATTTCCTTGCGCAGCCCAAGTTCAGTCTTGCGTGCCGACCCGAAGTAGAACCCTGCTGAGAGTAGTCCGGTATCCAGGTGAACATGGCTGCCGAGCTTTATGTTGTCTATAACGCTCATTCCCCGGAACAACTCCACGTTCTGGAAAGTTCTTGCTATTCCAAGGGCCGCTATCTGGTGTGACTTAAGGCCGGTGATATCAACGCCATCGAAAAATATCCTGCCCTGCGAAGGATGATAGAACCTGTTGATACAATTTAGAAGGCAGGTTTTTCCCGCGCCATTAGGCCCGATAATGGCAAATATCTCGTTGGATTTTACTCCGGTGGAGACATTTGTCAGAACGTTAACTCCACCGAATTTCAGGTAAAGTCCATCGGCTTTTAGCAGAAAGTGATCTTCCTGGTGAATGTCTGAAGAGCTGGTCATTTGTTTGTCAGCCTCGCTAATCGGTGACATCAGGCGCTTCTTTTATCCTAACAGTGGTCTGCATCCTGAATTCCTTGCCGTCGCGGTATTTTATTTCTGATTCCACTTCCAGAGTTTCGTTTTCCTGGTAAAGAGCGCTGACGAGTTGATGGTAACGCTGTTCAACGAATGATCTCCGTATCTTGCGAGTGCGTGTCATTTCGTCATCGTCAGCGTCCAACTCCTTGTGCAACATAACGAACTTTCTGATTCGGGCCAGTTTTGGAAGCGAGTGGTTGATGTGGGCAATTTCCTTTGCGATCATTTCATAAACTTCGGGCTTCTGGGACAGATCAGTATAAGTGGTGTAACTTATCTTACGACTTTCAGACCACTTGCCTACATTCCCCATGTCCATGTTGATCATTGCTGCGACATAGGGCCTGTTTTGACCCACCACTACCGCTTCCGATATGTACATGCTGAATTTCAGCTTGTTTTCTATGAGTTGTGGCGAGAATTTTGTGCCGTCAGCGAGAGTCATGACGTCTTTCATGCGATCGATCATAACCAGATGACCGTCCTCGTCGATCATGCCCTGGTCACCAGTTTTCAACCAACCGTCTTCCATAGTTTTTGCCGTGGCTTCCTGGTTCTTGTAGTAACCGGCAAAAACCGTTGGACCTTTTGTGAGAATTTCTCCCGAGTCAGAAATCTTGATTTCCATCTCCGGTATGGGCTTCCCCACCGTGGACAGCTTGATGTCGCCATTTCTGTGAGAAACGGCGATACCTGATGTTTCAGTTTGTCCGTAGATTTGCTTGATGTTTACGCCCAGCGCCTGAAACAGGTTGAAAATTTCGGGGCCCAATGCAGCGCCGCCGGTATAGACATTTCGAAGACCTCCGAGTCCGAGATAATTCTTGAGCGACCTGAAAACAAGAAAGTAACAAAGCTTGTCAATCAGACCGAGAAACAGGCCGGGACTACGATTGGCAAGCCGTAAGTCCGCAATCTTATACCCGACCGGCATACATGTCTTATAAAAGAACCTCTTTATCCATGCGGCGTCCTGAATTCTAACCTGGGTTTCAGAGCACATTTTCTCCCAGAAACGTGGTGGGGCAAAAAGTATGTTTGGGCCTATTTCCCTGATATTCTCTGCCACCGTCTCCGGTTTCTCCGGAAAATTTACAGTGAAGCCTTTCAATAAATGCCATGAAACGGCAGTCATCTGCTCCCCCACCCATGGAAGAGGCAGAAAGGAAACCTGGTTGTCCGTGTCAAAGGCGGGATCAATCCGGTCAAAGTTCTCAGCCATACTTATCATGTTCCGGTGTGTCAGCATCGCCCCTTTGGGGAGTCCCGTGGTGCCTGATGTATAGGCGATGAGCGCAACGGTTTCTTCCGTCAATCGGCCTAATCGCTCCGTGAAAAGGTTAGGCTGAGTTTTAGAGAGCGCCCTGCCCATTTCCCGGACATGACTGAATGGGATCAACATAGGGTCATCGTAAAATCTCATCCCCTTCATGTCATCGACTATGACGCGCCTTATTTTGGGACAGTCCGCACGTATCTCCAGAAATTTGTCGGTTTGTTCCTGATCCTCCAAGATAAGAATGGCCGCATCGGAATGATCCAGGATGTATTTGACCTGATCTATGTGACTGTCCGGGAAAATCCCGACGGTGGCGCAACCGAGTGATTGAGCTGCCAATTCCGAAAAGAGCCATTCTGGACGATTATCCCCCAGAATGGCTACTTTGTCTGAAGACTCGACGCCTAGGGACAGAAGTCCGAGCGAAAAATTCCGCACATTTTCCAGGTAGTCACTCCAGGAAAATGACTGCCAGATTCCGAACTCTTTTTCCCTTAGAGCGGCTCTTTCCGAACCGGGCCCTTGCGCGTTCTCAACCAGGAGATGGGGTAGGGTGTTTCCCATATCTGCCTATTTGTCCTTTTCGAGAGTTATCCAGTCTGAAACGGGTTCAAGTATTTTCTTGGCAACATTAGCCTTCCACACGCGAGCCACCGGGAACTTGTTGTTCTCATTGGTGTATGGAGCAGACAACCCTCCGGTCTCAAAACCTTTTAGCGATTGAAGAGCTTTAACCAGACCGTCGTAGTTCAGTTCTCCAGCCTTGTCGGCCTTTCTCAGGCATTCCACGAAGATAAGGCCTGTCATGTAACCCTGCATGTAAGAGTTGTCCCTGTATGTCACATTCGGATATTTCTTGGCCGAGTATTCCCTGATCTTCTTTATCATCGGGACATCGTCATTCCACCAGTACATGTAGGGATTCACGGCAAGATAACCTTCCGCCAGAGGCCCAAGATTTTCCAGTATCATCTTGGACGCTCCCCAGAATGTTCCCATAAACTGTGACTTCATACCGAAATCACGACACTGTTTTATTACCGTGATCACAGGTTCAACTACGAAACCCTGGAAGATGACGAAATCAGGATTCTTTCGTTTGAGATCAAGAACCTGGGAGGTGACATCAATGGCGCCCACCTGAGCGACTTCTTCGGCCACCAGTTCCAGGTTGAGCTTCTTGCACATTTCACGTCCGAACGGAATGGGATCTTTGCCGAATTCGGTGTCGCTGTAAAAGAAAGCAACCCTTGCGCCCGGTTTCTCTTTTGCTATGTACTTGAGCAATATTCCGAACATATCCGAATAGGTTGGGCCAGGGACAAAGATAGACGGAAAATTGGCGGCGTCCGCCAGTTCACTGGAGAATGAGGTAGAACTATAGAGAATCCTGTAGCGATCCCTGATTTCCGGAGCCATGGCTTTACCAAGACCGGTGCTTTCGCCATACATCACTAGAGGGTTGTCCCGAGCCATTATCCGCTTGAAGGCCGCTGTCCCCACGTCGAGCTGGTATTGCCCGTCTTCCATGATGTACTTGATCTTTTTGCCGTTGATCCCGCCTTCATCATTAGCCATCATCAGAGCGTCTTCCAGTCCGGCGTTGATGTTCACCCCTGCAAACGCAAAGCGGCCGGTGATAGGCTGAACTGCGCCGACCCTGATTTCCTCCTGGGCCAGAGACATCCCAATCATGAGGCCAAACGCCAGAATAAGAGAAAAGCAGATCACTACACGTCCGTTCTTCATTTCAGTCTCCTTTGGCTCTTTCACAGATAGTTCACACAAGAGTAGTTCAATGATTCCACAATGAGGATCAGTGTCTCGGAGTTCCCAAGTCTCAGCACGAGCACTGCCTACTCCAACATTTCATCTGAAAAAATCTTCCTTGTCGTTTCGCTTGAGTCACTAATAGGAGAATGGCCACAGGTTGAAAAAGTTCTTGATCCTATGCCAGATTTCAGCCAGGCCGTGAGGCTCAAAAATCAGGAAAGCTACAATCAGCAAACCGAAGATGACGTCCTTCATCGGTAGAAACACATGTTCCAGTCCTGGGACTGAGGCCTTTGCGAAACTCGTGAGCACATTTAGCAACTCCGGGACGAGTGTCATGAACACTGCGCCAAAAATGGAGCCAAGCACGCTGCCAAGACCGCCTACTATAACCATTGCCAAATATTGAATGGATAGAGAAAAAGGAAAATGCTCCGGAGTCACAACTTTTATGAAACCAACCCACAACGCTCCGGCGATTCCAGCGTAAAATGAACTCAAACCGAAAGCGACCAGTTTGTAGCGAAACAGGTTTATGCCCATTATCTCGGCGGCAAGATCCCTATCCCGGATGGCGACAAAGGCCCGTCCCCATTTTGTCCTGATCAGGTTCCTGGCAAATCCCACCGACAGAACCACCATCAACAATGTGATATAATAGAATTTTTCTTCTGTGTCGAACCTGAAACCGGCCAGGCTCGGGGCCGGAACGTTGATTCCTCTAATGCCGTGAGTCATCGACTCCCAATGCACGAATACCCATTCCAGAATAAACTGTGCCGCCAGGGTGGCCATGACCAGATACAGCCCCTTTACTCTGAGACTGGGGATGCCTATGACCATGCCGGTAGCAGCCGCAACCAGGCCTGCCAGTGGCATTGCCAACCAGAAGGGTAATCCGACTTTGGTAACGAGAATCGCCGCCGCATATCCACCAACCCCTACGAACGCCGCATGCCCCAGTGATATCTGTCCGGTGAAACCTGTCAACAGATTCAAGCCCACTGCCCCGATTATTGCAAATCCAATCAGGTTGGCCACATACAGCACGTATGAGTTTGCCAGCAAAGGTAGTCCAAGAAGAAAAGCCACAAGCAAGGTCAGCCAGAACTTAACCCAGTAAGTCTGAAAAATTATCTCATCCTTCAAGTAAGACTCTTTGAAGTCTCCGCAACGCATGGCAAATCCTTTGGAGTTTATAGCTGGTTGATCATACTCTTTCGATTATAGGGCGTCCGAACATGCCGTATGGTCGAATCATCATTATGACGACCAGGATCACGAATGGAACCACCTCCTTGACACCGCCTCCCACGACAGAATCAAGGTAGACACCAGCCAGGTTTTCAAGTATTCCGATGATGAACCCACCGATTATAGCGCCCACAATGCTGTCAAGTCCGCCCAGAATGATCACCGCCAGAACCTTCAGCCCGATGTGTCCGAGATGTATGCTAATACCACTTATGTTTCCAATGATGATTCCGCCGACTGCCGCAGTTATGGCCGCAAAGCTCCATGAAAGGGCAAAAACTCCCTTAACGCTTATTCCCATCGACAACGCCGCCTGCTGGTTGGCGGCTGTGGCCCTCATGGCAAGACCGGTCCGGGTGAACTTGAAGATAAAAGTAAAAATGGCGGTGCATACCAGAGCGAATATAAAGCCCCAAAGAAGACCGGACGGAACAATTGCAAATCCCAGGTCCAGGGGTTGGGGAGGAAATATCTGGGGAAATGACCGATATTCCGGCGACCAGACCAGATGGGTTATTCCCTTGAGGATACTCCCCAGACCAATGGTCACCATAATCACGGCTATGATCGGCTCTCCTATGAGAGGTCTGAGCACTACACGCTCTACAACAACGCCCAACAAGGCGGCAAAGACCAAAGTCATCGGCAGGGCGATCCAGAATGGCGCCGAGGCCTGTGTCAGGATGGTCAGACAAATGAAGGCTCCCATAGTCATGAATTCACCGGTCGCCAGGTTCAATACACTCGTGGCCTTGTAAATGAGCACAAAACCGAGCGCTATTAGTCCGTAAACCCCTCCGGCGGCAAATCCGCTGACCACTATCTGTAGGAATATGTCCACAACGACTCTCCCCTGTCTGGGCTTAGGATTTCTTTTGAGCCTCTGTCTGGGGCAGCAGATTGATTCTTGGATCAACTATGAACGGCAATCAGATTGCCCTTGGCAGACAAAAACCAAAATGGGGTGATCCCTGTATTTAAATTCAGGAAACACGGTATTTGATCAGGATGATCCAGAATCAGGACCGCAACCATTTATTCGTTGGTTACGGATTCTTTCCACCAGTTCGATAATGTCTTCCCTGCTTGAGGTTCCTTTCGGCATGAAGTGATCTGCTCCATAACGTTCGGCCGCTTCGCGATATTCTTCCAGATCGTAGTTGGTAAGCATTATTATTGAGATGTTATCGTGAGCGTTTTTTATTTTCCGGGTTAATTCCAGACCACTCTCACCCGGCAAACGGACATCCATAAAAATGATGTCAGGCTTTTCAGACTCCAGAATCTCCAGGGCCTGAGAAGCTCCGGAAGCTTCCCACACGCGCATATCCGCGAACCTGTCTGTTAACATTTCGTTCAGGGACTTGCGGAATGTTGTGTTATCTTCAACAATTAATACGTCAAGCATATCTGTTGTTCCGTGGGATGCCTTAAACCCCTATGAAATCATGCCTCGCATCACTATCGCGCAACGTCCGGCGCCCCGAATTTCAAATCACCCTGATTTTGAACGGATAAATAAAAAATGGAATGGGATAAAAACCTTACTTTTTACTTTTGAATACAGTATTTTATGGCTGGTTCCCCTTCAGGAGGGCGCTTTTGAGCTGCCGGGGTGTTTTGTGTTTTCAATTCCCGGCGCGATATAAAATGAGGGTCAGGATGTCAAAAAAAGTCAAAGTTCTGATAGCGGAGGATCACACCATTGTTCGAGAGGGTCTGAAAGCGCTTTTGGGTTCAGATCCTGATCTTGAGATCTGCGGGGAGGCGGACAATGGAAAAGACGCCATAAAGCTGGTTCAGGGACTCAACCCGGACATCGTTCTCATGGACCTGTCAATGCCCAGAATTCACGGCCTCGAGGCCATAAGGGAGATCAGGAAAACAAACCCGGCTACAAAAATACTGGTGTTGACGGTACATGACGACGAAGAATATATATCAGCCACACTAAGGTCCGGCGCAAGTGGCTATGTGCTCAAAAACGATTCCTATAACGAGTTGCTTAGTTCAATCAAGACAGTGCTTTCCGGAAAACCTTACCTGAGCCCTGCAATATCACAGACGATAATTCAGGGTTATCTGCATGGCAAAAAGAGTGACGATGTAAGGACAGGATATGAAACTCTGACTGCCCGTGAGCGGGAGACTTTAAAACTGATTGCGGAAGGCATTAGAAACAGGGAAATAGCCGAATTTATGGGAATTAGCTCGAAGACAGCCGAGAAACACCGTTCAAATCTGATGAAAAAACTCGATCTTCATAGTGTGTCAGCCATTACGGCGTTTGCCGCAAAAAAGGGTCTTATAGGCCATTGACGAAATTGTCACGGCTTCTTGAACGCCCATCTTGCGCGAACTGAAGTTCCTTTTTCAGGCTCCGACTCCACTTCAAAAAATCCACCAAGAGACTCAACACGCTCGCGCATGCCGGCCATTCCAAATCCACACCGGACTCCGGGCCACTCATGGTTGGATATTCCTACTCCGTTGTCTGTTATCGAAAGGGAAACAAATTCCTCGTTGCCCGTCAGTTTAATGTGAATTGAGTCGGCGCCGCTGTGTTTGGCCACGTTATTCATGGCCTCCTGAATCACTCTGAAAATTGCTGTCTTCAGGGACTTAGGAAGGGCGTCCTCGGCCGCATCAATGTCCCGAGTTATCCTGAAGCCCGAGAATGTTGACGAAAATTCCCTGCTGAACCAGTTTATTGTTGCGCCTATTCCGAGGTCGTCGAGAATTGACGGCCTGAGCGCCATGGATATTCTACG
>CAYNZA010000090.1:0-12113 GCA_964401595.1 uncultured Desulfomonile sp.
CCCTGATGGGAAGGGTTCTCCCAATAGGCGGTGTGAAGGAGAAATTACTGGCGGCAAAAAGGGCCGGCGTCAGAAAAGTCATCCTGCCGCTCAAAAACAAACCGACAGTGATGGAATTTCCGGAATACGTAACGGGTGGAATAGAGATTCACTATGTGTCCGACGCTTTTCAAGCCATAAAGATAGCACTGGACGATGATTCTCAGTTTTGCTGCGCTTATCCCGCAAAAGGACAGCCAATCCTACCGTTGTTTCACTCTTCGACTTCCGCCGAATGTGTCCTTTAGAATGCTTGTAAAAACCTGTTTGAAGGCTGTTGGACAAAGACGCCTTCAAACAGAACCGATTTATTCAACGCGCTTCTAACTCTGCTCAGAGTCAGATGGTCTCCTGTATATCACTCCCACGCTGAAATCATCATTCAGGACCTCATTTACAGCATACCTGTAATCAGTCGGATCATAATTCCCCGGGAGCGGGTGAACCCATTTTTTCAGGTTGGTCCATGTCTTGTAGGATTTGTCGAAAGTTACGCAACTCGAATAAACGTGGAAGAACGAGAATCCCGGGTTCTGAACCCCTTCAACGACGGCCTTGGTAATCATTCCGGGATCTCCTGCAAACAACCTCGCTACGAATGATGCTCCGTATGTAAGGGCCATGAGGGTAGCGTTCAGAGGTTTGTCCATAGTCCCGGCTGGGCTGGCCTTTGTCTTTGTTCCCAGAGGAGAACTCGGGGAAGGTTGACCTTTGGTGAGTCCGTAAATTGAATTGTCGAAAAGTATGTAGTTGATGTTCACGTCTCTTCTGGCCACGTGGGCAAAATGCCCCCCTCCTATGGCAAGACCGTCGCCATCTCCACCTACGGCGAAAACCGTAAGTTCCGGATTGGCTAATTTTACTCCCGTGGCAGTCGGCAAAGCCCTGCCATGGACGGTGTGCAGACCGTAGGTGCTCGTAAAGAATGAATAACGTCCAGCGCATCCAATTCCGGATACTGTTACAGTGTTGTGCAAATCCAGGCCCAGTTCCACTATGGCGTTGTTGATCCCCTGATGAATACCAAAATAGCCACAACCGGGACACCAGGTAGGTAACGCAGATGATCGGACATTCAACTCACCCGAAAGCTTTATTGAATTTATTTTTTCAGCGAGGGTTCTGGCAGATGTTCTCATAGGATACCTCCGTTTGCGAGTCTCTCGATTTCAACTAAAATCTTTGATGGCGGAATCGGAGATCCTGTGACAAAATTCAGTCTGTGAACGTCCTTGCCGTTCAAGTGTCCAACAAGATTGGCTAACTGCCCTTCATAGTTCAGCTCGGGGATAAGTATGGCTTTGCACTTTCGCATGAATGCCCTTATTTCATCAGCGTGATAGGGGTAGATGGATATTATTTTTAGTGCGGCCGACTTGAGACCTTTTTGGCGAGCCTCCATCGCAGCCTCCAGGACTGATCCGAAAGTGGAGCCCCAACCGATCACTCCAACATCAATCTCGGAATCAGTGAAATACTCTTGTGGTTTTGGAAGATCCTGGAGAGATGACTGAATTTTGCGATGTCTCTTGGCGGACATTTTCTGATGAGTCTCAGGAGAGTAATCGGGAGTCCCCTTATCTGTGTGCTCAAGGCCGGTGGCGGGATGGTTGAAACCTTCCATGCCGGGGAGCGCTCTCGGAGAGATGCCGCTCGGAGTGTCCTCATAGCGACTGTAACGCCCTTTCTGTGAATCATCCGGGAAGACGTTGACCCTTTTTATTTCCTCTGTAGATGCCTTGGGAGGCGGAACATTTTCTACACGGTTGTCCAGAAAGAAGTCGGTCAACACGATGACGGGTGTCTGATATTTCTCGGCCAGTTGAAAGCTTTTCAGGGTTAATGAATAACATTCCGAAACATTTGTGGGGGCTATGACAATTCTTGCGGAATCTCCCGGCCCTCCAAACACGGCCGCGTGAAGGTCAGACTGTTCAGTTTTCGTGGGAAGTCCGGTAGAAGGCCCCCCACGCTGAGCGTCCAGTACTACCGCAGGAATCTCAGCCATGACTCCGTGTGTAATCAATTCGGTCATCAAAGCGAAGCCCGGGCCAGATGTGGCGGTCATGGAGCGGGCTCCGGCGTAGGATGCCCCAAGCACGGCCCCTATGGACGCGATCTCGTCCTCCATCTGCACTACTTTTCCACCTTTTGGAGGCAAGGCCTTGGCAAGATATTCCATTATGGGTGTGGCAGGCGTTATAGGATAGCCGAAATATAATTGCAGGCCAGCGTCCAAAGCGCCCTTTCCAATTGCATAATTACCGGATAGCATTATCTTCTCGATTGATTGGTCCATGTCCGGAAGATCAAACAATTTCGCAAACCGATCCGGGAAATGAGCCACAGCGTATTTTATTCCGGCTTCGAAACTTTTCAGGTTCATGTCTAGGATCTTGGGCCCCTTGGATTCAAACTTGGTGGTGATTACTCTTCTGAACAGTTCCGGGTCAATCCCGCAAACTGCGGCAAAGCCTCCCAATGCAGTAAGGTTTCGACCTCTTGGGGACCCGGATGCCTGAGTAGCCAGGTCCGAGAAGGGCATTCCATAAAGTCTGGCGCCGGAATTGAGCACGGCAGCCAGTGACTGGTCTTCGGTCACGAATGATGGTGGGTTTGAATCAAAAAAGACCATGCCGTCATTATATAGAAATGGCGCTCGTGACCGGGACTGTTCATCATTCAGAGAGATCAGTATATGAGCTTTTTCCTGTAGTGCCATGATGTCATGAGAGCCTATCCTCGAGTGGGTGACGCATCTTCCAAAGCCGCGGATCTCAGCGGGATAGGAGTCGAAACCAAGGACGTAATAGCCACCGAGGGACATAGCCTCGTTTATCATGCCGCCGGCGGCTATAGTTCCGTCGCCGGCCATTCCACAGACTTCTACCGTTATATCTACCTTGGGCATTTCAAAACTCCATCCACCACGAAGTGTTTACCTTCACACCGTTTAAACTGAAGATGCTCTCGGCGCGAGTATCTGCTTCCATCATCCCACCGAGCATGTTCATGGCCGCAATTCTCCCCAGAGTGCGAGCATTTTCGTAACCGATTGAAACCCAGTAATCCCTGATGGAAGGATTATAAACCTGAGCGCAATCGCCCGCCGCATAGACGTTGTTGAACCTGGTCTGAAGTTTCTCATCCACAAGAATGCCTCTATCTATGTCCAGACCGGACCTGACGAGAAACTTTACATCCGGAACCAATCCAAAAAAGGCGCCGACTGCTCCGACAGACAGTTTTTCACATTCGGTCTCAACTTCTATCAAATCCTCAGACAGTGATGACAGTCTCCTGATACGGCTCGAAGTAAGGACATCGACACCTTTGGCGCAAAGGCACGAGCTAATTTCTTCATGAAGACGCTGGTTGAAAGGCAGGGGCCAGAAAGAGTCTTCGTTTATAATAAAAGAGACCTTTTTTCCCAATTTTAACAGAGCCCTGGTCAGACCCAGCGATGTCAGATCTCCACCGATCAAGAGAACAGATTGAACCTTGGTCAGTTTATTAATCCAGAGTTGGGCGTCCGACGCTGTTTTCAGTGTCATCATTGTGTCTTCAAAGACTTCCAGTGGTTCAGGAATTCTTGGACGACCGCCTGTCGCTATGATGAGACCATCAAACTGAACAACTTCCCTGTGTTCAAGAATGACCTGATACCTTGAGAAATCGACCTTTGCAACAGTCTGACCCGGTCTGAGTTGAATATTGTTTTCCAGGAAATAAGAATCCGGGCGCAAATAAATGTTGTCCATGTCAATCTTACCGGCAATTACATCCGGTAACAGATGGGGCTTGTAGGATCTGGACGGCTCTTTTCCAAAAATGGTGATTCTGGCGTTTTGAGAATTCTCTCTCAGGACTCTGGCCGCCTCATTAGCCGCTGGGCCATTTCCTATTATTATGAATCGCTCGGCTGACATTATTGCCTCCCGGCCTGAAGATTTCTCTCAACAAGTTCGACTTTTGTGACGGATATGCAATCCACCGGACACACCCGCACACATTCCCCGCACCTGATGCACCTGGAATTGTCAATGACCACGGCGCTAACATTTTGCCAGTTTGTAGTTTCAACAAAGCCGGCTATGGCGCCGGTCTCGCCGAGCTTTATTTCATCGACCAGTTTTATGCAGTCACGTGGTGCGTTGTCTATGCAGTATCGGCAGAAAATACATTTTGAAATGTCAATTTCATAATGCAAATAACAAAGGTAACATCTCCTGGCTTCCTCGAGAGCGGCCTCTTCGTTGAAACCAAGCTCCACCTCTTTTTTCCCATGCCTGATCCGCTCCGATACCGGGGCCAGGGCCGGCATTTCCTGTCTCGGGGTGAAATCCCAAGACCTCTGCCTGTCGGTTATGGCGGCTTCTTCCATCCTTACCACCCATTCCCTGAATTTTTTCCCGGTCAAATCCTGGGCAATTCTCTCGGATGCCTTGCGCCCCGAGGCCACCGACTCAATCACTGTGGAAGGTCCGGTAAGGAAGTCTCCCGCCATATAAAGATTGGGTGCAGATGTCCTGAAGGTTTTTCCGTCACCGATGAGCACGCCCCGTTCATCTTTTTGTCCTGGGGCCGAACTTGGTTCGGCGCTCTGTCCAATGGCTACAATTACCGAATCGGCTTCGAACACAAAGTTGCTACCCTCTATCGGGTAAATCCTGCGTCTGCCGTTGAGACCTGTTTCACCAGCGCCGGCTCTCAAGAATTCAACGCCCTGAACCTTGTGATTCCCAACGATTCTTTGAGTTAGACAGAGTCCCCGGATCTTGATACCCTCTTTCTTGGCGTCATAAACCTCATCTTCAGTGACTCTGAGCTCTTCTTCCAGACCTCGGATGAAAATTGTGACATCCTGGGCCCCCATTCTCAGGGCTGATCTGGCGCAGTCAAAAGCGGTGAATCCAGCTCCGATGACGACAACCTTTTTTCCGATTTTCGGAGTTTTACCCACAGCGGTGTTCATGACAAACTCAAGTCCGGAATAAACACCACCGAGATTCTCCCCGGAAACATGTAGCCGGCTGGACACATAGCAGCCCGAGGCCAGTAGAGTGGCGTCATAATCCGCCATTATATCCTCAAAACCGGTATCGACGCCAACCCGAACCCCTGTTTTGAGCGAAACTCCCAGTCTCAGTATGCTTGATATTTCATGATCCAGAACATTCCGAGGAAGTCTGAATTCCGGAATACCATAGCGCAGCATCCCACCCGGTTCATCCATGGCTTCCAGAATTGTCACATCGAAACCTATTGCGTTCAAATCGTGGGCTGCGGCGAGTCCGGCCGGGCCTGACCCAACTATACAAACCCGTTTAGCGTATGATGAAAACATGGGTGAGAGAAAGGGGGCGCCCATAGCCCTGAAGTCCGATGCGGCCCTTTTTAGGTGGCAAATATTGACCGCTTTTCCAAGTTCAGGTTCTCCATGGCGGCATTTATTCTCACATGGGCGCGAGCAGATACGGCCCAGTATTCCTGGAAACAGGTTGACCATTCTGTTGAGTTCATACGAATGACCATAACGTTTTTCGTGAATGCTCCTGATATATGCCGGCACATTTGTATATGCCGGACATGCGCTCTGGCAGGGAACATTGATTCTCATGTAGTCATAATCGGCTGCATCCGTAGAGTAGATTACTCGTTGGGCGTCACGATGATGATCTGAGGGAAACCCGTAATCCATTGGGCCGGCGTCAGTCATTAAGCACCTCGGCTAGGAAAAATGAGATTTCATTTGAAGACTGTTACGATTTCCAATTACAAATTTTATGTTTCCGGTGAAGAACAGTAAGGACTAGAACCTGATTCCACCACCCGGAGGCCCCACCTTCTTTTTTTTGCTCACTGCTTCAACCACAATTGGAGTCCCCTCCCTGAGTTCATCAGTGAAGATTTGAGATTTCTGCGGGCCGGCGACACCAATCTTGACAATAAAAGGCTTTAGATCATTTTTGCCGTCAAGACGCCACACGGTGCGGTGTCCTTCCCTGGGTAGCTGAACCTTGGGCCTCCCTTTTGGGAATGCTCCATCAGGTGGAGAAAACATGAGAGCGGCGTCGGGAAGCATCAAGGTGTTTTTGATTTCAGAGACCAGTATCTGAACATTTGTCGTCATTCCCGGGCGCAGCATCAACTCATCGTTGCTGACATCCAGAATTACGTTGTATGTTACCACGTTCTGTTCGATTTTTGGCTCATTTCGAATCTGGGTGACAGACGCCGAGAAGTGTTTCTCCGGAAACGCCGGCACAGTAAAAGTTGCTGACTGACCAACCCTGATTTTGCCAATGTCCGCCTCGTCCACGTTGGTGTAAACCTGCATACGTGTGAGGTCCTCCGCGATCTTGAACAGGACCGGAGTCTGGAATCCGGCGGTAACAGTCTGTCCAACGTCCATACTTCTCGATGTTACTGTGCCGGTTACCGGAGCTTCGATGTGAGCGTATTTCAGTTGAAGCTCCGCCTCGTGCAGCCGCGCTTCAGCCTGAACTATACGCGCTTTCTCGACCTCAACCTGGGCTTCGGCAGCCTCGGTTTTCGTCTTTTGCGCGTCAAAATCGCTCTGACTGATGGAATCCCTTCCAACCAGACCTTCTTTCCTTCTTAGAGTCCTTATTTCATCAACCAGAGTCACTTCCGCTTTAGAAAGATTGGCGCGAGCCGCAAGCAAATCGGCTTTAGCCTGTTCTACTTTCGCCTTGAATGTGTCCGGATCGATGAGGGCGATCAATTGCCCCTTGGTCACCTGAGATTCAAAGTCGGCATAAAGACTCTTTATATAGCCGGAAACCTGACTGCCTACCAAAACCTCAACAACTGGTTTGACTGTCCCGGTGGAATTGATCTCTACCGTGAGGTCTCCTCTCTCCAACGGTGTGGTCACAAATGTATAGGCGGTGTTCTCGGATTCATTTCCGGTAAAATAAAACACAGCCCCTGCCATGATAACGGCAATACTGGAAAAAATAAGAATTTTCTTCACGGATGCGGACTCCAGGGGATTCATCAGGCAATATCCTCAGATAGTTTAAAAAAGACTAGAAAAATGTGGGCATTAAAGCAATTCCTGACAGCGCTTACGGTTTTTTCAGAAAGGGATGAGGAGTATGGCCTGCCACCCTTGTAATCAATTGATCAGTGAATCGTTCTCTATGCAACCATCTCTGATTAAAATAATACGGTCGGTCAACATCCCCAAATCACGATCGTGGGTAACCAGAATGAAGGTTACTTTCTTCTCCTTGTTCAATTTTCTGAAAACTTCCATGATTTCTGCGCTGGTCCTGGTATCCAGATTTCCTGTGGGCTCATCGGCGAGCAGAATCTCCGGTTCATTCACCAGAGCCCTGGCTATGGCCACCCTCTGTTGCTGTCCTCCTGAAAGCTGAGAGGGAAGGTGTCCCCCTCTTTCTTCCAGGCCCACCAAACGCAAAGCCTCCATCACATTCCTTGTTCTGACTGCCGTTTTCACCTTTGCGTAAATCAACGGAAGCTCAATGTTCTGGATGGCGTTCATTCTTGGCAGCAGATTAAAACCCTGAAAAACGAACCCGATCTTCCTGTTCCGAACATCGGCCTGCTGGTCACGGTCCAGCGTGGAGACATCTTCGCCATCCAGAAAATACTTGCCGGACGTTGGAACATCCAGGCATCCCAACACGTTCATAAGTGTAGATTTACCGGAACCCGATGGACCCATTATCGAGAGGAATTCCCCTGGGTTAATAATCAAATTGATTTCTTTCAAGGCATTCACAGAAAACTGACCGGTCTTGTAGACTTTGGTCAGATTCTGCATTTTAATTAATTCACTCATTTCATTGGCTATCAATTTTGCGTCCGGACCGGCAGATTACCGTCATTTTATTTGGGAATGCTGCATTCCAGAGCCAGTTTCAGTTTTTCTTTCAATTCGGTCAGATCAGAACTTTTTACCACATAATAATCAGCGGCGACTGTTTTCAGGTCTACCTTGAAGCTGGAGTATGCTGAATTGAGTATTACCGGTAAATCATAAAATTTCTTCCTGATCTGCTGTAGAAGGTCCAGACCGTTGTATTCCCTCATCTTTATATCCAGAATGATGCAATCAGGTTGTTCCTGCTCGATGACTTCCATAAGTCCCTTTCCATCAGGTAAGGTCAGCACATGATAACCCTCATCCTGAAGTTCCATCGAATAAAGCATCCTTATTCCTTCTTCATCATCTACTATTAAAATTTTTGGCATTTATTACTCCTTGTATGCTACGGCATGCCGGTCCTAAAAAAATCTCCCGGGATTTCACGCAAACCATTTTTCTACCAGGTAGGATTTTGCTTTTTCGAACTGAACACATTGATCTTCGATAAATTCTTCGACCTGCTGGTTATTCATTGCGTGTGTCTCTGTAACAAAAGAGAGAGTTTTTCCATAATGCAGGGGTATGAGTGACTTCACCAGTTCATGCCTTTCCATTGCCCCGTTTCTGTATGAAATGGCAAAATCGTATATAATATTGGCCCACAAACCGGCCGGAAACTCGAAGCCGCCGACAGGGAGATCTACGACTTCCTGCAGTTTGTTCATGTTCTCCTTGCTGATGACAGATGAATAAAGATTCCAGTCAGCCGATATCCCGGATTTGAACTTTTCCCATAACTGAGTTGTGTTCAGGTCCACCGGTGGCGGCATTTCAACATCACCAAGACCAAATCCGAATACTGCAGTAGGTCTGCTCCATTTGACTTCCCGCCAGAACGATTCGTTCCGGATCATCAGATCGAAAATCGTGGAAATTACGTCTTCGAACATCAGTTCAAGGTGCGAATCAAGGTCTCTGACCTTGTGGATTTTCGGTTTTCCCATAAATGACTGTATTACGGAGCTACGTTCGCGCAGAGCAGTCGTAGTCATCCAGATGTCTATCCCAAACGCTCCGACCTTATCGGACCAGAATTCATTATCGACGAAACGCTTTGCCAAAGATCCCGAAAATCCGACATCGCCGCCTATTGGCTGTCTGACTCGACGGCCATACAGTGATCTTGTCAAGGGATACGCTATGTTGTTTGTGACGGTCACATCATATTTGTGCCTGATGTACAGAGGAGCCACATAATCGTAATTGTCAAATATCGGTTCGCAAAGGTTCCTGATCCAAAGAGGGGTTATGCTCCGGAGGTCGGCGTCCGCCACTACTATGGCCTTGGCTTCAAGTTCGACAGCTTTTTGAAACAGGTTTCTAAGGTTGTTGCCTTTGCCTCTGATGCCCGGTTGCGTGGAAATGTATATCTTGGGCGTTCTTGTGGGAACACCGAGAAACGCTTCGCAGGTTCCATCGTCAGAATCATTGTCACAATTAATTATTGCCGCCGATCGATTGCCATAATATTTCGCCAAACCTCTGTCAGCCTGTTCTGTGGGAAAAGGAATGGACGGCGCCTCCCGGAATGAGGGAATGCCTACAACAATGTCGGCCTGGGTCACACCATCCGGATTTTTTTCAATATGTTTCATGAACGCTTCCTCAACAGCCTTGTTTAAGTTTCACCTGAAAGTAATGATAGCACAAAAATCAGTCGCTTCAAATGCCCGGGATGCTGAGCCGTTTGTCTTTGACTCGTTCGGCAACTTCCTCTAGAATAGGTAATGAACAAATAATAAAACAAAAGCCTTTGTCATTAAACAATATGGACGATGATCTTCTCATTTCCATTGTAGAAGCGATTATTTTTGCCAGTTCGGAACCGGTTTCAGTTCAAAGTCTCGTCTCAACTCTGCAGACTGTGCCCCCTGAACGAATTCAAAGCTCGTTGGACAGGCTTGACCGATATTATTTACAGCGTCGCAGAGGCTTCATATTGAACAGGGTTGCAGGTGGCTATCAATTTAGAACCTTGCCGGAATTGGCTCAATGGATACTAAAAGCCAAAAATGAACGGCCTACAAGATTATCCAGAGCTTCCCTGGAGACGTTGTCAATTATCGCTTATAATAATCCGATAACACGGCATAAAATAGAGCAGATCAGGGGTGTGGAAAGTTCTGGGACAATCAGGAGCCTCTTGGATAAAGAGCTTATTCTGACCATGGGGAGGCAGGAAATACCGGGTAGACCCATCCTTTACGGGCCATCAAAAAAGTTTCTGGAAGTCTTTGGGCTAAAGGACTTTTCGGAACTCCCATCGTTGCCTGAGGTTGAACAGCTCAATGAGGTTGAGACGCCTGGAGAACCTCAATCGGACAAACGGGACCTGTTGTGAGAGGCGGCAAAACATGAGCCGACTCCAAGTCATCAGTCATTGCGGTTTGGGAGCAACCAGATATCCATTGGTGTAACAGCCAACATCGGTTTTTCTGAGATTTTCTATGTTGAGGAGTATTCCTCCCTGCACAAGGTTGACGCACCGCCAAGTTTCGCCGAATTCAATATTTGTGGGCTTGTGTTCCTCATTTTAACAAGTGTTGGCAACTCTTTAATTATTTTACCCGATTTACTCTCGGCCAACCGCAAATCATAAAGCTTTTGCAGGTTCATCCAGAATTCAGGGCTCGTTCCAAAGAAGTGCCCAAAGCGCAGGGCCGTGTCACCGGTTATGGAGCGACGACCTTTCAGAATTTCGGTCACACGGTTTGTTGGCACCTGGAGTTGGCGGGCTAGCGCCGCAGCGCTGATACCAAGCTCTTCAAGCTGTTCGGCGAGATGTTCGCCAGGATGTATAAGACTTCGTCCCATATTACTCCACCTCAGTGATAATCAACAATCTCAACATTGACGGGTCCAGGAGATCCCTTCGGCCACTCAAAACAAATCCGCCATTGATCATTAATGCGGATGCTATACTGTCCCTTGCGATCGCCCTTGAGCGCTTCGAGACGATTGCCGGGCAAATTCAGATCGAGTAGCGATGTCGCAGCGTCAAGTTGGTCAATCTTCATTTCCGCCTTGCGCTCAAAACCAGAGAAAGCATTGGATGGGTTTCCCACCGCAAACTCACGTGTTCGCTTGTCTCGATAGCTAACAATCATGTCTTAACTTTATGCCATGTTATGCGTTACGTCAAGCATAACACATCTGAGGAGCCGATCGCAAGATCACTAGAATTTTTTCTGCAGCGGATCAAAAGCATGAGACCCATAATCACCAAAATTGAAACCAGAACAACTACAGCTTGTAGATTTGTCATCGGATTGATCTCTCCCCCGTAAATAGGACTTGGATAGATTCCTGTCCAATTTTGCGAATTGTTTCTTGGAAGTCGCGTGCCCTATTGCTCCGTGATTCGTTTCACGTTTATTGTTGTCGCGCCCGAAAAGCCCGGACACGCTCCTGCAACAACTTTTCCCCAAACATTGCGTTGGGTTGAAATCCTCTTGTTTCGTTGCAAAACTGTGCGCCGGTTTCTTCAATATGAGCGTCTTTTTTGCGGGTATGCAAATCTCTACGCTCTTGCAAATAGACATCTTGTTGTGTGATCTCAATGGGTTATGCTAGCCTAGTCTGCCGCTGAATGCTTTGACTTCATCGGGATTGAATCGAGCCTGAGCAAAAAAATTACCTCTTTAAAAAAAACTCAATTTGATTTGTCCTTACTTGACACACACCATCTGTAGAATAGCCATTAGACTGCAATCACGGCGAGTCTGAAGGAGGGACAAATGGGTTGGGTCGCATTTGTAGTAATAGGATGGTTCATCTACGGTCTGCTGGTGAACTTTGGATACCATGACCATGACGATGACGATGACGATGATGAAGATAATGATGACTGAAAAGAAATGACGGAACTTAACAAAATCTAAGTCGCTCAGACAATTCACTGAATTAATTACCCGGCAAGGGCCCACGATTACTGGTAGGCAAAATGAAAGTAGTGTCGTTCCTCACCGGGGCGCCCAGAGGAGACGCAAAATGAGACAAATTACCTTCTACCTGTTGGTTACGTTTTTTCTGGTTTCTGGAGATAGCATATACCTGGACAGGAACAATAACTACATGGGCTTCTCTCGTGAGTCCGACCGTTCGGTAGATTTCTACGACAAAAACAATATGCCCGCAGGATGGTATGACAAGA
>CAYNZA010000091.1:0-10263 GCA_964401595.1 uncultured Desulfomonile sp.
AGTGGGGGACTTAAATCTTCCGCTGCAGGCAAAATTGCTCCGGTTCCTTGAGTCGCGAGAGTTCACGAGGTTGGGCGGGCACAGGACACTGTATTCAAACGCTCGCATCATCGCCGCTACCAATAGGAAACTTCTGGAATTGGTGAATTGCGGTCAATTTCGACAAGATCTGCTTTTCCGCCTGAATGTTCTTCAAATCAAGGTACCACCCCTACGTGAGCGCCTGGGGGATATTCCGGATCTCACCAGGTTTTTTCTTTTTAGAATCAACAAAGAGTTGGGGACAAAGATAAAATGTATCGAGGAAAATGCTCTTTCATTCCTAAACTCCCACTCATGGCCAGGAAATGTAAGAGAATTGAAAAACGTTCTGACAAAAGCCGCCATGGAAACCAGGGGATCTATAATCGACCTGGAGGGCCTTTCATCAATTCTTTGTGTCACTCAAGTCGATGAGAAAGCTTCAAGTCCCGGGAAAGGGCTCGATGAGATTCAGAAACAGTATATTCAAAGGATTATGGATGAATCATACTGGAATCTGTCTGAAGCAGCCAGAAGGCTTTCTATTAGCCGGCCTACCCTACGCAAACGATTAAAGTCATATGGCCTGACCAGGAAATAATATCGAACGCCCCGTCTTTCCAGTGTTTTCCACATCTGGAAACATTTTTGCCAATTCTCAAAGAATTCCTGTTCGCTCAGAACCGTTCCCTTTTTTCCTGTTCCTGACAGGGTGTGCCTGATACGCACGTGCGCCGGCTAAGGCACATTTTATGCAAAAAAGAATGGCGCTTAACAAACCAATCAGTGCATCCCAGGGGTGAAACCATGAATTTGAGCTATGAATGCGTTGAGAGAAATGCTGAACGAATACCAAACAGGCCGGCGATAGTAGATGGGGCCAGTGGGGCCACCATGACCTATTCACAGATGAATTCCCAGGTCAATTCGATCGCTAACGGATTGTTGGCAATGGGAGTCAAAAGGAATGATCGTGTAGCAATTTATTTGCGTAACATTCCAGAATTCCTCACGGCCTTCATGGCTATAGCGAAAATAGGGGCAATAGCGGTTCCGTTCAACATAATGTTAAAAAAGATCGAAATTGAATACATTATGAACCACAGTGAGTCCCGGATACTGTTCGGTATGGCTGAAGAAACGGCGGAAAACGTCACTCCCATACTCGACAAACTTCCAAAACTTGAAAAGGTTATCGTGGTTAGAGGACAAAAACCGGAATCCTCACATCCCATGGAAACACCTTTTGAGAAGCTTCTTGAATATGATAATCAGTTCAAGGCCGTGGATCTTGATCCTGATGACGGTTTGTCCATTCTTTATACGTCGGGGACTACCGGCAAACCCAAAGGGGCATTTGCAACTCACCATAGCTGGTTATCGCAGGCAATACTAAACGCCGGACAGGTGGTGCCCATGTCGGAAGAGGACCTGATAATCACTGGAGCGCCTCTGTTTCACGTGTATGTGGTGCTAACCGCTCTACCGACCCTCTGGACAGGAGCCTGCTTTGTAACACTGGAAAGATTTTTTCCAGCCAATGCCCTGGAACTGATTACCAAATACCGGATGACGCATTTTATGGGCACACCTACAATGTGGGCGTACATGATAGAGGAGTATCTGAAAAATCAGAATAGGTACGACGTCTCCACATTGCGTCTGGGACAGGCTGCGGGCTCATCTTTTCCTGCAGAACTCGGGCGGCAGGTTGAAGATGTTTTCAAAATAAATTTGATTGAGTGTTACGGATCAACTGAATCATCGAGCACGGTAACTCACACCAGGTACGGTCATTTCGTTCCCGGAACATCCGGCTGGCCGGCACAGGGTTGGTCTATAAAGATTGTCGATTTTGAGGGCAATGAAGTAGACAAGGGAGAGATTGGGGAGTTGTGGATAAAAGGCCCGGGTGTCCTGAGAAAATACTGGAATGATCCTGAAAATACTGCAACTAAAATCAAGGACGGTTGGTGGAAGTCAGGTGACCTTGCTTACGTTAGAGGCGACTCCAACACCGATTGTCTCCTTTATCTGGTTGATAGAAAAGACGACATGCTCGTTTGTGGCGGATATAACATCTATCCAAGCGAAGTTGAGAATTATCTGGCGCAGAATCCAAAAATACTGCAGTCGGTGGTCATAGGTGTGCCTGACGCCGTCAAGGGAGAAATTCCAAAAGCGTTTGTTGTTTTGGGACCGGGCCAAAGCGCAACGGAAGAGGAGATGATCAGGTGGTCCAAGGATAATATGGCAGCTTACAAGGCCCCGAGAATATTTGAGTTCACTACTATGGATGAATTGCCCAAGACAGCAACCGGCAAGATATTAAAGAGAGAACTCAAGAGAATGGAGACGGAAAAGCGCACAAAAAGCGCGTGATTTCAGTCTATCAACTAAAACAACGGTTAACGGACCCTGTGTTGTCGCCCCCTTTGCGGGGGTGGCTACACAGCGCACACCGAGGATGACACCGGAGCCCCACTCACTGACCTGATGATGGATATTTTCAGGTCTTTTTCAGAAAGAGAACATCCGGCATCTCGAGTTCCCATTTGATGGCCGCAGAACGAAGTAAAAAGATCAGTCCTATCGATACAAGTTCCGGAACCCGCGAGTCCGGCGCCACTTTTATTAACAGTAAGTAAAAGATCGTTCCAAGTAATATCGGTGTGGCATAAAGTTGCCTGGTCATTAACAGATTGGTTCGACCAGCAAGCACATCCCTCAAAAGACCTCCTCCAATGGCCGTGACTACCGCTAGCATCACCGGCATCACAGGAAGTCCGAATTTGAGCGCTATCACCTTGTTTGCGGATTGAATGGCGAACAGGGCGCATCCAAAACCATCCAAATACAGCAATAACTGATGTGTTCTCGCAAACCAGCCTGGTAGCCAGAATGTCAGTAGGGCTGACAGGGTTGCGACGTATATGTAACTGAGGTCATTGGCGTAAAAGACGTCCACATCCAGAATGAGGTCTCTAATTGTTCCGCCGCCGATGGCCGTAACAATCGCCAGCACTATGGCGCCGAATACGTCAATTCCTCGCTCACTAACCGCTAGAACACCGGTTATGGCAAACACAGCCGTGGCTATTAAACCTATGGAGTACTCTGACAAGGATCTTTCCCCTGAGTTATGTTCCCCGATAATACCATTGATAAATATGCTATCAAGATGCCTGCATACGACTAAAAGAATATTTTGCGAGCTTTTTCATCCGGAAATCACCTTGAACTACTGAATCTTCTTATTACACGGAAAAGCTTCTGAATATCAATTGGTTTCTCCAAGACTGCATCGACCCCGGATTCAGTAATCTTGTCATCCTCGAAAGATTGTCCGCCCCATCCTGTCAACAGAACGAAAGGCGTTTTAGCGCATGTGCGTCCCTCACAGGAATTCCTGAGCGCCTTACCGACATCCCAGCCACTCATTTTTGGCATTCCAAGATCACAGATCACCAGGTCTATTTTTTCCGAATGGAATATTTTCAAACCTTCAAGACCCGACAGAGCAGAGTAAACGGTCTGATTGTTTGCGGTGAGTAGATCGTTCAGGAGCATCAGAGCAGGGGCAGAATCGTCAATGAGAAGAATTTTGAGTTTCAGGTCGTCAATCTCTGAGCAGAGCGCCTCCGGCCTGTTTTCAGAAGCTTCCGCTTCGGGTAATGAAATCAGGAACGTTGTCCCATGTTCAAGTCTGCTTGTCACTGAAATTGTCCCGCCATGTCCTGTGATTATTCCGTGACTGACAGCTAGTCCCAAACCGGTTCCTGCTGACCCCTTTGTAGTAAAAAACGGCTCGAACAGACGTTTCAGGTTTTCTTCACTGATGCCGGCTCCTGTGTCAGAGATTTTTAAGTGAACAAGTTTATCTTTTTTGAATGTATTAAGAAAAATTTTTCCACCGCCCGGCATGGCTTCCGCGGAATTCTTGATGAGGTTGATCAAAACTTCGAATACTTCACTTTCCTTACCCAGGACCAGGCATTCGTTTTCCAGATCATGTTCGACATCAACATGTATGCCTTCCTTTTCCGGATTTGTTTTCCACCATGGACTGCTCATTCTGACTGCCTGTTTTACAAGTTCAGACAGATTGAAGACTTCTGTTCGTGAAGAGTTGTCCTCATTGCGTATCTGAGCGAAGCTCTGAAGCCTTTTGACGGTCTCTGAGCCGAATTTTGATGATTCCCTGATTAACTCCAACCTACCTGAGATGTTTGACAAATGATGGGAGTCAAGGTCTTTGATGGACAGTTCGACTGCGGACATTATTACCTGTAAGAGGTTGTTAAAATTGTGCGCCACTCCGGCTGCCAATTCTCCCACTGCGCTTAAACGCTCAGTTCTGAGGTTGATGTCGGCAGCGGCTTTCAATTCAGTAATATCTGTGATGAAATTCAGGGTGGCAGGTTTGTCGTCCCAGATTACAACGACCGAATTCAACTGCACCCAGATCGCTGAGTCATCTTTCTTCAGGGCCCTGAAGGTTGTTAATTGGGGAACCGTCTCCTCGGTCACGGCTCTCACGTCCCGGTCAATGAACCTCTGTAGGTCATCAGGGTGAAAAAAATGAACCACTAGAAGCGAGGCCAGTTCTTCCTCGTTATATCCTGTCAGGTCCATTGCGGCAGGATTGAAGAACTTTACCCTACCGTGCTGAAAGATCATTATAGTCTCTTGAGCGTTTTCAATCAGGGACCTGTATCGAGTCACAGATTCATCCAGATCCTTGTAGAGCATGGCGTTCTCAATCGATATGGCCGCCTGGGAAGACAAGACCTTGAGCATTTCTACACGCTGTTGTGAAAAAACCCCATCTGTCTGGTTGTTCTCAAGATACAGAATTGCAGACAAGCGGTTCGATCTGATGATGGGAATACAGCACAACGATCTGGGAGAATGACTCTGAATATAAACATCATGCAAAAATGTCAGATCGGCTTTTGCGTCATCTATGATGACAGTGTCTCTGATTCTTGTGACGTAATGTAATAAAGAAACGGCCAAATCATCACTGTCTTCAGAAATCCTGAGCGGTTTGTCGAAGAAGTCCACAGATGAAGATGTGTCTGCCTTTGCACGAATCATCATTACATCATTTTCCGGAATTATCAGGAATCCACGTTCTGCTCCGGCAATCTCAAGAACCAGAGTCATCAAACGCTGAAGAAGATCTTTTAAAACAATTTCTCCTGAAAGTAATTGAGATGCCTTTAGAACGGCCGAGATATCCAGTAACGATGATGCATTCTGATCACCTCTAGGAGCATCACAGGCTGTCCTGAGTGAGACCGCAACGTTGTCGTCCCAAAAGTACGGACAGTTTTTTTCCAGGTCCCTCACCTTGGAATTGGCTCCCCACCGGATGTAGGCATGCCTGGCCTCATGGAAATAAGCTTTAGCGATAGTTGTTCGGCCTTTGGAATCATAAAAAATTGCGGTTCTCTCTAGCGCCAATGCCTCCTCATTCAGGAATTCGTTTTCTCGCGCCAGAGTAATCGCCATCTCATAACAGTCCATAGCTTCGTGAGGCTGGTCGTGATACCGAAAAATTTCGGCCTGAACCAGATTATATTTGTTCAGATAGTTCATCGGGGCGTCCGATGCCCACCTCTTCAGAATTGCCTGATTCTGTTTGATTTTAAACAGAAATCTTTTCTTCAAGTCCGGATCAACTTCATGCAGAAGGGCAATTCTGGCCAGAGAGCCATATAAGGCTGCCAGAGGAATGATCACTGTGCCCTGAGCCCCATCCAGATAGCTTTCCACCATTTCTGCGTTCTCGCTTGCTTCCTCGTACTTGCCGAAAAGGTAGGCCAGGATGAGCTTGTGTAAATAAGTGGCCAGAATTATCGCTCTTTCATTTAATTCGAACATCGACGGCAATGTCTTGTCTTCGTTAAAAGAGTCCCCTATCAGCTTTGTAGGGTTTGGTGTGTCTCTCACCAGATTCAGAACGCTTTGATGGTACAGCAGTGAGAGATAATGGGTGGTCTGCTGATTTAACTTTCCGACAGCCTTGGAGAAAGTGGCCAGCTCTTCTTCCAGCTCAGAGAGTTCTCTTCCTGCGGCATAGCCTTGAGTGCAATAAAAAGCGCCGGACAAAGATGCGTACTCCAGATCTCCTACCTCCATACCGGCAAAGTAACCGTTTCGAAGGGGCTGAAGCCCATCCCTCAAAGGTTCACGTCGAATTCTGATGAAAGAATTGAATATAAAATTTATCTTGGAAAAGTCATCCTTGTCGCCTAGACGTTCAAGATCGTTCAGCGCCATTTTACCATAATAGTAGCCGGAGTCCGCATCACCTGCTCCGGAGCACAGTATCAGTCCGTAAGCAGCCAGAGCCGTGGCGGAAGGTGGGGCTGCGCCATGACGAACGGTCAGCCAGACCATTCTGAATATAATGACTGGAAAGAGATTAGGGGTCACCGTGTATGCGGCCGGCAAGACTTTGGCCATTATTCTCATGGCGGCAATCTTGTAAGGGGCCGTCATAGATCTGAATGCAGCTTCTTTTTGCCATCCGGATAATGCCAGCAGAGCCTTTACTTTGAGGAGTTCAACTACAACCCTCAACTTCGAGGGTTTTTCCGGAAATGCTTTGTCGAGCATGGCCAATATTGGTAAAGCGGTTCTAACAGCCTCGCCTCTGTTATTTCTGGCTATGCAGGCCTGAATTTTGACTTCATAGATCTTCACTTTATCCAGCAGATTCCTGGCCATCTCGAGAACTACGGACCCGAGCGACTCCATCTCTTCAAATTTACTGATTAGGTAACAGGATTCCACTGCCTGCACATGCAGATTCAAGGTAAGCTCATAATGGGCAACCCAGCCATCTTTGACCATCAGATTTATCCCTGCCTTGAAGTAGTTGAATGCAACCTCGTAAGCAGATATCATTTTGGCCCTGAGACCGGCTCTAAAATTAAGGCTTGCCAGTTCCAGTTTGTGATCCGTTTCGGTAATATGCTCAACTGCAAGGTTTAGTTGATTTACTATTTCAAAGATCATCTTGTCCAATTGGTCTGCAGGTGTCTGTTTCAGGATGGTTCGGCCAAGTCTTTCATGGATGATCGATCTTTCCTTATCCGGAACTTCATTAAGCACCGCAGCCTGGATCTTGTCATGAGAAAACTTGTATTCCACTCCATTTGCACTGCAATGATTTTCAGGATTAGTGCCCAACCATTCCGGATTCTCATGAACCGGAAAAACAAGCCCTTCGATGACTGCGGAGCCTAATACGTTCGTTACGATTGTTGGGGTTGTTCCAATAGCCTGTGACAGGGCGCTGATTCCAAACTGGGTTCCCAGGCACGCTCCATAAGTTAAAAAGTCCCGGCACAGCGCCGGAAGTTTCCTTATTCTCGAGGTCATCAGGGTGGCGACATTGTCTGTAATGGTTAGTTTTTGAATACGCTCGAAATCCCACGTCCAACAACCGGTTGACAAATCGAATTCAAGCAGTCCGCTCTCATAAAGTGAACGTAAAAACTCCCTCATGAAAAATGGATTCCCGCCGGTTTTACGATGCAGAAGATCTCCCAGATCTCCAACTGCCTGGCAGTCTCTCCGTAGGGTATCGGACAACAAGGAACATGAATCCTTGACGGCCAGAGGCTCCAGGAAAATCTTTTCAGGGGTGATCCCACTTTTGCAAACTGCATCAAGAGTCATCTTTAATGGATGGGTCTGATCCACCTCATCATCCCTATATGCTGCAAGAAGATGTAGATGCCCGGTTTCTGAATCTGTCATGATCAATTCAAGCATTTTGAGTGAGGACAGGTCAGCCCACTGCAGATCGTCCAGGAATATCAGCAAGGGGGACTCCGCTCGACAGAAAACTCGTATAAATTCCTGAAAAACTATTCTGAATCTGCTCTGAGCCTCAAGTGGCTCAAGGTCGGGAACAGGGGACTGAGGCCCCACTATCAACTCTATCTCAGGTAACACATCGATTATTACCCTGCAGTTTATACCTAAAGCTTCAGTTAGAGACTTTTTCCAATTCTGTAAACTCTCCTCAGAACCGGCGAGTATCTGATGCACAAGACTTTTGAAAGGAGCTATTACCGAGCCATTAGGAACATTTTTGTAAAGTTGATCAAATTTGCCTGAGACGAAATGGCCTTTTTTGGGGGCTATGTCGCGATACAACTCGTTCACAAGTGAAGTTTTGCCAATACCTGCCGGTCCAGTTATCAAAGTAATCTTCCTGGCCCCTCTGGCAACAAGCTCGGAGGAATTTCTCAAGGCTGCCAGCTCACTCTCACGGCCGTATAAGCGTGTTGGAATGACAAACCTTTCCGGAATGTCGTGAAGACCAACCATGAAATTCTTCCCAACCCCAGGATCTTTCAGTTCTTCCAAACACGTTTCAAGATCGTCCTTGATGCCGTATGAGCTTTGGTAGCGGTCTTCGGCATTCTTTGCCATCAACTTCATGATCACATCGGACAAAGACACTGGAATTTCGGGATTCCGTTCATGTGGCAAGACCGGATTTCTTGCCAAGTGGCTATGAACCAATTCCAGGGCATCTTCTGATTCGAACGGAAGTCCTCCGGTAAAAAGTTCATAAAATGTTACTCCCAGTGAATAGTAGTCCGATCGAAAATCCACTGGCCTGTTAATTCTGCCCGTTTGCTCGGGAGAGATGTAGCTCAAATCCTGCCAATGCGTTTCAGTATCTGTGATCAGTTGAGGATATTCCGAGAAATAAAAAGCATCCGAGAAGTCAATTACTTTAATAATGTCAGAGCGCAGGTTCACTATTACATTCGAGGGTGACAATCCCCCATGTAGTATGGACCGTGAGTGAATGTCTCCAAGAATTGTGCAAAGCCGAATAGCCAGCATCATCGCATCATCAAGCCTGAGGCCATTTTTCTTGATCAATAGGTCAAGGGAGGTCCCCCCGAAATCTTCAGATACAGTGAATAGATAGTTCTTGTATTTTATCAGGTCAATGATCCGGCTGACACCCTCCAGGTCCGCCAGCGCCCCTGTTATGCGACATTCCTGTTGTAGGTCTGAAACGTCTCGTGGCGAGGGGTGATTTTGTCTGAGACGCTTTATTATTACAGGAGAATAGGCAGGCAGGCGCACACCCCTGTAAATTAGAGATGTTTTGCTGGAATAGATAACTTCTGACAAATGGAAGTCTAGAATTCTATCCAATAGAATCTCCTGACACGAAACACTTGATCTTTTGTGGAACAGGAAGATTACTTCAGGCTAATGAGCGCTATATTATATTTATGACATATGGAGACAGACATCAACGAATATTACATTTACGGTTGATTTTCAGGATCAGTCGGATGGAATTCACCTGTCATGAACCAAAGTCATCGGCATGTTCCGTTTTCCTCATTATGCTGTAAGGCTCAAGCCGGAAAAACGTAGGTTCCCCGGCCTGAGGCTATCAATGAATTGTTGTTGAAAAGCGTGATGTCCGGTTCTACCCTGTCTTCAGAAGACACTGATTTAGAGGGGCCGAATCAAGCGGAGTTACTGCAACGTCCGAAAAAGTAGCGAAACAGATACTTCATTCCGGATGGAACTAACATCTCATCCTGTCAAACGTCCTTATTCCTGCTGAACGTTTTATTTTCTACTCATCATATTTTTTTGCATATTCAGCGTCGTTATAAAGCCCTTCCCCATGAAGGTTCTTTCCATAATCTCTAATTATCTCCTGACCCTTTGGAGATGCTACAAAGTCTATGAACTGGGCAGCGGCCCCCGCTCCAGGTGTGGCGCCGGATGGCTGGGCTAGAGCATGATAGGTGTTGACCAGGAATTTGTCACCCCTGAACAGTATTTTCAAATTTGGCAGTTTTTTGTTTGCAGCTACCCATGTAGAACTGTCTGTCATGAAGTAACCTTTGTCATCATTGGCTTTTTTCAGAGTTGCCATCATGAAGTCTTTGGTCACTTTGTACCAGTCTCCGGAGGGCTGGATCCCGGCGTTTTTCCATGCGTCCATTTCTTTTTTATGCGTGCCTGAATTGTCACCCCTGGAGAAAAACAGGGCTTTTGCGTTAGCTATTCTTGAAAAAGCGTCTGCAGCGTCCCTGGACTCCGCAACCTTTGCGGGATCCGATGGAGGACCGACTATGAAAAACTCGTTGGAGCCAATGAGAGTACGTTTCGTGGCCCAGCCATCCGCTACCGCTTTTTTTTCGGCAGCCGGGGCGTGAACCATTATCATATCGA
>CAYNZA010000091.1:10363-12061 GCA_964401595.1 uncultured Desulfomonile sp.
CCATCCGCTACCGCTTTTTTTTCGGCAGCCGGGGCGTGAACCATTATCATATCGACCTGTTTGTCTTTCAACAGTTTAAGCGATTCCCCCGAACCTGCCTTAACCCAGCAAAGGCTGAATTTCTTGTCGGCATTGAAAGATTCAGCCAGATTCTTCAAAAGCCCCAGTTCGCCGGGACTTCCTGTCGCCAGTGAGAATTTTGCAGGTCCGTCTCCGTATGTCTCAGCGCATTTGATTTCAGCGTCTGAGACGCAAGCAAGACCAACCAGCAAAAAACAGCCACAAATAAAACTTGTAAAACTTTTCATTCCAAACCTACCTCCACGCCTGGTTTTTGTAAAATGTTCTGCGGGTACACCATCTTCCCTGAAAGTTTAAGGTCATAACCAACAAGCCCCTCGGCCAGAGATCTGAACGAGTCCTCATGCAGCATCCCAAGAAAAAGCTGAACTCCCTTTTCGAAGAAATACTCTTTTGAAATCACCAGATCATAACGCTCATTTCTGACCGGTATGTATTCCAGATCCAACAATCCCGCAACCCCTGAAATTGCCATTCCACAGTCTGCTCGACCGGATAATATCTCGATCCCGACATCAACGTGCTTCTCAACTTCTCTATCGTAGCCACTGACAGATGAGGCGCCTAATCCATGCTTCCTGAGTTCTTTGTCCAGCAGGAGTCTCGTTCCAGTCCCCGGCCGTCTGTTCACAATTGAGATATCGTCACGTCCGAGGTCTTGTATGCCTGATATTTTTTTTGGGTTTCCCTTGGATACCAAAAGGCATTGCTCCCGAAGGCAAAAATTGACCACGGCAGGCATTTGTCCCAACTCTTGCGAGACATAAGAAAAATTGTATTCATCATCTTTTTCCTGAATAAGATGACTCGAGGCCATGTGACACAATGATCGTCTCAGGGCCTTTAGCCCTCCCATACTACCCAGGTTGCCGAACACCGCCAGATGTTCACTGTAAAGCCTGTTGTACATGGACATGGCTCTGTCCAGAAGTATGTCGTTGCTTCCTGCAATTATCAGCAGGCCTTTGTAGCTGGGTAATGGCTCACGCCCCAGAGGAATATTCACCGCAGAATTCTCGATCCACTTGTCTACCAGTTCAGCTGGAAACAACCATTTCCCAGTCACTTTTGTTGCTGGAAGACCCTTCTCTGAAACCAGCGTATAGACCATCTTTTCATTTACATCCAGGAGCTGAGCCACTTCTTTTGTTGAGAGAAGACGTTTCATTTGGCCGGACCTCCACCAGTTGAACTCATATAACTGCGCTCAATAGTTATCAGGTTTGGTAATATTAAGTCAATTTTAAACTTGTTGACTACTTTTATTAGCATGTGTTATTCCGTATTCTTACTATAAAGGACACTGAAAGATAGCCCACTGGTTGTTGTGGGGCATCTTTCTTCTGTCGTTTCTTTAGTTTGTTTTGGTCCAAACTTTGTCACGACGCCGGTCGGTTACTTGCAATCAGACCCAGAATCTATTCGATTGGAGCATTTTAATGAGAAAACCTTTGATCTTGGGTATCATCCTGGCCTTGATTATCGGGGTGAATTCCAGCGCTTACAGCGAACAAATCCTGCGCTTGGCCACAACCACATCAACCGAAAATTCCGGGCTTTTAAACTTTATTCTTCCGCCTTTCGAAAAAGCCAACAATGTAAAGGTAAATGTCATTT
>CAYNZA010000092.1:0-11758 GCA_964401595.1 uncultured Desulfomonile sp.
CCAAATCGCTTCTGGATTGCATCGCGAGATAATCATCAAAACTGTGGTCTCTCCGAAAAACCGAAGAAGGCGCCAGGGCCGACCAAACAGCTTTCGGGTCGCCGGATAATTCAGCCTCAAAATAGGACCTGGCTTCTTTCATTATCGCGGCTTTTTCAGCTTCATTTTCCCCTGCAAAGCCCGGAGTAAGAGCGCACACAGCCAAACCTGCCAGGAACGCTAAAGATCTGACGACGTGCCTTGAGATCATTCCCGACATCAGCAACACTCTGTTTTTAAACCTTTTTCTCATAGTGCTTCACAAAAATCCCCGACGGTCTCAGGCATAGGATGAGGACTATTACGGCAAAAGCCACAACCGACTTGAACTCAAGCGAAACATAACCACCGAAAAAGTTCTCGATCAGGCCGAGCATATATGCGCCTAAAGCTGCTCCTGGAAGACTGGTCATCCCGCCAAGCACTGCTCCGGCAAAACCTTTGAGCATGGGGTCGAGCATCATGTTGGGATCAAGTGTGGCTATGGGGGCAATAAGCATGCCGGCGACAGCGCCGGTGGCCGAACTCAGCCCCCATGTGAATGTGAGGATGCGCCTTGTCGGAATGCCCATAGCCTTGGCTGCAAAAGCGTTCTGCTGAACAGCCTTCATGGCTGTTCCCATCTTGGTGTATCTGAAAAAGGCGAATAGAAGGATGGTGATCGCCAGACTCGCCAGTATCGTCCATAAATTGACTTCGGTTATCCGCAACGGGCCCAGGGAAAAACCGCTATACTCAGAAAAAGGAACCGGAAATGGATTCTGGTTGGCGCCCCATTTCCATCCGGCCAGACCATACAGGATCATCTCAGCGCCCAGAGTTATCACTATGGAGCCCAATATCCCGGGATTATCAGCCGGTCTGAGAAATGACAGTTCCAGCACGACACCGAGAAAGAACGCAAAGACGAGCGTCAGTCCGGCTGAAACCCAAAAACCGGCCCCGTAACTCTCCATGATAGTGTATGCGATGAACGTGGATATCATCGCCATTTCACCCTGGGCAAAGTTAGGCACTTCCGAGGTCTTGTAAATAATGACCATGGCGAGGGCTACCAGCGCATAACAGGCCCCAATGGAGATTCCACCGACAAAAAGATCAAAAAACAGATTCATCTAAACCCCGTTTAGAAAGGCCACATTTTCCAGTAACGCTTAAACCTCAGGTATATGCCGTTGACCCCGTAAGGCTCAAATATGACTATAGCGATCATGATCCCCCCGATTATGATGCTCTGGATATTCGGCAATCCCTCAGGGGTAAAATAGCTCTTGGAGATGTCCAGCAACAGTGGGCCTATTACCGGCGCCTCCTGGATAACCTGCAGTTTTATCTGAAGATAAGTCAGGAGGGCAGCCCCCAGGATGGAACCCATGATAGATCCCAGGCCACCCACTATGATCATCGCAAGAAAAGTTATTGACAGGATCAGGTTAAAGCTGCCGGCGCTGACATGCTCGAGCGTAAAAGCCATCAGCCCCCCGGCAACACCGGCGTAAAATGCGCTCACAGCGAATGAAAGGGTCTTATACTTCAGAACGTTGATGCCCATCGCCTCTGCGGCTATCTCACTGTCCCTGATCGCCCTGAAAGCCCTGCCTACCCTGGTCTTCATCAGATTGACGGCTGCGATGGTCATTATGAAGGTCGTTGCTATTATTATTGCGTATTGTTGTGAGCTTGTGTGAGCCACAAAAGGACCAATGGACATTTTAGGCGCTTCCAAACCCATGTGTCCGCCAGTGAATTCGGAATGACTTATGATCTGAGTCACCGCCATCCCGAATCCCAGGGTCGCAATGGACAAATACGGGCCCTCAAGTCTCAACGAGGGTAAACCGAGCAAAAAACCGAAAATTGCTGCAAAGAAACCCGCAGCGGGCAATGCAACGATGAAAGGAAGGCCCAGCTTCAACATTGACAGAACGCACGCATAGGCTCCAATAGCGAAAAACCCGGCGTGCCCAAGCGATATCTGACCCGTATAACCGACCAGTATGTTCAGCCCTATCGCTACGATCGAATTTATGGCTATAAGGTTGATCAGGTAAAGATTGTAGTCGCCGATAATGAACGGCGCCGCAACGAATACACAAACTAGAAAGATCAGACCAAACAGGGCCGTGTTGGTCCCGCAAAGCTCTATATCTTCGTAGTAGCCTCTCTTCATGTCCATAGGCAATACCCTATCCAAAAGGCCGTGACTGAAATCCGAGGTCTATAGAAACTGATTGACTATTGTATGTTGAATGAGGAATTCACGTGAATGAACACGCAAGATACTCATACAGGTAACACAGGCCAAAAAAACTGTCAACATTAACCGAAAAACCTTTTGGGCCCTGTCGGCCCAACTGACTGGTTTTATTTACTACGGCTCCTGTCAGCGTTACGGGGCGATCAAGACCCCATCAATGTCCTTATCTGTCAATGATGATAGTCTGTTGACCGCAAAACCCCAAGCGTAGCCAGATGCAATGTTTCCTGTAAACGGAGGTTACTTCGAGCTTGTAATTCTGTTCAGTGCCTGAACCAGTTTGTTCCCTGCCGGGGAAAGCTCGCCTTCTCCTTTGAAAAAAAGATCGATGATTGAAATGTCTGAGTCGTAATATTTCTCGTTGGCGTCCCAGTCCAGTTCCATCATGGCTCCGCTGATCGAGACCCCCATAAAGAGACCTTTGGCGCGTGAATAAGACAGTATATTGGCGGTTAGAGCAATGTCGGTAGCGGCGGATGCGTCTCGTCCGATGGGACCTGCGGCGACAGACGCGTCCACACCGATGGTGAAACGATCCTTGAACAAACCTTTCAGACTCACTTCGCTCATTACCAGAAGGATCAGGTCTGTGGACTGAACACCCATCTGCCAGCCCACACTGGCCCCCAACAGACTGAAAAACGCCGGAGGCCCCCATCGGGAGCTTGAAGGGTTCTTCCTGAGCGCCACCCCTTTTCCGTACTGTCCTCCAAAACCCAGGCCTACCTTTAGAACGGATGGAAAGATTACTATAGCACTTGATCTTCGCAGAAGATCCTTGGGAATGCTGGAGTCCGGGGCATCCATTATTTCCGAGATTACAGCGGCGCTCTGGACTAGCCTGTTCTCAAGCTCCTGGGGGGGCATGGAAAAGACAACTGGGCAAGCGAGGAAGACAATTGTGAAGACAATACCCAAAAGCCTGGCCTTCGAATTCATCACATTTCCTTTCTACCAGGAAAGTCACAGGGTCTGGCAATAATCTTCCGACTATACACCACACGACCAACAAAAAGTCCACATATGGGATATTTGGATAGATGTCATTTCGGCTTGACTTTGAATAGTTCAGAAGCTATTTTGCATTGTAGTAACATATCCTTGGCTTCCCCCAATTCAATTCGACATTAAGGAGCTAGACATGAAGAGAGTGACGCTAACTGTGTTGTCGGCGCTTATGGGAATATTTTTGCTCTCTGGTTGGGCCTTCTCAGCAGACGCCCCGATCAAGGTCGGCGTCGTACTGCCCCTTACGGGTGAGCAGGCCAAGTTTGGAGAAATAGAGAAGAATTCTTTCCTCATGGGGCTCGAGGAAATCAATAAAGCCGGAGGAATTAAGGGTAGCCAGATAGACTTGATCATAGAAGACGACACGGGTAAGCCCGATGTAGGTCGATCGGCCGTGGAGAAGCTCATCTCACAGGACAAAGTGGTGGCTCTGACAGGCGGCTATTCGTCTTCGGTAACCTATGCGATGTCCGCAGTGGCTCAACAGCGCAAGACCCCCTTCCTGGTGACAACCGGATCGGCGGATAAGATCACCGAGCAAGGCTGGGACTATGTTTTTCGTATCAACCCGCCTGTAAGTGAGTATCCCAAGGCCCTGAATTCATTCCTGGCCGACATAGTGAAACCACAGTCCGTGGCTATCCTCCATGAAAACACACTTTTTGGGCAGTCCGGCGCCAAGGAATTCGCAGAACAGTGTGAAAAAGTGGGTCTGAAAGTGCTCATGAAAGAAGGCTACGAGGCAGGCGCCGTGGACTTCAAACCGCTACTCATCAAGGTTAAATCGGCCAAACCGGATTTTGTTTACATGATCTCTTACGTCATGGACGCCGCTTTGCTGATGAGACAGTCCAAAGAATTGAACTTTAATCCCAAACTGTTTGTTGGGGGGGGCGCCGGTTTTACTCTGCCCGAATTCGCCAAAAATGCCGGTGAGGCGGCGGAGTTCGTTTTCTCGGCCGACCTGTGGTCACACACCCTTCCTTATCCGGGAGCGAAAGAATATTTTGAAAATTACCAGAAAAGATTCGGAGCCCCGACTGAATATCATGGCGCTGAAGCATACGCATCCATCTATGTCATAGCGGACGCCTTGAAACGTGCAGCTGAAATGACCCCGGCCGGCGTTCGTGAAGCGCTGACATCAACCGACATGATGACTGCCTTCGGTCCGGTCAAGTTTGTCGCATATGGCAAGAAGAAACAGCAGAATGCCCTTCCAACATACCTGGTTCAGTGGCAAAAAGGTGTGCTTGAAACCGTATGGCCCAAAAATGTCGCCACAAAACCCTATGTTTTCCCGGTTCCGGAATGGTCCGCTCGCTGAACATTACCCACTGCCGCTTCTTGAGCAAGCCCAACGAGGGAAGCTCATGGAGCGGCCGTCGCTCAACCTGAACCTGTAAACGGAACGCCTTTTCTTAAGGCCCTTTTCACACTGAGCCCCGATTGGTAGGAAATGGAAGTCTTTCTTCAGACATTAGTCGCCGGTGTATTGAAGGGGGGTCTGTACGCCCTCATAGGAATTGGCATGACACTTATCATGGGTGTCATGGGAATCATAAACCTGGCCCACGGACAGTACATGATGGTGGCGATGTATTGCACCTATGTGCTTTTCCATTATCTGGGGGTCGATCCGTACATAACTCTTCTTGCGAGCATGCCGCTGCTTTTTGCCCTCGGGGTGGTGATCCAGAAATACCTGCTCAATCCACTCATAAAGGTGGACAGTATTCTGCCTGAGAACCAGGTTCTGATGACTGTTGGAATCGGCATGGTCCTGACCGAGATTGCCAGATTCATTTTTACCTCTAATTATCTTTCGGTGAAAACATCTTACTCATCCTCGGCGTTTTTTATCGGCGGCATTTCCTTTTCGGTAGCATTGACGATTGCTTTCATCTTCGCCTGTGCCCTGACCTTCATGCTCTTCTGGTTTCTCATGAAAACCGACATTGGCCGTTCTATACGGGCCGTTTCACAGGATGGTGAAGCGTCGGAACTCATGGGGATAGACTCGGAAAAAATCAAGGTAATAACCATGGGGATGGGCGCTGCCCTCGTTGCGGCCGCAGGAACTCTTCTATTACCGATTTATTACCTGTTTCCCGACATTGGCGGGCCATTCACCCGCAAGGCCTTCGTCATAACGATCCTTGGCGGGCTCGGCTCCACGGTAGGCGCAATCTTCGGGGGACTAACCCTTGGTTTGGCTGAGGCTTTTGGCGCAACCTACATCGGAATGGATTTTGAGGATATGGTCGGTTTGATCATATTCGTCCTGGTTTTGTTGTTCCTTCCCGGCGGTTTCAAACGCCTGACAAAGGTATAAGATCCAATGAGAAGATCTTTTTTTTCACTGATATTGCTGGCTATTTTGCTGGTCTTCCCATGGGTTGTGCGTGACGCGTACTATCAGCATCTGCTCATCCTGGTGCTTATGTGGGTTGCCATAGGTTCAGGATGGAACCTCATCTCGGGCTACACCGGTCAGGTTCTTTTCGGGTCGGCTGCCTTCTTCGGGGTGGGCGCCTATACCGCAGCTCTTTTGTTGCATAAGCTTGACATATCGGCCTGGTGGGGATTGCCTCTGGGAGCTTTACTTTCGGTGGCGATAGCGTTCCCGTTCGGCTGGATCTGTTTTCGACTTCGTGGACCATATTTCGCTCTGGCCACTTTGGCCCTGAATGAAATCTTCAGGCACATAGCAGTCATTTGGGAATCCCTTACTGAGGGTATGGTCGGCCTGCTTGTCATGCAGACGTTCGTTTCCAAGGTTCCATATTATTACATAGCGCTCGGACTGGCCGTATTTTCGATAGTGGTCATAGACTGGGTGATCAAATCGCGATACGGCTATTACTTCGTCTCAATCCGTGAGGATCAGGACGCCGCTGAGAGTATGGGCATCAACACGCAATTTTATAAAATGGTGTCCTTATGTATATCGGCTTTTCTGATTGGGGCGGCAGGGGCGCTGTACACAAATTACATGGGATTTATTGATCCCAAGGTAGTCTTTTCGCTCCATGACATATCCATCATGGCCATTCTGGTAGGCATAGTCGGGGGTGTCAGCACAACATACGGGCCGGCGGTGGGCGGTTTCATCATGGTTGCGGTTCAGGAAATTTTCAGGACCGGCGGTTTCGGGCTGCTCGCCTCACTTGGCAAAACTACCGGCTGGCCTTTCATGAACACTCTGACCAAGTATATTAGCGAGGCCCATGTGCTCAGTTTCGGCATACTGGTCATCGTGGTCATATTGTTCCTTCCTAACGGAGTTGTCGGGGACTGGAACAAGATTAAAAGATTAATAATTCCGGGTAAAAAGCAAACGGTTTGAGGCAGCGCATGGCCTTTTTTGAGACAAAAGAAATCGTGAAGTATTTCGGTGGACTGGCCGCCGTCAACGGCGTGAGCTTTCGGGTTGAACAGGGACAGATATGCGGTCTGATTGGACCCAATGGATCCGGAAAAACCACCATATTCAACCTTATTAACTCGTATTTCCCGTTGACCAAGGGTGAGATTTTTTTCAGGGGTGAGAAGATATCGGGCCTGAAGACCTATCAAATATGCGGGAAAGGCATAGGGAGAACGTTTCAGGTGGTCAAGCCCCTCAAGAGGATGACAGTTCTGGACAATGTTATAGCCTCCGCTTTTCTCAGGCATCATTCGCGGTCCGAGGCTCAGAAACTGGCTGAGAAGACCATCGATTTTTGTGGCTTGACCCATTACATAGACAAACCTGCCAGGAGTCTGCCAATAGCCTCACGTAAAAGACTCGAGATAACAAGAGCCTTGGCTACCGAGCCGGAACTGTTGTTACTCGATGAAACGGCCGCTGGACTTAACCCGGCTGAACTTGAGGAAGCCATTTCATTGATCAAGAAGATCAGAGATTCGGGCATCACGATAATAATCGTAGAACACATCATGAAGGTCATCATGACCATATCGGACCGGATTCTGGCTATCAACCACGGAATGGTGATAGCCGAGGGGTCGCCGACCGAGGTCGCCGCTAACCCTGAAGTTATTGCCGCATATTTTGGAGAAGATTATCGTGCTCAACGTTGAGGGCCTCGACGTATTTTACGGAGATTTGCAGGTTCTGTGGAACGTATCGTTTGAGGTGCGTGAAGGAGAAATAGTGGTTCTACTTGGAGCCAACGGCGCCGGCAAGTCCACCACACTGAAAACAATTTCTTCCTTGCTGAAACCTGCAAAAGGCTCGATCACCTTCCAGGGTAACAGGCTCGATCAGGTTCCCTCTCACAGGATAATAGATTTTGGTATAGCTCATGTTCCCGAAGGGCGACGTTTATTTCCTGAGATGAGTGTAGAGGAAAACCTCATAGTCGGTTCTTTGTCTCCGGAGGCAAAGTCCAAACGTTTTCAGACCCTGGAATGGCTTTACAACATGTTCCCTCGCCTCAAAGAACGCCGCAGACAGGCTGCCGGAACACTATCCGGCGGAGAACAGCAAATGGCGGCGATAGCCCGCGGCCTGATGTCCTTGCCAAAACTGGTTCTTTTCGATGAGCCTTCTCTTGGATTGGCCCCGATCATGGTCTCCGAGATTTTCAGGATAGTTGAAAGAGTCAATAAAGAAGGGCTAACCGTTTTACTCGTGGAACAAAACGTGAATCATACTCTTGCAATGTGTGACCGTGCTTATGTTCTGGAGAATGGTCGCATAGCAATGTCCGGTACCGGGGATGAATTCCTCAACAACGACCACATCAAGGAAGCCTATCTCGGTATATGACATCTGAATTTATAGCCCTTCCCTAAAGAAACCGTGTCCCATGCGTGTGAATCTGTTCTGTCATTCCCGTAAAAACGGGAACTCAGGAATGCCTGATGCCGGATCAAGCCCGGCATGACAACGCAAGGGCAGGCGCTGTATTCAGCGCTACGCCTTCTGCAATTCTTTTTGAGCGTTTGGCACGGTGTCGATCGGACTCACCTTATACCATGCTCCCATGATAACGCCGTTTTCATCGACCAGAAAGGAAGACCTTATAACGCCTTCGTATGTCTTGCCATACATTTTCTTCTCGCCCCAGGCCCCATAAGACTCGGCGACCGCATGACTCACATCCGAGAGCAGGCTGAATCCAAGTTCGTATTTGTCGTCAAACTTTTTCTGTTTCTCAGGTTTGTCCGGACTTATTCCGATTGCCGCGACACCGGCAGCGCTCAGGTCCGGTTCCGCGTCCCTTATGCTGCAGGCCTGTTTCGTGCATCCTGACGTGTCAGCTTTGGGGTAAAAATAAACCAGAACCTTTTTACCCCGGTAATCCGAAAGCTTAACACTTTTTCCGTTCTGATCCGGCAGATCAAATTCGGGGGCCTTGTCTCCGGTTTTTAGCTGCGCCATGCAGTTTTTCTCCTCTTTATTCTTGATATTGGAAATTTATTTCCGGACCAACGACAATGCAATTGGCAATCGTTTCGATCAACCCTGGTCCGAGATCCTCGACACAAGAACTTTGTCTATTCTGTTGCCGTCCATGTCAACAACTTCAATTTTGAAATCATTCCACTCAAAGGAATCCGACACTTTGGGAACTCTCCCTACCTGAGACATCACCAGGCCGGCCAACGTGTGAAAAGCATTGGTATCCTCACCCGGAACATGGGCCAGTTCAAAAAGCTCCTTGAATTTGTCTATGCCGTAACCGCCGTCTATGAGCCAGGAACCATCATCGCGCCCGACTGCCTCGGGCTCACTGGCCGACTGCAACCATGGTATGTCACCCACCACTTCTTCCAGCACATCATAAAGAGTGACCAGTCCCTGAACTGATCCGTATTCATCAACAACCAGCGCAATGCTGTTTTTGCTGGATTTGAAATTCTCCAGGAGTCTGCGTGGGGAAATCGATTCCGGAGCGTACAGAATCGGCTTCATGATTGGCTTCAGGTCATCCATGCCCACAATGCATTTACCGGCCAGCAGGTCCTTTGCCTGGAGCATTCCTCTAGTGTGGTCAAGACCGCCTTCACACACGGGAACTACGTCATGGGGACTGTCGATGATTCGCTTCATGTTTTCTTCCGAGGGGTCTTCAACCTCCCAATAGACGATGTCCTTGCGTGGAGTCATTATCGTCAGAATACGGACGTCGTCCATCTTGAAGATGTTCTGTACGAAATCACGCTCAGTTTCATCAAATACACCGGCCTCTGCGCCCTGGTTCATCAGCACTTTTATCTCTTCTTCCGACACTGGAGGATCATCGGAACGCTTGGACCCGATGATTCTCAGGATGACATCGCTGGACAGGCTAAGGAAACGGACTACAGGATGGGTGATGCGTGAGAGTAGCCGCATTGGTCTGGCTACCAGGATGGCTATGGCTTCGGGTCTACGCAGCGCTATGCGTTTGGGAACCAGTTCTCCCACTACAACAGTGAGGTAAGTGACCCCGAACACCATTATCATGACCGATAGCGCCCTGGAGTAAGGCGCCAGAACAGGAACGCCGGAAAAAAAATCGGTCAGACGGTCGGCTATGGCCGTCTCTCCAAACGCTCCGTTCAATATCCCTATCGATGTAATACCCACCTGAATGGTCGAAAGGAAGTTACTGGGATCGTCAGCAAGCTTAAGCGCGATCTTCGCTCGTCTGCTCCCCTCATCGGCCTTATGCTTCAATCGTGTTTTACGTGAGGAGACAATGGCGATTTCAGCCATGGCAAACAGGCCGTTGACTATTATGAGTGATATTATTATCAGTATTTCCATATAGTTGTTCTTGAAGATTGACAGGGTCGGCACTCAGGTCCGATTCACATATTCTTTCTTGATAGCTAATTAAAATGAACCCCCCTTCCAACAGTTCCTCGACATTTTAACCGTTTTCTGTATAAATTAAAAGGTTACGTTTTGAAAATAGTCCAGGTCTCTTTCGATAGGCTATGAACGTCAAAATGAAAGTTTAACGGTATTACTGTAGTTCCGAGGTTAGTCCGGCAGTGATAGAAATTAGTGAACACGGGGCAATAACCCAGATCAAGCTCAGCCGTGAAATCAACGGAGAGCCTTTATTCTGGGTGTCTGCGTACCTCGTTGATGATGTGCTCATTGACACGGGCTGTATTTACACATCGCTGGCATTACTGAACTTTTTGGAAGCCAAGAGGGTCAGTCGGATCATAAACACGCATCACCACGAAGATCATGTAGGCGCCAACAGGGTCCTGCAGGAGAAATTGGGTGTTCAGGTTCTGGCTCATGAGCTTGCGCTGGATTACATCAGGCATCCACCTGGTCTGCCCCATTACAGGGAACAGGCCTGGGGCTATCCCGACGGTTCGGATTGTGAGCCATGCCCTACTTATGTCAGGACACATCGGTTTAACTTCGACGTGATCTACACGCCGGGGCATTGTCCCGGTCATATTTCGCTGGTCGAAATAGATCAGGGTTGGGTCTTTTCGGGAGATCTTTTCATTGGCAGTGATCTGAGAGTGGCCGGACCTGAAACAGATGTGTCGGAGATGCTTGATTCCATGAGGAATCTACTCGCCATCGAATCAGAGGATTTCACACTTTTTACGTCGTTGCGGACAGTGCGTAAGGACGGACGCAAGGCCCTGTCCAAATTTGTTTCAAAGTACGAAGACCTTGCGGGCACGGCAAAATCACTGGCATCCGAGGGCATGGATGTGCCATCCATTGTCAACAGACTGTTCGGACAGGAAAGCGTGTTCGACGCAATCACCGCAGGACAGTATTCTTCGGCTAATCTTGTAAAACTGTTACTGGAAGCCGATTCATGATATCAAGTCGTTTATGGGAGTTTTGTTAATGCAATTGTTCACGATAGATGAATCAAAATGTAAGAAAGATGGAATATGTGTGTCAGAATGTCCGGCATGCCTCATTGAGATGAAAACGCCGGATTCAACCCCGTCCCCGGTATTTTCAGCGGACTCGCTATGCATAAAATGTGGTCATTGCGTGGCGGTATGTCCTCACGGGGCGCTTAGCCTAAACTTCATGAATCCTTCTGATTGCATGGAAGTTGTCAGGAAAGACCTGCCCTCCGTCGAGCAGACCGGATTACTCATGAAATCTCGCCGGTCAGTCAGGACTTACAGGGACAAACCGGTAGAGCGGACAGTCTTCGAACAGTTGATAGAAACTGCACGTTACGCTCCGTCAGGTCATAATTCCCAGCCAGTGAGCTGGCGCATTTACGAAAACAGGGGAGAGCTTGAAAAAATTGGCTCCATAACTGTCGACTGGATGCGTTTCATGGCCAAAAACGCTCCCCAGGTGGCTAGGATGATGCATTTTGACCTGGTGATAGCGGCTTGGGAGCGGGGCAAGGACAGAATTTTTCGTGGGGCCCCCAATTTGATCATAGCTCATGCCCCGGCCGATTTGATGCCGGCCCAGACAGCATGCGTAATAGCGCTGACCTACATGGA
>CAYNZA010000093.1:0-2997 GCA_964401595.1 uncultured Desulfomonile sp.
GTCCTAACATGAGCCAGTACACCGTTCTGAACTCCAGGGCTAATCGACTCGACGCTCCCAACAAAGCTACCGGTAAGGCGAAATACGCCGATGATCTCAATTTTCCGGGAATGATCCATGCGGCCATTCTCCAGAGCCCTCTGGCTCATGCGCGCATTTTGAATGTCGACACGTCGAAAGCGCGAAAACTAAAGGGGGTCAAAGCCGTAGTAACTTCGAAGGAAGCCGGACTCATAAAATATGGCGTCTCACCCGCTCGTTACGATGAAACACTTTTTGCCCATGACAAAGTTCGTTACGTTGGCGACGAAATAGCCGCTGTGGCTGCGGTTGATCTGGCGACCGCCCAGGAGGCGCTCAGTCTGATCAAAGTCGATTATCAGGAATTACCGGCCGTTTTTGACATGTTTGAAGCGTTGAAAGAAGGCGCCCCGCAAATTCACCGGGAATATCCGGGAAATCTAAACGCTGAGGTTCATCAGGAATTCGGCGACACCGATGCGGAACTGGCCGGATGCGATTTGGTGGTCCATCACACTTTCTTGAACAAAAGACAGGACGCAGCCTTCCTTGAAACTCATTCCTGCGTGGCGATCTATGACCTCGACGGCAGACTCACACTACATACATCCACACAGGTGCCGCATTACGTGATGAGAACCGTGGCAATGGTCCTCCGGATACCCGTCGGAAATGTCCGTGTAGTAAAACCTTATGTAGGGGGCGGTTTTGGTCCAAAATGTGAAGCTACCCCTCTGGAGATGAGCTGCTCATTGCTCTCACGAGTGACCGGTTGCCCTGTAAAGATGACCTATTCCAGGGAACAGGTCTTCCTTCATGGCAGAGCCCGGCATCAATTCCACGCAGAGATGTCTTTAGGGGTGAAAAGAGACGGAACAATGGTAGCGCTGAAAAACAAGGCGATCCTCGACGGCGGAGCTTATACAAGTTTTGGCATCGCTACCGTGTACTACTCTGGCTCATTACTTGGCGGACCATATAAATTGAAGGCCATGAAATATGACGGATACAGGGCCTATACCAACAAACCGGCATGCGGCGCTCAACGCGGCCACGGAGGGGTTGCGCATAGAGCCGCCTTCGAACAGCTTATAGACATGACCGCGTCTCAACTCGACATGGACCCAATAGAATTACGCCTCAGAAATATTATGACTACAGGAGACATGACCGTAAACGAGTTGGACATGTCCAGTCTCGGTATGAAGGAATGTATTGAGGCTGTCAAAGAACACTCCGGCTGGAATAACAAGAAGGGTCGGCTTCCCAAAGGCAAAGGGATAGGTATGGCCTGCGGCTTTTTTGTCTCTGGCGCCGGTTACCCGATTTACAGGTCCGACACCTACCACTCAACTGTCGTCATCAAACTGAGCGAGGACGGTGGTATGGCGTTGGTTCAGACGGGTTCTGCAGAGATAGGTCAGGGTTCGGACACCGCCATGGCGATGATTGCGGCAGAAACTCTCGGGATAACATTGGACAATGTAAGAGTGGTCTCTGGTGACACAGACCTCAGTGTGGACCTGGGAGCTTATTCTTCTCGCCAGACATTGATGACCGGGCACGCCACCAAAGAAGCCGCTCAAAAAATACGCTCAAAAATTGCTGACTATCTGGCAGATGAAATGGGATGCAAACCCGAATCGATAAGCTTTTCCGGAGGTCTGGTCAAGTTTGACGGCATGCCTGGAGACTTTGAAAAACTTCGGTCCAAATACATTAAAGAGCACCGCGGCTGGACAGATTTACCGTCGGTGGAATATCTGACTTTCAGGGAAGCCGCCAGAATGGCATACCTTAAATACGGCACCATTGTAGGAACAGGAAAATATAAACCCCCCCGACTTGGCGGATCATACAAAGGCGCCGCTGTCGGAACTTCCCCGGCTTACGGATGTTCCGCACAGGTCGTTGAGGTTGCTGTTGACCTTGAAACTGGAGAAATTACGGTTGAGAACATGACGGACGCTCATGACTGCGGTCTGGCCATAAACAAGACCCTTGTGGAAGGGCAGATGCAGGGCTCTTTGTCGATGGGCTTAGGGGAATGTCTGTTTGAAGAGGTCAAGTTTGATTCCAGAGGAAGGATTCTCAATCCATCATTGGGAGAATATCGAATTCCCACTTCCCTCGACATGCCAAAAGTAAAGTCAATTATTGTGGAGTCTCTCGAACCCAACGGCCCTTACGGAGCCAAGGAAGTCGGAGAGGGAGCGATAATGCCCACAATTCCGGCAATTCTTAACGCTATCTATGACGCTACTGGCGCTAGAATCAACGAATTGCCGGTGACTTCAGAAAGACTCTATACAGCTATGAAAAAACAGGAAATGGATGAAAAGTTCTGACGGGATATGTAATTTTTATCGATGCGGAACACATAAAAATTCAGGAGATTGCCGGAGATCAAATCCGGCATATCTCCTGGAAGTGAATTTAGGGAGGGGGAGCGAACGTTTCAATGCCCGCTTCGTTTTCTCTTATGCAGCGGAGTGATATCTTGAAAATTCTGTTCAACGGTTTTACCGAAAGTTTTGATTCGAACATTCTGTCGGTGCAGGACCTGCTTGACATTACGGAAGAAGATGATCCCGCAGTAATTGTTGAGATTAACGGTCGCTTCATCTATCGCAAAGATTTTCTGTCCACTTTTATAAATGAGAGCGACCGCGTTGAATTCATTCACCCATCTTTTGGAGGCTGATTCGGCATGGACAGCCCCGTCAATTCACGTCACTACAAACCGTACCCAAAAACCTTCATTTCACTGTCAATATCATCCCTCAGCAAGAGGCTTTTTCAATCCTTGTTGCCAGACTGCTAGAAGATCAGTCCAACAGCTCCTGTGACACCGTCCAGGCTTGTCTTGTCAATGTCGGTCGGATAACTTCGTTCAAGCACTATCCACCTCCAACCGGCTTCCAGGTAACCCCATCGTCCGTAATTCATCGGTATATAAAATCTGCCAACCGCCTG
>CAYNZA010000093.1:3097-11525 GCA_964401595.1 uncultured Desulfomonile sp.
TGATGGAACCAGTCGTATACCAGATCCCAGCGGTAAATGTTCCTGTCCCATTGGGTCAAAGTCGAGATAACAGCGCTGTAAGGGGCGTTTCCCCACCAGAATGGATAAACCGGATTTGAATTGTCCCTATAACTTATCGGCATGAATGAGAAACGGATTCCCCAATTAGGACGAATCTGGCAGCGAGCCTCGTATTCGCCGATGTACTGAAATCTGCTCAAATCCAGATCACGATTTAGATCAAGCTCTGTCCCTGGCATCCAACCGGTCCCGTTACCGCCCCACAACTGAGTGCTCGAGTTCATTTTCGCGTACCACAGCCGCGCACTGAGCTGGAACTGTTTGCAGCCCACATGAGGAAGTATGGCGTCGTCACAACCTCCAAGCCCAAAGCCCGATTGTGAGAACATGCCCCCAAACATCGGTGGAAACATGGACTGCTGGCCTGCTTGAGGCGCAATCACCCCGGGTGGACAGCCTTGAGGTCCACAAACCGAGCCCCCCGGAACGGAGGCGATCACTGGCGCTGGCGTCGGAGCAACTCTTGAATTACTGCGACTGGAATATGTTGTTCCTCGCGATGTTGTCACAGGCGATGTCTGAGTGACTCCTGGGAACTGCTGACGAATCACCGAACGCGGCTGTATCGTCGGCTCTGCAGACAAAGCGTCTCCCTGCAGTCCCGGCGCAGTCACATCCGGACCCGTGTAACCCCACCCAGATCCCATCGGGGTCATAGCTACGACTATCGCTAAACAAACCAATACCTTCAAGGGTTTTATTGCTAACATACCCTCCCTCCTTCACTGAATGTCCTGGATTGTGTTAATTATTCAACTCGAAGATTATGTCAAGTAAAATGTTAAATATGATACAAAAATAATTATCATTAATTTAAATAGCTTGTGGTCTTATTCAATTTACGCTTTGGGTTTAGGACCTCTAACATATTGTTTATTATATATTTTATAAACTAGAAATAATATTCTAATGATACCGAATATAAATCAAAATTACTTTTAATCTAATTGCAATTTAATCGATATTCATAATCAGACAACTTTTAATAAAAAACACCATATAATAATTATTATGTTCTGATTTAACTGATTATTATTTGATATTATATTGGATACACTTACATGAATCCAGATTATAATTTGAGTGAATGTCTTCTGAAACGGCCCATTTTAAGGTGTTACATTGGTTCTTTATGTTATTGTGGGGTTTCATTTTTTTGTTTCGAGACAACCATTTATTTGGATGGGCCGCAGGTAAAAGAGAGTGAGTATGGATTGTTGTGATTCAACAAAGACCAAGGCAGTGTTTCTCGACCGCGATGGTGTGATCAACCGGAAATTGCCAGAGGATCAATACGTCTGCAATCATGAGGAGTTTGATCTTCTTCCTGGCGTACGCGCTGCCCTGTCAATTTTTTCGAGGTTGGGCTATCTGTTGGTAGTGGTCACCAATCAGAGAGGAATAGCCCGAGGATTGATGGATGAAAATGCGCTTGACAGTGTTCATGATTACATGAAGTTGCGTCTCTCTGAACGCGGCGTGAGCCTGAACGGTTTATATTATTGCCCGCATGACAGAGATGAAGGATGTCAGTGCCGGAAACCAAGACCAGGTATGATTTTGAATGCTGCAAAAGATTTGAATATTGATCTGGGATCATCATTCATGATTGGTGATTCTGACAGCGACATTGCCGCTGCGATTAACGCGGGAGTACGCGCTGTTCGAATTTCCGGAGAACAGGATCCAAAGGCTTGTTTTACGTTTCAGACTCTCCTGGATTTTGCTCATCATCTGGAAAGGTCAGAGCGGCAATAAAAACGCACATACCTTTAAAAATCAAATAGCTATTTCTTATAAAGGCGCATCAATGACAAGTGACAAGAAATTGACCAGGAACGATTCATTCTGCTTTGAATGCGGACCCCATGTTCCCTGCTTCACGGAATGCTGCGGAAAATTGCAACTATCTTTGACTCCGTATGACACGTTGCGTTTGCGAAAGAGATTAGGCCTGACTTCGGGGGAATTCACGGACAGGTATGCGGACATCAGGCTGAGAACCATGCACGGATTCCCGGAGTTGATGCTGAAAATGTCCGAAAACGAAGGAAGAAAATGCCCTTTTGTGACTAATTTCGGCTGTTCTGTTTACGAAGACCGGCCAGGCGCATGCAGGATATATCCACTCGGTCGCGCGTCGAAAAAACATCCCATGACTGGAGAGCCTCAGGAATTTTATTTCACTGTACGTGAAGATCATTGCAGAGGATTTGAATTTAACAGGAACTGGATGATTTCCAATTGGCTGGATGACCAAGGCATGGGAGAATACAACTACTGGAACGATCTTCTGATGGAACTGTTTTCGCTCAAGTCGAGAAAAGGCGCCCAAATATTGAATCCTCAGCATATCCAGATGTACATGATGTCTTGCTTTAATACTGAAAAATTCAGGGATTTCATACTCAAAAGCGCTTTTCTTCAAAAATTTGAAATAGATGAGAAAACTGTCAATTCGATAAAGAATGACGACGAGGAACTTTTAAAATTTGCTTTTCTTTGGCTAAAGTTTGCTTTGTTCAGGGAACCGACTATGAAACCCAGAATGCCGTAAAGCTGGATAGAGCCGTAAGCATTAAAAATGTTCATACAGGTTGGCAACAAAAAGTCTTTTTACCTGCTTTGGTCGCCTTCCGAATCAGAGAGAATCAGACATTAGTGATTCTGCCGGAAAGAAGACGACCACGTTGCAGGTTTACCTTGTCACAATTCAGGACACTATTTCTTGTAAAGTTTCTTCAGCCTGTTAATGTGGCCTCGCCCCAGGCCTTTGACCTCGCATCCAAGTTCAAAATAGCGTTTTATCGAATCATCGTTGAGCATTCCAAAGCAGTCTATGATCGCCATAGGGTTGCCCACGGTCTGAACCATATGATCAGGATCAAGGTTTTTGAAACATTTGTGGGGAACTGCCAGAATTATCACATCTGCGTTCTTCAAGGCAGCGTTTAAATCGTTTTCAACTCTGAGTTCCTTGAGACGCTTCTGGTTCCTGAAGAAACGGGCCTTGCTTTTGCCTGGAGTCGGATAATTGTCTTGAGCCTCGAATTCCCACCAATGATCAACGTAAGGATCATGGACACATATGTCCGCCCCCATTTCAGCAAGCCTTCGCACTATGACTTCCGATCCGCTGTATCTTGTGTCTCCGACATCTTCCCGGTATGAAGCTCCCAAGATAGTAACTTTGGATGCGGCTATATATCGTCCCATGTTTCTCAAAGCGTCTCTGGCAAGCTCAGCCACATGCAGGGCACGGCTGTCATTTATGTTTATGGCGGCAGGTGTAATTTTAAAAAGGTCGTCCTGAAAACCCAGAAGGTGTTTATAGGCCCACACCCCTAGACCGCCATCCTTGGGTAAACAGTATCCGCCTATTCCAGGACCTGGAAATATCATATTTGAATGAGTGGGCCTGACCTTTATCGCATTAATTACCTTGATCAGGTCGATGCCGTTACGTTCCGAAAAAAGACTCCATTCATTCAAAAAAGCCAGAAGTGTAGCCCGATAGCTATTTTCAACAATCTTGGCCGTTTCGGATTCGATGGGCCTGTCCAGAACCGTCAACGGAAAGTTTGCAGTATCTATTACTTCACTCAAAAATTTTGAAACCCTTTGACGGGAATAGTCATTGATGCCAGAACACACTCGCCAGAAATTGCGCACGGATGAAACGTAGTTGGCGCCCGGCATTACTCGTTCATAACTGTGGGCTAACACGGGCTCACTCTGTATGCCTCTGGCCTTGAAGGCCTTTGAAATCAGCGGATAAGCCACCTGTTCAGTGGTTCCTGGAGGAACCGTGGTTTCTATCAGGACCAGAGCGTCGGCCGGGATTTTCTCTCCTATGATCTCCAGAGATTTTTCCAGGTCGTCTAGTTGCACGTATCCGGTGGACACATCCGCCAGGGATTCTTTTATATAGTCACACTGGACATCAACGACCACAACGTCGGCAAAACGCAAAGCTTCATAAGTAAAAGACGCTGTTAATGTTCCCTTTTCGTTTACACACCTGCCGATCAACTCATCAACTTCGGGATCTTCAGATTTCATGGGAGTGATCCCCCGATTAATGATCGGTATCTTCCAGAAACTACGAGGGCTGGGTCTTTGCATACCGATAACGAACTTTCCTGGTTTGCCGGTGGAATCGGTCGAATCTGCTATCACTGCCGCCATTACCGCGCCCACAAATCCCAGGCCGACGACTACAACAATTTCGCGTCCCAGTTCTCTGTTGAGTTTGACCAAAGATTCCAGGCGGTCATATTCAATTTGAAAATCTTGCTCAACAGGGACCGGGAACTTTTCACCCTCAGGGCTGATTGAGAATTCTCTGTTCATGCACTTTCCTCATTCAATGGGATTGTCACTATTGTCTCGGGGAATTTACTCTGCAAAACCTGAAACGGAAACCCCATGAAGAAACCAGGGGCAACTTTTCTCATTTGATGCGGTCTATTTTATCAATGGAATCCAATCCACAAGATAAGATGCCTTCGATAATTTAGTCAAGGAGAAATGCCGTTGAAGATCAGAGTCCTATGTGGTAGTCTAAAAGTTTAATTGTTCATCCATTGCATTTCGGAGGAATCATGGAGTCGAGATACAATCCGGAAGTCATCGAGAGTAAGTGGCAATCTTTTTGGGAAAAAGAAAACGTATTTGAAGTGTCTCTCGATAACAACAAAAAAAAATATTATCTGCTTGAGATGTTCCCCTATCCATCCGGCCGAATTCACATGGGTCATGTCAGAAATTACTGTATCGGGGATGTGGTGGCCAGGTTCAGAATGTCTCAGGGCTTCAACGTGCTTCATCCGATGGGATGGGACGCTTTCGGAATGCCCGCTGAAAATGCAGCCATCAAGCATGGCTCACATCCTGCCATATGGACGATCAACAACATCAACGAGATGAGGCGTCAACTCAAGCGGATAGGCCTTTCCTACGACTGGAGCAGAGAAATAGCGACATGCCATCCAGAATATTACCGATGGGAACAATGGCTGTTCATAAGGATGCTCGAGAAAGGACTGGTTTACAGGAAGAAATCGATTGTGAATTATTGTGAGCCATGCGCCACGGTTCTGGCCAACGAACAGGTAGAGGATGGTCAATGCTGGAGATGTGGAACAAATGTAATCCAGCGAGAACAAGACGGTTGGTTTTTCAAAATCACGGCATATGCGCAGGAATTGCTTGATAACTGTGATGAACTGAATGGATGGCCTGAAAAGGTGCTGACCATGCAGCGAAACTGGATTGGGCGAAGCGAAGGCGCGCGTATCTTCTTCCCACTGGAGAACTCAGAAGAATCTGTTGAGGTCTTTACAACCAGACCTGACACACTTTATGGGGCGACTTTTATGAGTTTGGCCCCTGAACATCCCTTGTGCCTGAAACTCTCCAGAGGAACGTCTCAGGAAACCGCTGTCCAGAAATTTGTAAATGAGGCGTTAACTCAGGACTGGCAGACACGTGTGGGAGAAAACGCGGACAAAAAGGGTGTATTCCTTGGAGCTTATTGCATAAATCCTCTCACAGGCAGAAAGATGCCGATCTATAGCGCTAATTTCGTTCTTTTTGACTATGGAACAGGCGCAGTTATGGCAGTTCCGGCTCATGACCAAAGAGATTTTGAATTTGCCAAAAAATACAATCTGGACATTGTGGTTGTGATTCAACCACCGGATAGCGTCCTTGAAGAAGGGGCCATGACTGAGGCTTACGCTGACGAAGGCTTTTTGGTCAATTCCCAGGAATTTGACGGCATGGACAATATCGACGCCAAAAGAGCCATTTGCCAAAAACTCGATCAACTGGGTCGGGGCGGTCTGACAGTAAATTTCAGAATAAGAGACTGGGGAATATCGAGGCAGAGATACTGGGGCGCACCCATACCAATCATTCATTGCCCGGATTGCGGAATAGTTCCAACACCCGATGATCAACTACCGGTCAAGCTCCCGACTGACATTGATTTTCCCGCCAGCGGCCGATCTCCGTTACCGGATCTGGACTGGTGGGTAAATGTCGATTGTCCCAAATGTGGTAAACCCGCTAAACGGGAAACCGACACAATGGACACATTTGTTGAATCTTCCTGGTATTTTGACCGTTACACCTGCCCAAGGTTTGACCAGGGAATTCTCGAACCGGAGCAGTTAAGCTATTGGGCTCCTGTCGATCAATATATCGGAGGAATAGAGCACGCCATTCTTCACCTGCTTTATTCACGCTTTTTCACCAAAGCCCTCAGAGATCTGGGAATTAAATCCCAGGGAGAGCCTTTCCTAAACCTACTGACACAGGGCATGGTCATCAAAGATGGCGCCAAGATGTCTAAATCCAAGGGTAATGTGGTGGATCCAGAGGAACTGATAGACAAGTACGGATGCGACACCGTGCGTCTTTTCTGTCTTTTTGCAGCGCCACCCGAACGCGACCTTGAATGGACCTCCGAAGGAGTGGATGGCGCAGCCAGATTCCTGAACAGGGTGTGGGGACTCGCTTTTCAGTTCAAGGACGTCAAATCTGTCACCAATATCTCGGACAATTCTGATCTTGCTCGCTCAATCAGGAGACTGACACACAAGACACTCAAAAAAGTAACTGATGACATCAATAACAGATTCAGATTCAACACCGCCATAGCGGCTATAATGGAATTTTCAAACGAACTTGGGAAAATCTCCCGATCGCAACTCGACCGGTCGGGTGATTTAAGAGACGCTGTTTATAATGCGATAAGAATTATGGTGTTCATGCTATCGCCATTTACCCCGCATTTCGCAGAAGAATTATGGCAAAATCTCGGTGGAAAGAGCGGCATGACAAAATTGCAATGGCCTGCTCATGATGAATCCATGCTCGCCGAAGATTCGCTTGCGATAGTAGTTCAGGTCAACGGCAAGAAACGCTCGGAAGTCAGGGTTTCGGTTGACGCCACCGAGGATGAAATCAAGCAGACGGCCTTGGCGGAATCAAATGTTCAAAAGTTCATAGAGGGACACACCATCAGGAAGATGATAGTGGTGCCAGGTAAACTCTTAAACATTGTTGTAAGTTAGGCGCCAAATTTTTGTGGCAATAAATTCCAAAGCTTGATAATGATCAAACTGGATAGTGTTTTCACATGGTTATTATCAAGCTCGTTTATTTTGCTTCATTAAATTCTAGCGCTTTTCACCTGGCCTGCCAACTGCAAACATTGGGGATTGCCGCCAGTATTTTTGTAATCAACTGAATGTCGGCGTCCTGAATTAAGAACTTAGGCAATTGCGATCAAAACAAAAATACCTGTTTACAAATTTCAGATTGGCGCAAGTTACTTATGTCGCCCTTTGCCTGATTGCAATGGTTGCAGGTTGTGGTTACCGGTTTAACGGAGCCAGAGGGGATTCTCCCTTTCCTTCGAATCTCAAAACAATAACTGTGAACAGCGCAGTCAACAACACCGTCATAACAGGAATCGAGACGGAACTAACCAACGAAATGCGCAGGGAATACTCATTGGGAACTGCGATGAAGCTCGTTTCGGATGGGGCTGATGTTTCTCTCAAGACCGTCATCGTCTCCTACGAAGACACTCCTTCAGCTTACAGAGCCGACGGTAAAGAACTGACACGAATCGGGGTGTTAAAAGTACACACTGATCTGGAAAAGAACCAGGACAGGAAGATACTATGGAAACAGGATTTTTCAGCGTCTTACACTTACACCGTCACTGATTCAATAGCCGGGACTCTCTCAAACAGACGTAAAGCGATATCTCAAATGATCAGGGATTTAACCCCCAGGATTCATCGCTCCATGTACAACAATTTTTGACTTGAGTGTTTTTGTCGCAAGTTGAAAACAATGATCACCTCTCACAGAAGAATATGACCCAAAAAAAACAACGATATGGCTATTTGCTTCTGGTAATTTTCTCAACCCTGTTCGTCTATGCAATCGGCCATTACGGTGCTCTGACTAACCCTTATGTGATTAACGATGACGTGCGACAGCAGATCTACTGGATGCAGAGATGGCAGGATCCTGAACTGTTTCAGGATGATGTCGTGACACGCTACGCTGAGAATTATGTTCCAATAGGTGTAAAATCTATCTATTACGTTTTTTCGTGGATCATGAACCCTGTTCAGTTCAGTAAGGCGCTCACCGGATTTCTTTTTGTTATCAATGGCGTGCTGTTATTTATGATTGGAACCAGATTTGCCGATGACTTCACTGCCCTTGTCTTTGCTACATGTTCATTTTTGTTCACCAGTTTCATCTCCAAGATATCCGGAGGAATGTCACAAAGTTTCGCTTATCCGATGATGCTGGCTTA
>CAYNZA010000094.1:0-7000 GCA_964401595.1 uncultured Desulfomonile sp.
GTTCGCTCCGAAGACGCCGCAACCATCTGGGCGCGCGGCGCATCCTGATCTGATGATGTCTTCAAACCTGGTTTGTATTCTGCCTTTACCAAAGCGCCCGATTTTATGTAGAGCGGAGTGGGCGCCCCAATCGATCCGGCGTCGGCCAACGCCTCAAAATTTCCGGCGCAAACCCATGACGCCGTCAGCGCGATTATGGCCGCCGCAACTGTCGCTATTCTTCCCATAACATGATCTCCTTTCGCACGAGTTCCCCCATTGAGGAGCGATTCCTGATTCTTGGGATTGTGACGGATGGGTTTCATAATCCCTCCTTCCCTGTCGCTATGAGGCACATACTACACAAAAAACTCTATGTCAATCGGAATGTTATAATGATAATTTAAAGTAGTTTATTATGTATTTTTGAAGCAGCGTCTTTTATGCATTTTATACACTTATATTCCAATATGTTATATAAGTCAGCAGCAGGGGTCAAAGACCAGGCTTTTTAGAATATTACTTAATAGTTTAGTTATAAAATACTATTTTATATGATCATTTATTGCCACAACAAGAAAACTGGGCAACGATATTCACACATCTTCAGCCTGCTTTCAGAAACCGGCCATGATCACTCTGTCCTTATCAGCAAAGAGGCGCGTTTCGAATAGGCTGCATCAAGTCGACAGTTTAGAGCTATATACTTGTATTTATTGATTATAAAAATATAAACAGATAAAACGGATACCTACGGACTCGATCACTGCAGTCCGGTTTTATTTTCTTGACACACTATATGTTGTGGAGTTACAAGTTGCCTCCACAACATGATCGATGCGTGACCCTCACACGAGTAGGCGATTAATGGGTGACGTTATGGACGGTTGAACACAAAGCAGTAATTCAACATAAGGTAACATACATAACCAGTTATAGTTTATGACATATTAATTCAAATTTTATATCAGTCATACAATAGGAACGGTTACGTCGGACATTTTAATGTAGTCGGGCCTCCAGGGCCAAGGCCGTGAAATTTTGTTGTTTAGGCTCATAGCTATTCATGAAGGGGATATTGATGGCCAGTGTTGTCGAATTGCAGAAAACCAGGAAAGAGAGCGTGCGCCGGTCGGAAACCACAGACATGGCGTTATTCGTCAGGACATCGAATGAGGCGATGGATGGATGGGATCATAGCCGCATAGTGGACGCGCTGATGAGAGAGACTTTTGTGGACGAGGGCACTGCTCAGGACATAGCCCTAGAGGTGGAAAACAGCGTCAAGAGTAGCGGAATCAAGGTGATAACGGCGCCTCTCATTCGTGAAATGGTCAACGCCAAGCTGCTCGAACGCGGAATGGAATCGGACCGCAGGCTTCACACACGATTAGGGTCTCCTCTATATGACGTTGACCAACTGATAACCCGACCCAATAAGGAAAATGCAAATGTGCCTCACGGCCCGGAAGCGACAAACCTGACGCTGGCGGAGAATATCAAGAAAGAGTTCGCTCTGCTCACGGTATTTGATCAGGCTGTCGGGGACGCTCACATGCGGGGAGATATTCACCTTCATGACCTTGGTTTCATAGACAGGCCCTACTGCTCGGGACAGTCACTGGAATATATAAAGAAATTCGGTCTCAATCTCCCTAATTCACTGGCGATGGCAAAACCTGCCAAACATCCCGAGGTTCTCCTGGCCCACATGGTGAAATTTGCGGCGGCGCTCCAGAGTCATTTTGCGGGCGCCATAGGTTGGGACGCTGTAAATCTTTTCTTCGCCCCCTATTTGCGTGGTTTATCGAAAAAGGACATAAGACAACTGGCCCAGATGCTCATATTTGAATTTTCCCAGCAAGCGGTAGCCCGTGGTGGGCAGGCTATTTTCACTGATATCAATCTTTACTGGGAGGTCCCCAAACACTTTGAGAACGTGCCCGCAATCGGTCCGGGCGGTGAATTCACGGGTTTGACCTATTCCGATTATCTTCCGGAGGCTCAAGAATTCGTATGGACGCTCTTCGACATCTACAGGGAGGGGGACGGAGCCGGACGGCCCTTTTTCTTCCCTAAACCCCTGGTGCACATCACGGAAAAGTTTTTCAAAACGCCGGGGCACGAGGAGTTCCTTCGCCACATTTGCGATGTGGCAGCGATCAAGGGGAATACCTATTTCGTGTTCGATCGGGGAGAAACCGCTAAAATTTCAGAATGTTGCCGATTATCATTTAAACTCGAAAAAAGTGATCTGGACGATGCGGTTAATCCCTGGAAGATGAGATACTCTGCGCTGCAGAATGTGACCATCAACCTTCCACGCATTGCGTACCAGGCCAAGGGTGATGATTCGAAGCTTTTTTCCCTCCTTACCGAAACAGTTCGACTGGCTACCGAAGCACATCTCCAGAAAAAGAGATTCATTGAACGTCTGTTGGCGCTCGGTGAGTCGGGTCCTCTAGCCCTGCTGACGATGGATCGTGACGGTGAGGCCTACTTGAGAATGAGGCGTGTGACGTACCTCATAGGAATGGTGGGACTCAATGAATTGGTTCAGCATCACACGGGAGAGGAACTCCACGAAAGTGACGAGGCGGTAAAATTCGGACTAAAGGTCATCGCTCACATGAATCTTGCCGCAGCTAAATTCAGCCAGTTTTACAACATGAGATTCGTGCTTGAGCAGACTCCCGCGGAAAGCACCGCATACAGGTTCGCCAAGCTTGACATGAAGATGTTCCCTGAAGCCCAGTCGGTCGTCAAGGGTGACCTGTCGCGTGATGAAATCTACTACACCAATTCCACCCTCTACAATGTGTCGGCTCCGGTTGACGCTATTGAGAGAGTCAAGCGAGAAGGACTTTTCCATCCACTTATTGAGGCTGGATCACTGACTCACATCTGGTTGGGCGAAAGTCGCCCCAGCGCAGAGTCGCTGGCTAATTTCGTCGTCAAGACTTTCCGCATGACACAGAATGATCAGGTCGCATTTTCGCCTGAACTCACTACATGTGTCTCCTGCGGCAAGACTACACGGGGCTTACATGACATCTGCGGTTACTGCGGATCCGGTCAGGTCGAGCAAATAACCCGAATTACGGGTTATTTCACCAAGGTGGCAAGCTGGAACAAAGGCAAACGGGGAGAGTTGAAAGACAGGCTTCGAAATCTGTCCGTGTAAGACTGCGCCTGACCTGAAACCGGCGGAAAAGGAGCGCTCTTTTACCTTGGGCGACGCTCTTTTGGGAACATCCGACATTATGAACTTACAGACATTTTTCTTGATTCAAGGGAGACTGCAATGACTTATTTGTTTACAAAACAGGGGTGTGGCGAATGCGAGATGGTCAAGAACCAGGTGAACCTTGAAACCATTGACAACCTCGAAGTGATGCAACTTGACCATGAGAACGTTGAGGCTCTGGCAATGCTCGCTTATTATGAATGCGTTGCCCTCTCGGAGAAAAAGCTGCCCATTCTCGTTTCGGAAAAGAATGGAGTGATAACCGGGGCCGGCCACATCACCAGCTACCTCCGGCAACTTGAGGCCTGACCAGTCGATGTCGGCCATCAAACTCAGGCACGACAAATTTAATTCGACACAATGCTACCGGCAGAAAATGACCACCTGGAGCCAGACGTGAATTACCGGGAAATAAGGATCAAAGGTTTCATCCCCCTGTCCATGTTGGATTGGCCGGGTAAAATGTGTTCCGTCATCTTCCTGGGGGGATGTAATTTCAGGTGTCCGGTCTGTCACAATCACAAGCTGGTCACAAGACCGGACACTTTGCCGGACTTCTCGATGGACGAAGTGGTCAGATACCTTTCAGGCAGGGTGGATTGGATAGATGGCGTGACCATTACCGGTGGAGAGCCTACGGTGAATCCGTGCCTGCAAGACCTGCTGGAACTGCTCGCCGGGATGGGTTTCAAGGTTAAACTGGACACAAACGGATCAAATCCGGACATGCTTCAAAAACTTATAGCTGAACAGTTGATAGCGGCAGTAGCCATGGACATAAAATCTCCACTGACTCCCGAGTCTTATTGCATGATGGCTGGGGTTCCGATCAATGTACAAACATTGGAAAACAGCATCGTCATAATCAGGGAATCAGGTATTGAGCGCTTTTTTCGAACCACTGTCGTTCCGGGCCTGCTGGCCGAAGAGGAACTAACAAAAATTAAAAGCGCCATCGGCGCCGATTCACCCTATATCCTGCAACCTTTCAGGAACGGGGACACACTGAACCCTTCGTTCAATGAGGCGCCTGAGTATGATCCGGCACGTTTCGAGGTGATGAGAGAACTTTTTGAAAACAGGACTTTTCAACAGTAACTCATGACAGGATACAAAACCGGCCACTGACAATGTGGGGATAACGCGTCTGAACCCAATCAACAAACGCTAAATTCCGGCCTAACCTTGACCATGGATCATGCCTGCAGACATGGGAGCATAAACAACCAAAAAACTGAGCGATCCATCCTAAATAAAGTACATGTACTTATAATCCAAATCCCTGGCCACGCCTTCTTTTCTGGCCAACGCGCACAAATCCGCTATGGAAACCGACTCGTAATAGTTCACAAGTAACTGTTGGGTTTCTTTCCAGACATGCCTCGTAATACAACCTTCACACACATCGCACTGGCCACGTTTACATTGGTCCTCATCCAGGCACCGTACAGGCACAATGGGCCCCTGGGCGGCGTTGATGATGTCACCGACACTTATTTCCGAAGGATCCTTCGCGAGCATGTAACCACCGCGAGGGCCCCTACGGCTCTTCAGCAGACCGGCTTTCAGCAGTTTATTGAAAATCTGTTCCAGATATCGTTGGGAAATCTTCTGCCTCCTGGAAATATCCTTTATCTGAGTGGGTTCCCCCCCACCATGATATGAGACATCGAACAAGGCCCTGACACCATAGCGGCTCGTAGTAGTAATTCGCATGAATAACACCCCACTGCAAAAGATCAAACCTTTACTGATAGCTGAACTATCACTAAAATAACTTTAGTGTTGATGTCAAGAAAAATCGTCAACCAGTAGGTCGTGGATTCTACTCAGGGACGCGCTAGAAAATTATTTTTATTAAGTGAGAACTTTAGCAAGTGGTGGTTGACAAGGTTAAAGAGAAGACCAGACGATGATTGCCGAAACCCCTGCGGCCGTTATTTTTTCTTTTTCACTGCGATATGCTAGTTGACAGTCGACTAGGGTCATGATATTGAATATCTTTTAATAAAACGAGCGAGGTTCTAATGGGGAGCATCATTAAGAAGAGACGCAAGAAGATGCGCAAGCACAAACACAAGAAACTAAGAGCCAAGCAAAGACATAAAAACAAGTAAGAGGCTTTCACATGAGCGTCTCTGGTTTGTTCACAAAATCGGATTTGGAAACAATAACGAGAGCCGCCAGACTTGCGGAAAACCTGACCTGTGACTACTTCGATCTTCCCGCCGATGAGTGGAAGACGGATCCTTACAGGATGCTGACAATCAAGCACGTTTCGAAAGACTTTCACATTGATCAGGTATTCGCTCATGTGGTAAGAATCCAATCTGCCCCGAAAGCATCTACATCTAATATATCCAAGGATATGTACGGAGTGGTTTTGCAAGATCCGTACATTCTCAGGGAGTTATTTAGATCAGGCTCCTACGAGCTATGGACTCTCGTCCTGTATGTCTTGACTCATGAACTAACACACATAGTGCGTTTCAAGAAGTTCAATGTGGACTTTTTCAGCAGTTTTACGGGCAGGCAGGACGAGGAGAAAATAGTCGATGGCTACACCAGGGAAATACTGAACGGTACGGTCAGTTCCAGGAATATCGATAGATACATCAAGGCGGGAATAAGTAACCGTAAATAATCATTGACCGACTTACTAATGGAGGTTAGTCACAATGCCTATCTACGAATATCGTTGTGATAGATGTGGAAAAGAATTTGAGGCATGGCAGAAATTTTCCGACGCGCCCATTGAGACGTGTGAGTCCTGTGGCGGACATGCAAGCAAGATGATATCCCAGTCGTCCTTCATACTGAAGGGGAGTGGTTGGTACGTAACCGATTACGGGAACAGGCATACCTCGTCTACCTGTGGCGCCAAGGGTCCAGCGAAGGACACTGCGTCAGACAACAGTGCGGCGACCAAACCAGTGGAGGCCAAGCCGGCAGCCTCTTCGGACTGAGTTATAAACTGCATTATCAATCAAAAGGTTCTTTCGGGGTAAGCATGAAAATAAAGAGAATTGCGCACCTGGGAGTAGCGGTAAATAATCTCGAGGAGGCTTTGGGATTATTTACAAACGGATTGCCTCTTGAATTGACTCACACCGAAGAATATCAGGGCATGAAGATAGGTTTCATACCTGTCGGGGACAGTTCGATAGAACTACTTCAAGACGTGTCGGGTTCTTCGGCCATTCGCAAGTTTCTGGATAAGAATGGCGAGGGCATACACCACATAGCTTTTGAGGTGGACGACATAAATGACGCTGTCCAGGAATTGAAGGCAAAAGGCGTTCGGTTGGTGGATGAGACTCCCCGGCCTGGCGCTCATGGCATGTCCATCGCTTTCATGCATCCCAAATCCACGCACGGAATTCTCATGGAGTTATGCCAGCCTTCTTCTGATGAAGGCCAACATTAAGGTCGAAGACGGTTAGAGTTGGAATTTCAGGGCCGCTGATCAAGTATCTGCGGCCCTTGTGCTTTTGGAATGCTTTTTTCTTGGCCCTATTAATTGATTTTCACTCAATTAAATGCCATAATACCCATTCCGTTAGAGAAAATCGCGACAGGGGTTTCAGATCGAGTCATCGGCTCGACAGATGGAATAACACTACAGCTTTTTTTAGGAGGTTGGATAATGGCGGATGTAGCGATGCCCATGAATGGTAAAGTTATAAACATTGCTGTTAATGTCGGGGATTCTATTCAGGAAGACGCCGAAGTGGTCATCATTGAAGCGATGAAGATGGAACTACCGGTCGTGGC
>CAYNZA010000094.1:7100-11346 GCA_964401595.1 uncultured Desulfomonile sp.
AATTTTACTCAACCTGATCCTACCAGTGAGAAACTGATGACAGACCTTTTTGAAAGCACTTACCTTAAATCCATGTGTTTGGCCAATCGTTCCTTCAGGTCCGCCACCTGGAGCGGGATATCTGATGAGAAGGGTTATATAACTGAATTGGGTTTGGACTTTTATTCCAATCTTGGCGCTGGCGGCATTGGCGTCATAATAACAGGCTACCAGTACGTCATGAAAAACGGCATGCAATTGCCTTTTCAGACGGGAAATTACGACGACAGTCAGATCGAAGGCTTAAGAAAACTCGCATCCGGCGCAAAAGCCAATGGCTCATTGATCGTGGGACAAATTGTCCACTGTGGAGTCAGGGCAAATCCCGAGATGTTTTTTGACGGCGGCGACTTGTGGGGCCCTTCCGCAATTCCGGACCCTGCTTCAGGCCTGGTTCCGGTTGAAGTGAGCAGATCTCAGATACGGAATTTGCTGGAATCTTACTCTGAAGCCTCAAGAAGACTGAAGGAAGCCGGATTCGACGGGGTTCAACTTCACGCGGCTCATGGTTACGGGATAAACCAGTTTCTCTCAGGAACATGGAATCAAAGAGGTGATTCTTATGGCGGAAGCCTGAGGAAGAGGTACCGATTTCTCGCAGAAACGCTCGAGGCTGTTAGAGGCTCGGTAGGGAATGATTTCCCGGTTCTTGTAAAACTCAACGCCTGTGACTTTGTTGAGGGGGGCCTCGTGCCTGAGCAATTCGCGCAGGTTGTCAGGTGGCTCGGTGAAGACGGTATTGACGCCATTGAGGTGAGCGCAGGGGGAGCAGCCTCTCCCAGGAATCTTGGTCCGATAAGGTCTAAAATAAAGGAACCGAAGGATGAAGCCTATTTCAGGGACTACGCCCGCCTGGGAAAGCAATCTTCACATGTTCCGGTAATCACGGTGGGTGGAATCAGATCTTATCAAACAGCCAACAATCTTCTTAACGATGGCTACGCGGACTATGTATCCCTCTCCAGGCCTTTCATAAGAGAACCGGGGCTCATTAACAGGTGGAAGTCAGGGGATACTTCCAGGGCTGCCTGTATTTCGTGTGGAAAATGCTTTGAGACCGGATTTAAAGGTTTGGGTATTTCATGCAAGGTTGACAGGGAAGCCAAGACCCAAGGGTAAACAGATCCCATTACAGGAATTTACGCAACATGAGCGTACCGAGGTGTGATGTGACAGAAGAATTCAAAAGCAAGTGTTTACAGTCGGATGAAAAGTTTAAACAGAGCCTCTCAAAAAGACCTGAACGCAAGAAAGAGTTTAGCACCGTCTCTGATATTCCGGTAAACCGGGTCTACTGGCCATGGAACGCAGAGGGGTTTGACCTGGATAAGGACTTGGGCATCCCGGGATCATACCCGTTTACCCGAGGCGTTCAACCGAACATGTATCGTGGGCGTTTCTGGACAATGCGACAATATGCGGGTTTTGGGAGCGCAGAAGAGACGAACGCAAGGTTCAAATATCTCATACAGCAAGGACAAACCGGTTTGTCGGTCGCCTTCGACCTACCTACACAGATAGGTTATGACTCGGACCATGAACTAGCGGCAGGCGAAGTCGGTAAGGTCGGTGTCGCCATAGATTCTGTAGAAGATCTCAAGCTTCTTTTCGACGGAATTGACCTGGCGTCTGTCAGCACTTCAATGACCATAAACGCTCCGGCGGCTATTCTGCTGGCCATGTATATCGTAGCGGCTGAAGAACAGGGATCTGACTCATCACAACTGCGTGGAACAATTCAGAATGATATTCTCAAAGAGTACCCGGCGCGTGGAACCTACATCTTCCCCCCTACCCCTTCCATGCGAATAATAACCGACATATTCGAGTTTTGTAATCAGAGAGTTCCTCAGTGGAACACAATCAGCATAAGCGGATACCATATCAGGGAGGCTGGGAGCACGGCGGTTCAGGAAGTTGCGTTTACCCTGGCCAATGGCATCGCATACGTTCAGGCGGCCATCAAAGCCGGCCTGGATGTGGACAGCTTCGGTGAGCGTTTAAGCTTTTTCTTCAATTCCCACATGGATTTTCTGGAAGAAATTGCCAAATTCAGGGCCGCTCGGCGCATGTGGGCCAGAATCATGAAGGAAAGGTTCGGGGCCACCAACCCAAGGGCCATGATGTTGAGATTCCACACCCAAACGGCAGGATGCACGCTCACTGCCCAACAGCCTGACAACAACGTGGTCAGGGTTGCTTACCAGGCGCTTTCTGCAGTTTTGGGAGGCACCCAGTCGTTGCACACAAACTCAAGGGACGAGGCTTTTGCGCTCCCATCCCAGGCCTCAGTTCAGATTGCATTGAGAACTCAGCAGCTCATAGCGTACGAAACTGGATCGGCAGACACAGTCGATCCTTTGGCCGGTTCCTATTTCATAGAGGCGCTGACCAGCGACATTGAAAAAAGAGCCTTTGACTACATCCGCAAAATTGATGAAATGGGCGGAGCCGTGAAAGCTGTTGAATGCGGTTACATAGAGGAAGAAATCCTTGATTCGGCATACAGTTTCCAGAAAGCCGTAGAAAGCGGTGACCAGGTTATAGTTGGCGTCAACAAGTTTCAGACGGAGGCCGTTCCCCCAAAGGATCTACTCCGGGTTGACCCCAAGGTTCGCGAGAACCAGATACGCAGGCTCGCTGAATTAAGATCCACCAGAAACTCCGATGTTGTGCGGAACACTCTTCGGGATCTTGAAAAAGCCGCGAGGGGATCAGAAAACCTAATGAACCCCATTTTGGACGCAGTTCGAGGCAGAGTAACACTTGGGGAAATTTGCGGCGTCCTGAGACAGGTGTTCGGCGAGCACATTCAGGCGTCTCATTGTTAGTTTTCGGTGAACAGTCAGTCATGAGGAATTTTTTTGACAGTATGTTTACAATCATGATTTCGTCTTGAGAGGTTCTTGACTGAAGGATTAAACTACAGTAGATGTTTTAATGATATTGTTTATCAGTCTGGAGTCATAATTGATGAAAGAGAGCAGGTCTTCGGAGGCCGTGTCAAAGAATACGGCTTCCTTCTCATCCATTGTAATTAAATTTTTCACCTCGGTCAGAACTACAATAACGCTTCTTTTTCTGCTTGCGCTATGCGCAATCATCGGCACCATCATCCCGCAGGGGGAATTGTCCCACACCCATGGCATGGCTGGACAGACCTTTTCCAACAGGCTGGTCCTGATACTGGACCTAAACAACGTTTATAGAAGCTGGTGGTTCACATCACTGCTGGGGCTGCTTGCCCTGAACATTCTGGGGTGTCTGCTCAAAAGGCTTCCGTTGATAATAAGCGAGTGGAAAGGTACTACGAAAAAGTTTTCTTTTACTCTCAAATTCATGGATTCCAGGTCACCGGAGAACCTGAAAAGGCTGCTGATCTCCCCCATCAGGAATATTCTCAAGGGCGATCCGGAGATAGTAGATCAGGCGGGCGGCGTTACACTGGCTTGGGAACGGAACAGGATCTACCTTTGGGGTTTTCCGCTCATCCACATTGCAATTATAATCATTCTTATAGGTGGACTTATCGGCGTATTCTGGGGATTCAGGGGCCATGTTCAAATCAGGGTGGGAGACAAGTCTTCCAGTTTCGCGTTGTTGTCCACGGGAGAGATCAGGGAGCTTCCATTCACTATCATGGTTGATGGTTTTACTCTGACCAAATATCCTACTGGAGAACCGAAAGAATTTCGTAGTGATGTACGTCTGTTGGCATCCGACGGGCAAGAGGTGAAGGACTCAATCCTTGTCAATCATCCTTTAACTTTTAGGGGTATATCCCTGTACCAGTCCGATTACAGGTTGATTGGCCTGTCTAAAGTGAACCTGACAGTCAGGAATGAAGCCGGTCTCACCGAGACGTTCTCGGTAAGCCCTATGGAGCCCATCTCGATCAAAGAGCCGGCGACTCAAATCAGGATACGGGGATTTGACCCGGGGGCTTCGCAACGTGGAGCGGGAATTGAAATATCAGCCACAGACGAGAATCAGAAACAGACTACATTGAGACTGTATGAAAGAGATATTGAACCTGTAAAGGTTGCCGGATTGAAAGTCTCTTTCAGTGGTTATGAGCCCACCTACGCCACGGGCTTGCAAGTCGGGTATGACCCTGGATCAAGAGTTGTCTGGTTAGGCAGCACAATGCTAATATTGGGCTTTATTCTGACTCTGTTTACAAACATCCAGAGATTGCAGATTGAAC
>CAYNZA010000095.1:0-11296 GCA_964401595.1 uncultured Desulfomonile sp.
GTAGTTTACTATCCACAAGTTTTAGGACTTGCCATGGGCATGAGTTCTGATGAACTAGGTTTCAAGCTGAATAGGGTAAAGCCCTCGGCAATGCTAAAAATGCTTGAAGGTTGACCACCCTTTTCACATGTTTTTTGATCATTCCATTTCATGGAACGGATGATCGGCAATCAATCTTGAGGAGACAATCATGGAATACGCAGGGTATGTGTTTCCGGATGATCTGAAATTTGAGAAGAATCATTATTGGGCCAAAGTTGATGGCGATCTGGTGATAACCGGGGCTGGTGAATTCATTTCCAAACAGGCAGGCGAAATCACTTTTGTTGATTTGCCGGAGGAAGGGGATGAACTCACCCAAGGCAAACCCTTTGGATCTATCGAATCCGGCAAATGGGTCGGGAGAATTTATGCTGTCGTTTCAGGAGAAGTGGTTGAAATCAATTCGGCCCTGGAAGATGAACCTGAAAAGATAAATGAAGATCCCTACGGTCAAGGTTGGATCTGCAAGATTCGACCATCTGATCTTGAGACCGAACTTGCGTCACTCATGTCTCCTGACGATTCGTTCAAGAAATTTGTCGAAGAAGAATTGCGCAAGGTTGAGGAACAGAAATAGTCTCTGTTTCAGCGGCTTTTCAAAATCAGAATTATGGGTGATTTAATGTAGGCTAGCGTGGCCAGAACGTTTCTTCTGGTCATTCTGCCTTCTATTTTTTTCATCATGTTTAAAATCATGGTGCAGTTTTGAATATCATCGGCGTTCTGGCGCTCCAGGCCTGGACTTGTTACACCGGGGCTCACGACTCCGACAGCATCAGTAATACGCCGGTAAAAGACGGATTGGAGACATCCTATGGAAACAGGAACCCTTACTGTTAAACGTGGTCATGCCCAGATGCTCAAAGGTGGTGTGATCATGGACGTTGTTACCCCAGAACATGCAAAAATCGCTGAAGAAGCGGGCGCCTGCGCCGTGATGGCCCTGGAAAGAGTTCCAGCGGATATTAGAGCACATGGGGGGGTCGCCAGGATGAGTGACCCCGGACTGATTCTGGAAATCATGTCCTGTGTGTCGATACCCGTAATGGCCAAATGTCGGATAGGTCATTTTGTCGAAGCTCAAATCCTGCAGGCGATCGGTGTGGATTATATTGATGAAAGTGAAGTGCTCACCCCTGCGGATGAATCACACCACATTGACAAGAGTCCGTTCAAAGTCCCGTTTGTTTGTGGCTGTAGAAATCTGGGAGAAGCGCTAAGGCGGATTTCTGAAGGAGCCGCCATGATTAGAACCAAGGGAGAAGCCGGCACCGGTGACGTTGTTGAAGCGGTCAGACACGCCAGAACAGTTGTAGGGGATATAAACAGAATATCCGTCATGAGATCCGATGAGCTGGCCACATACGCCAAGGAAATCGGAGCATCTCTGGAGCTGGTTAGGGAAACGGCAGAAAGGAAAAGACTTCCTGTCGTAAACTTTGCTGCCGGTGGCGTTGCTACACCCGCAGACGCTGCAATGATGATGCAGTTGGGTATGGATGGCGTTTTTGTCGGTTCAGGAATTTTCAAGAGTGGGAACCCTGCAGCGCGTGCCAAAGCCATCGTTCAGGCCGTAACGCATTTCAACAACCCAGAGGTGCTGGCTGAAGTTAGCAAAGGTCTTGGTGAGGCCATGGTCGGAATCGGTATCAGTCAACTACCCGAAAGCGAACGCCTGGCTGTCAGGGGTTGGTAGGTCCGTATATGCGCATCGGTGTATTGGCCTTACAGGGAGATTTTGAAGAACATTGTTCGGTATTGCGAAGCTTGGGCGTGGAAACCGTCGAGGTGCGGCTCCCGAAAGATCTGGATAAACTTGATGGGATAATAATACCGGGCGGAGAAAGCACAACCATTGGAAAACTGGCGCGCCAATACGAACTCATGGATGAATTGAAAGAGCTTGCCCATAGCATTCCTGTTTGGGGAACTTGTGCAGGAATGGTTTTCATGGCCACGGAAGTAGGATTCGATCAGCCTGTTCTCGGCATTATAGACATGGAAGTTGAGAGAAACGCTTTCGGCAGACAGGTTGAGAGTTTTGAGGAAGACCTGGATATTGTCGGCTTGGACGAGCCGGCTTTTCCAGGTGTTTTTATTAGGGCTCCGGTAGTAAAAAACGTGGGCAGGAACGTGACTGTCCTGAGCCGGGTCAACGATGGACGAATTGTGGCTGTACGCCAGGGTAACCTGCTTGCTATGTCATTTCATCCGGAACTGACGTCGGATGATCGATTGCACCGGTATTTCATCAAGATGGTGGAACAATCCTGTGAACTACGGTCAGAGGTCAATTGAGCGGACAGGATTTGCATCAATAGCCGGGCCTTGCGATTGTGAAAGGCCTCTTGGCGGCCGAGCCGGTATTGCATGGAAAAATTGAAAGCTGTTATCCAATACGACGGAACATCGTATTGCGGGTGGCAATTCCAGCCAAATGTTCCAACCATCCAGGGAGAATTTGAGAGAACCCTGTCCAGGATAGTCCGGTCCGACACCAGGATTCACGGCGCCGGTAGAACCGATTCAGGTGTTCACGCAGTTGGTCAGGTGGCTCATTTCTCAGTTAACTGGCGTCATGACATTCTGAGACTGCAAAAAGGACTGAACTCACTTCTGCCTCAAGATATATCGGTGTTGAATCTGGAAAGGGTAAACGCCGATTTTCACTCCAGACACGACTCAAATTCCAAAACCTACGTATACACAATACTGAATTTGTCCATAAAGTCTCCGTTTCATAGATTTTTCTCCTGTCACATTCCCCAACCTCTGGATGTAAACCTTATGAATCTGGCCTCGGCCACAATCATCGGAACTCATGATTTTGCGTCCTTTGGAGCCCCCACTGATGGAACTCCATCCACGATCAGACAGGTTTTTTCAGCCCGATGGAAAGATGATCCTGACTCCGGTTTACTGAGGTTTTACATCACAGGATCAGGATTTCTAAGGTATATGGTGAGAACCATAGTGGCAACCCTTATACGTGTGGGAAAAGGTGAGATAGGTCCCGATCAAGTGAAAATCATACTTGAGTCCTGTGACAGGTCTCTCGCCATCGGAAAGGCCCCTGCCTGTGGGCTTTGTTTGACTCAGGTGAATTACCCTCCTGGTCACTCGAATCTTGCACTCAAATGACACAAACAAAAAAGGAAGCCTTTTTAAGGCTTCCTTTGATGACCACTATCATATTCTAAACCTATTTTGATGTTCTATCACACACTGAGGCGCAAAAAGGCGCTTCAGCCTGATCGTTGACATCACAAACAGGGCAAGAACACACTTCTGGTCCATCTACCTGTTTTTCAGAGCCGATCCCCTTCTGCTTGGCAAAGTAATCTTCTATTGCCCTATGCAGGGCATCAGCTCCTAGATTGGAACAGTGATGTTTCTTTTTGGGCAAGCCTTCGAGGGCGTCTATGACCGATTTGTTCGATATTTTCATAGCCTCATCTATTGTTTTGCCCTTAGCCATTTCGCTGACCATACTAGAAACTGCTATGGCTGCTCCACAACCAAAAGTCTTGAATTTTACATCCTCCAGGACATCGTCCTTGACCTTGATGTAGAACTCCATAATGTCGCCGCAAGCCGGATTTCCCACACTACCTACACCATCGGCATCGGGGATTTCACCGACATTACGGGGATTTTTAAAATGTTCCATTACCGTTTCATTATACATCTTTACTCTCCATGGGATGCCACGTATTGCGACGTGAGATCAAGGACACCCTGTTTTTCATTATCATACTGCGACTAAATCGCTCATATTCAAAATAAAATGATGACCCTAAACCGTTTTGGATTTAGATGTCTTTTTGTAAAGGGGCGACATCTCTCTAAGACGCTGAACAATCGGGGGTAACACTCTGATTACATCGTCAACATCCTGAGAGGTATTGTCAGAACCTAGCGTGAACAGAAGCGAGCCTTGGGCGGTTCCTGCGTCAATGCCCATGGAGAGCATGACGTGAGAAACTTTCAGTGAACGGGAAATACACGCGGACCCGCTTGCTATCTTTACACCTTCCATATCGAGGAAAAGCAGCATTGACTCTCCCTCCACATATTTTACGGTCAGGCTGGCGTTACCCGGAAGTCGCTCAGTCGGATGCCCTACCAAGTCAACTTCTTCTATGTTCTTTGGGATGTCCTTTATCAACCTGTCCCTCAACGGAATCAAATGAGATATCCGGGCATCCATATCTCTAGCGGCTATTTCAGCCGCCTTCCCCATGCCAACTATTCCAAGGACATTTTCAGTGCCTGCCCTCAAACCGCCTTCCTGAATTCCACCATCCAGCAACGGGGCTATTTTTACCCCTTTTCTGACATAAAGGGCCCCGACCCCATGCGGTCCATACATGGGATTGGAAGCTAGAGAGAGAAGATCGGCATTCATTGCCTGAACATCCACAGGGATCACACCTACCGTAGCAACTGAGTCTGAGTGAAAAGTGATGCCTCGCTCTCGTGCTATCTTTCCTATTTCTGCTACTGGCTCGATCGTTCCAATCTCATTGTTGGCATGCATCACTGAAATCAGGACAGTTTGGGGAGTTATGGCCTTTTTAACGTCGTCAGGATCAACAAAACCATAATTGTCCACCGGAAGTCTTGTAACCTCAACACCGTTCTTTTCAAGGGCCTTGATCGCATGCATTATTGAAAAATGCTCTATGGAGGAGGTTATTAGGTGATTTCCTTTGGATCTGTTTGCCTGCATCACGCCCTTTAACGCCCAGTTGTTGGATTCCGTTCCCCCAGAGGTGAAAATAATCTCAGTAGGCCTGGCGTTGATCAGTTCAGCAACCTTTTCACGTGATTCATCAATGGCTTCGGTCACTTCTTCGCCAAGGCCGTGCATACTCGAAGGATTTCCATATTTTTCTCTCAGGAACGGGATCATGGTGTCAACCACTTCCGGCAGTATCGGAGAAGCTGCAACATGATCCATGTTAATTATTCGCATGATGAGGCCCCCTTAGAGCTTGAGCTAAAGTACTTAATATAGCTAAAAACCGACCTAAATGAAAGTAACTATCTTGATTGATAATGTCAACGAACATCAACAATGCCCGATCCGTTCAATTCTGCAAATACGCATTGATTTTACTTTTGGCATTTACAGCTTTTTTACGCTCTTCCAGGAAAGTCAGGATAGCAGGCAAAGTGAGCAATGTTAGCAGCACGGATGAGGTCATTCCCACAACCATGGCCCATCCCAGAAATTCCATGGAATAATGTTTAGATGTGATCATCGAGACAAATCCCATGACGTTTGTCAGAGAGGTAAAAATTATGGGATTCGTGACTCTTTCCATGGCTTCCTCGACGCTTGAACCTTCTTCCCCCAGGCTTCCCATCACCAGGTGAACGCCATTGTCCATGCCCAGTCCAAAGATCAGAGGAGCCACCCCAACTATCGAAAACGGCAAGCCATATCCGACCAGACTCATGACCCCGAGGGTCATGCAAAAAGCCCCTGTCATAGGAACAAGACTCAGCGCCACCCCTAATGGACTTCTAAAAAGAGCAAAGAAAAAAATGATCACGGCAGCTAGCACGTACAACGCCAATCGAATGAGTTCGGAAACCAGTCCGGATAAAATTTCTTCCATGACCTGGCGTGGCCCTGTCAAAGTAATTTCAACCGGAATTACCGATAACGCCTCCAGAATATTGGTGTCGGCCTTCTTGAGCATTTTTGCATTGGTTACATTTTCAGAATATCTCAGTTGAGTAAGGAATCTGTACTTACCCTTTATCCGGGCTGTGTACCACGAGCGTTCAACACTAACATCCTCGTTGGACAATTGCTCAGGGTTTGTTGCCAGTTGTTGTATGAGTTTGCCAGTCCCCTCAAAAGACCCTCTGACGACCTGCAGGGCTTCCCTGGATAGTCCGCTTTGACTCAGCGCCACCGAAAAAGCTTTTTCAATGTTTGCCCAGTTATCCGATATCTCCTTAATCTCTAATAAGTTCAAGTTTTTCACAGATGCAGGCGAAACCAGATACGAGACTGAGTCAAAGGATGCTATTTCACCGTGTTGGCTCATAAGATCTTCGAGCGCCAAATCAATTTTTCTCTGAATCTTCAATCCAGCTTCAAAATCATCTGTGTCAAATGAGAGTAGAGTCGGCTGAGAAAAATTGGATCTGAATTTTTTTGAAATCATTTTAGAGACGGTCATTGAGTCCATGTTTCGAGCTAAAAAAACTCGAAATAAATCTTGCTCATAAGAGACTCTGGACGCAAATATCAGCGCTACGCAAATTACCACAGCCGACGCGATGATTATCGTGACTGGACCTTTTTTGTAAAACCTGGCAAAACTGCCCAGGTTTACCCTCATCTTAGGGAATCTGTCAGATCCAAATCCACTGATTGACAGCGCCAGCGCAGGGACTAGGAATGCGGTAGATATGAAGGTTAGAGCCAGACCGACGGCTCCCACATAACCGAACTGAGACATTGCCGGCTGGTCCGATATGCACAAACACAAGAACGCAAGAATACTCGTCAATGCTCCCAATGCTACTGGTGGCCCTGTTTGTTCATAAACTGTCCTGATCGAACAAACGGTGTCGTTCCCTTTGTCAAATTCCTCACGAAACCGATTCCATAAATGAACTCCGTAATCAGCTCCGAGGCCAAACAGAACTCCGGTGGCGCCCATCACCACCGGATTAACCTCGGTGTAACTCAAATATATGATTCCATAATTTGGTCCGACTCCGGCTGCTATCGGCGCCATGAGGATCAAGCCCGAAAGGACACTCCGATAGACGATGATCATTAGCAACAACACAGCCCCGAATGAAAAAGAGAGAATCCTGAAGGTCTCCTCATCAAATATCAAGTCCGACTCATGATGAAAAACCGTTTTCCCGGTGATAAACCATCTGAGTTCCCCCGTCTTGCCGCCGGGAATCGAGATTTCATGAGTCAACTTTTCCATCTGTTCCGGAATCAGCGCTTTGATCCTGCTTATTAATGCTTTTCCATGTACAAGATCTGAACTTGGAAAATCAGGTGTAACCTGGATAAGATAAACCGTGCTATCCGGACTGCCTATGAGCAGGTAGGTATCCCCTAAACTAACAGCGCCTATCCGTCTTTCCATGGAAGATGAAACAAATTGCCCCAGTTCCAGAGGGTCTTGCAGAATTCTTCTCTGAAGGTATGGATTCTCTACTAGAAACAGTCTGTTAACAGTTCGACGGATAGAGTCCTCCACCCCCGATGGACTTAGTATTTTTTTGACCTGTTCACGTTCCCGTTCATTCATTCCCAAGAGGAAATGACTGAAAAGCATGGCAACATGTTCATGATCCTCAGGGTCTAGCCATCTGTAACGAACCCTACGTACACCTTCCGTTTGGGATACTGCTTCCCCTAGCTTCTGCACAAATTCGAGCCTATTTTCACCCGGAGGTTCAGGAAATTCCAGGACTATTATTAATGAGTCCTGTTCGCCAAATATTTCAGCGTTCTCCTTATTGACGGTGATGATCGAGTTCGTTTCACCAACTCCGGCTATCAAATTTGAACTGATTACAATCTTGGGCGCGCATGAATACCCCAAAATGGATAACAAGATGAACGTCAGTATTACCAAACGCGGAAATCTCAGTGAAATAGAGAGGACAAGCCTCAACGCTATTAAAATAAGCGGCATTTTCTCAGCCCTGGTCTCTGTATTAGAGAGTGACTAACTTTGGTATGAATAATTCCTGCAGGTCTGCAACGACTATACGAACAACCAATGACAACTCCTTTGAGCAGTATCATTACGGGAGACAACTCTTACGCATTGTTTCTCCCGTTCTTCATTTTCTCAGTCAATGAATGATACTTTTTGCCCATCACGGTAGCGGCAGACATGACCCGGCGCTTCTGTATCCTGTATGAAATGGCATAGCCTAAAAAACCGAAAACAACCGATAAAATCACCGCGGCAATCAGCCATCTGACAAGAAAGGCCCGACTCAAATTCATGAAAGCATCCAGGGATTCCCAGAAATAATCCGCATTCATGATCGGATTCATGATCGCTTCAAATGATGTAAAATCCAGTTTTTGCTCAGGCTTTCCGATCACAAGAGAACCTAGAAGATAGTATCCATAATAAAGCGGAATCATGTTGAAAGGATTGCTAACCAGAGTGAACGCCGCGGCGACTACGACGTTGAATCTCATGGCCAACCGCAACAGCCCCAGACAGGCCAACTGGCCTCCGACCGGGATCAGAAAGCCAATTACCAACCCCAGACTAACCCCTAGGGCATCAAAATGGGGGCTATTTCTGGAACTAAGCAACGGTTCGACAAAAATGTTATGAAGTTTTTGATGAACTCTTTTCAGGACGCCCGGGGATGGTTTCATGTTTCCTCATCATTCAAATTTCATGGCTGTTACAGAATCCATCCGACTGGCTTTTAATGATGGATATATTCCGGATATTATCCCCAATAGCAGTGTAAAAAGCAGACCTGTCAGAACACTCAGAGTCAGAACTGCTTTTGAAATTTCAACACCTAAAGGTTCCTTCAGGAAGTTCACCGAGAACACTCCCAAAACCACACCTATGAATCCCGCTATCAGACTTATCAATACAGCCTCTATAAGAAACTGGAGCAAGATTATTTCCTCTTTGGCCCCCAAGGCCTTCCTGAGACCAATTTCACGGGTCCTGTCCTGGATGGCGGTCAGCATAACCGAGGTTATGCCCAGACCGCCCAGAATTACGGTGACTATCAACGCTGCGTAAATGAACATTTTAACAAGCCAGACCGTAGACTTGACTTTTTCCAGCCTACGGGGATAGTAGATGAGTTCAAGTCCGCTTTCGTAACCTGGATGTGATTCTCTGAGAACTCGAATAGCCTCTTCCCAAACAGGTTCAACGTGGTTCCAATCGTCCACCCGAATGTAAATCTCACGAATCCAGTATAACCCCGGAAACAGGCTCTGGGCCGTGGTTATGGGCAATACTATCATTCTCTGCAGATCATTGCTCTGAATGCCGCCCAGAACTCCAATTATCTCAAATTTCAGGCTGCCGACCCCCACGACTTCCCCGACCGGATTGTCCAACTTCAACAAATGCTTTACAACATTTTCGCCAACAACGCAGACCATCTTTCTACCCACCACATCGGATGGGCCTATCAGTCTGCCGTTTGCAAGCCTGGCCGTCTGGGTAGCCCAAAATTCATGATCAATGCCAATTATTCCTGGACTCCATTCGTTCGATTTGAAAAATGCGTCCACGGCTGACAACGAGACAACAGGGGCTACAGCCATCACATGTGGTATATCCCGCAATTTCTTGACGTCGGACATGTAATACTGACCGGGGTGATAATTGTCGTCATTGCGCCACTGTGCTTTCATCACCGTCGCTTCGCCCAGCAGCTCCAGGTGCTCTCCCATCTTTTTCTCAACTGAGTCACCCATCGTCTGAATTATTATGAAACCTGCCGCGCCCACCGCTATACCGGCCATGACAGCCTTGTATCTTCGCCTGTTCCGAAGCACTGAACGCCAGCACATTGTGAATAGATCGTCTAATTTCAAATCTACAGCCCCTTGACTCTCTGGAGTGAGACTTTTCAGTATACAAAAACACTCCCGATAATTCATCTATTGAGATCATCATGAAATCTAAAATTTGCCTTTTTGATGTTTGTTTCAAGAACGGTTCGATGCAATTTTTCTTCCAAGCCTATCCATCAGATGTTATGGTAATGGTAATATGTCCAGAAAATCTCAACAAGAGCCCGATTTCGCCGACACTTCAAAAGATCTGTCCCAAAAATCCCACAGATTGTCTCAGTCGGGAATACTTAGCCGCTTTGTAAGCCTGCTGTCGGCTCAGGGAGTCGATGGCGCCGTTGGTGGCCTGTTTTTTCTCTACCTGGCCTGGGTTAATTCATCGGATTACGGACAGATAATGTACGCTCTGGCGGCCGGGAGTATCGTATTCACGGTCATTCAATTCGGATTATATTATCCGCTGGTCTCGGAACTGGGGGCCTCAACCAAAGATCAGTGCCCTTCAATAATCAACCGCGTTTTTATTATTAAAATGGGGCTCTTTGTCCCGGCCATCCTGAGCGTTGTAGTCATAGCCTGGCAGAGAAATTTGTCATGGGAATTGTCCCTGGTTCTCATCTCGATTTCTTTGGGATTTGCGGCGGAGGCAATTGCCGACACTTTTTTTGCTGATCTAAGGGTCAGGGGTTTCCAGTCAAGAGAAGCCCAGATTAAAATACAGGCTTCAATTGTGTCTTATATCTATGGCTTTGGCGCAGCTGCCCTAGGCTTGAATCCCGTCATCATCAGCCTTTTCAAACTGGTTTCTTCGGTAATCAGAATAGCCCTGGCCTTCTCAACGTATGTCAGGGATTACCCCTCCGGAATTTTTGTTCTACCCCATTGGCTACTGACCAAAAACATGTTCATGGCGGCCATTGTGTTCGCCATGATTGAAATACTCGGCATCATTTATAATAAAACCAACATATTCTTTCTCGAAAAATATGCCGGCGTCACTGGGGTGGCATTTTACAGCGCCACATGGAACATAGTGGACGCTGTATCGGTACTGGCTTCTGAGCAGTTTCTCGGTTGGGTAATCTTTCCCCTTCTGGCAGGTCTGTGGCTGAATCAAAAACAGGAGGCTCAGAAACTTATCAGGAGCAATGCTCAGTGGTTAAGCGCATTCGCATTTCCCATAATGTTCTTTTTATCGGCAGAGAGCAGTCTGATCATCGGAGCCATATACCCGACGGAATATAAAGACGCCGTTTGGATGCAGCAATACCTGGTCTGGACCATACTTCTTTCATTTCAAAACAATCTTTTTTCGTACGTGATGATGGTCTCGGGCTCGGCAAAAATCCTGCTGGCAATCCAGGCGGTGGCTACAGTTCTGAATCTTGGGTTCAATTATTTCCTTGTGAGCGCCTGGGGTTTAAAAGGGGCCTGTCTGGTCATCATTTTGACCAAAATGGCCACTACTTCCATGACCTTTTCGTTTTGCAGGTTTTATTTAAAGGTTGTTTCTTTCAAGGACTTTCTATTTCCCTTAACGCTGGCAGTATTTCTTTTTGCAGGTTTCGAGATTTTAAATCATTTCATCAATATTCATGCGGCAGTAATCTTGATGATAGGGATGTACATGCTTTTGCTGATGAATCTGGGACCACGCCTCATGGGGCCCATGCCCGGCCTGACAAA
>CAYNZA010000096.1:0-11248 GCA_964401595.1 uncultured Desulfomonile sp.
TCCGCTGAAATGGCCGAGTTCAAGGAGGAAAACCGTCTTTTCAGGGAAGAGATGAGAGATTTCAAGAATGAAATGAAGGAATTCAAGGATGACATGCTCCGGTTCCGGGATGAAAGCAGGCGCGAGACTCGGGAATTTAACCGCCAGTTGGGAGACATAGCCAACAAATATGGTCGCCTGATTGAGGACATCGTCTCCCCGAGTATATGCAGGGTGATGAAGCTGGCGCTGAGTCTCGACGAGGAAACTCTGTGTTTTGCAAATGAGCGGATCAAGAGAGCCTATAGGGGCGATGTTCGACGACTCCGGGAATTCGATGTGGTGGCCGAGTGCTGCGACTACGTCATGATCAATGAAACCAAAAGCAGCCTGAAGGCTGTAGACGTTACGGACCTTATAGACACCATTGCGATAACCCGGGAATATTTTCCTGAATACAGGGATAGAAAAATCATTGGGTCTGTCGCGTCCGTCAGTATTGACGAGAGTGTCGTCAACTTCGCCACAAAGAATGGAATCCTGGCCCTGGCGGTCGGCGATGAGCTTATGGACATACAGAATCCGGAGGGATTTACGCCGACGGTCTGGTAGTCGTGAAAATCCAGATAAAACAAAAACTGATGTCGCAATGCGCGACGCGTTCGGTTCGGTCCTGAGTTTCAATCAATCTGGCTGAAAGGTCGCAGACGAACCTGGACGTGTAAGCAGGAACCCAGGGGCGGTTTTCCGCTTTGTGTTTTAACCATTTGATATTATGGACATATTTAACAGATAACCATAGGTGTTAAGCTTGCCGACTTACTCAAATTGAAGAACCCTCGAATAGTTCAGTTTTACGACCTGCCGACGACAACTTCGGAAAAAAGTCGTCAAACCGAAAAATTTCTGTTGATTTTTTGATTTCGATGGATCTACATTAGTCCCAGCATATTTGTAAGCACATCTTGCTCTGACGGGGGGGCAATAGTGGTATGTTTTGTACCATCCAATACAACCAGCCTTTTTTCGCTCTTATCGAGATAGATTGTTCTTTTGCGGGGTGTAAAAATTCCTTACTGGCCAGGCTTGGGTCGAATCTGATCGGTTGGAAAACGTCTGAGCCATGCAACGTTGGGAACATTCATATCCGGGACTGGTTCGCTACTTCCCAAACTGAATCAACTAAAAAAAATGAATTATCCGATGGCGGGGGGCCAACCGGCGCTCGGGCCACGATAGATCTTATCTGTCGTCAAACGAGCGCCGACTGACCAGACTTGTTTGTTGCCGGCCAATAGCCGAAATCAACTGTTACTGATCAAAAAAAACCAATAGTTAATGTGATTACAGATAGTTAAGGAAATGTAATTCGGCGAAGCTTTTGGCCGATCATGGATTGATCGCACCATCATGATTAATTTGAGTAAGAGCCCTGAAATAGCCATAATCATTCCGTGTCACAATGAAGCGGAAACCATCGGATCTGTCATAAAGAAATTCAGGGCAATCCTGCCTCAGGGGCACATTTATGTTTATGACAACAATTCTAGCGATCAGACACTCCAGGCCGCCGTTGAACAGGGCGTTCACGTGCGCCATGAGAAGCGGCAGGGCAAAGGTTACGTAGTCAATCGAATGTTCGCCGATGTTGAGGCGGACGTTTACGTCATGATCGATGGCGATGACACGTATGACATTACCGATATCGACCTGATGATCAGGAAGTTGATTCATGAGAATTGTGACATGATCGTGGGGGTAAGAAAGCCGGTCAACAGTTCATGTTACAGGGCAGGCCATACGTTTGGAAACTTCTTTTTCAATTCGATAGTTTCAGCCATGTTTGGGCGCAGGGTAAACGACATGCTGTCAGGCTTTCGGGTTTTCTCCAGGCGGTTTGTAAAAACGTTTCCTTACCTGGTATGCGGATTTGAGATAGAAACGGCCCTGACTGTCCATGCGCTGGAACTACGAGCGCCTTTCGGGGAGCACGATGTTAAATATAAACCCCGTGTTGAAGGTTCCCACAGTAAATTGAATACCTATCGAGATGGCATAAAAATTCTTGTTGCAGTGATCAATTTGTTTCGTGAAGAGAAACCGCTGACTTTTTTCGGTCTGATTGCCGCCTCATTGTTCCTGGCCTCAATACTGAGCGGACTTCCTGATGTTAACAAATACCTGGTTGATGGCACGCATCCGGGCGATTTCATGGCCATGTATTCTGTGCTGACGCTCCTTCTGGCCATGCTGTTTTCTGTGGCCGGAGTCATATTACAGTCTGTGAAAAGAGGGCGCCAGGAAGTGAAAAGGCTTTTCTATCTAGGGCGACAGTGAGCCCATGACTGCGCCTTCACAGATCTGAATCCGGATTTTTCCAATACCCTTCCATCCTGAAATTATTTCTCAACATGTTCATTTTTTATTGAATTGATTTGAAAATATTGAATGCAATCCAATTTAACCCGCAAAATCGATTGATGAGTGTCCTGTTTTTGTCTTCATTTGGGCTGTTATCGGTATGGATGGGTCCGGATGCCAACTGGGACCTGAAGAATTATCACTCATACAATGCATACTCAGCCGTCAACTCAAGGCTCAATTTCGATATAGCTCCTGCGCAGATTCAAACCTATTTCAATCCCATATTGGATGTCATATATTGCTGGGTATTCCATACATTACCTGTTCCAATCGCTGTTTTCCTGAGCGGATGTGTAGCCGGACTGGGAGCGCTTTTCCTGTTCAGGATTTCCTGCATCCTGTTAAACGGGTCCTCCCCCAGAGATCATTTCGTTGTCATTCTCTCAGTTGTGATTGGTTCTAGCGGAAGTTCTTTCATATCTCAAATAGGTTCAAGCAGCCATGAAGTCATCCTTGCAACTGTGACGCTTTACTGTGTTTACCTCGTTGTCAGGGAACTTCAGGATGATGACGCTGAGCCGGATAAAGTTGTCTGGGTCAAGGTCGGCGCACTGTTTGGGGCGGCCACGGCTCTGAAATGGACCTGCGCCATTTATGCGGTTGCGTTTGTAATTTCGTCGGCCGCCGGCATCGGGCTGAAAAACAAAAACCTGTGTCGTGTAACGATCATGGTCGTGACCCTGTCGGTAGTGTTTCTGATTGTGTCACTACCTTGGTTTGTGAAGATGCAATATCATTTTCAAAGCCCTGTATTCCCATTTTTCAATAAAATTTTCCTGTCACCGTGGGCAGACCCGGTAAATTTCTCAGATCAACGTTTTCTTCCACGTGATTGGTCTCAGTATTTGTTTTACCCGCTTTACTGGTTTTCAACCAACAACCTGGTGACAGAACTGGTCATGCGAGATCTGCGAGTGGGTATGGCCATGGTGGTTTCGGTTTTTCATGTCTTTCAGAGCACAATTATGTCCTTTAACGACAGGTTGGCAATGAATAAGTCTGTGGCCATGACACGTAGCGAGAGATTTGTCATGGTTTTCTTTTGGGTTTCATACGCAATCTGGTTGATGAGCTTTTCAATTTACAGGTACGCTGTGCCGGTAGAGATGTTGTCCGGCCTGGTCATTGTCATGCTGGTCAGAGTTTGCATCCGGAAAACTTCTCTTGGCTCGCGACTTTTGGCCGTGATGACATTCGTCATACTTGCGACTACGGTATATCCGGATTGGGGGCGCTCCGGACTCGGTAGTGAACTGATAAAAGTGGATTTTCCTGAACTCCCGAATGGAAGCGTCGTATTGATGTTGGGAGGTGATCCCATGTCTTATGTCATTCCTTTTGCTAATGCTGATGTCCGATTTGTCTCGCCGTCAAACAACTTCACCCACCCGGACAAAAGTAATTTGACCCAGCAAAAAGCAAATCATCTGCTCCGTCACCACTCTGGCCCAATGTATTCCCTGGAACTCGATCAATCACTTGAACTGAATCAAGGGATACTGGATCGATACGACCTAATTCGTCTACGGGAAAAATGCTTAAAAATGCGGGACACTTTCAATTCCGGACTGATCCTGTGTCCTCTAAACAGGTTCCAATATTGAACATCAATTAACTGAATCGGCGTTAAACCGGATAACAAAGACATGAGTGCCGTCAATTTGAATCTTTATGGGAATTTGATCAAAAGAGGCCTTGACCACATGTTGTCGGGATTCTCAAGTTCCAGTCACCGGGACCTAATATCAAATCTGGTCAAGCGCAATCTGACAGTACGTTACAAACGGTCGGCCATCGGATTCCTGTGGACAATGTTGAATCCGGTAATCATGACTGTGGTCTACACGATAGTCTTTTCGACCATATTCCGTTTTGGGACAAAGGATTTCATCATATATTTCTTGTCGGCTTTTTTGGTCTGGAATTTTTTTGCTCAAACCACGGGGGATTCATGTCAGTGTATCCTGGCTTCCGGAACTCTGATGAAAAAGGTTTACATCCCCAAAACAACATTTGTCTTGTCGAGTGTGGTATCCAATCTGATCAACCTGGGCTTTGCAATGATACCCCTGATGGGGCTATTAATGATTTTCGGCAAAGGGGTGAATCTTTCGATCTTGTATATCGGGCCTGCGTTGATTCTGGTCACATGGTTCACTCTGGGCGTATCGTTCATAGTATCCGCTCTCTCGGTGTTCTTTCATGATTTCGGGGAAATGTACCGGGTGTTGTTGACTCCCTGGATGTTCCTGACCCCGATAATGTATCCAATGGAGATCATACCTCCAAAATATGCCGGTCTCTTTCATTTGAATCCTATGTATCATCTGGTTCGGTGCTTCCGGGACCCCGTCTATTACGGGACTGCTCCTGAGGTCACTACGCTACTGTTTTCAATACTTATCTCTGCCGGCGCCTTGATCATCGGCTATATCGTATTTAAAAGGCTGGAAGATTTGTTCATTTATCATGTTTAGGGCTTGTTTCCGGGAATCAATGGGTTCAGGGTCAATTTCAATCTCCGGTTTAACTGTAAGGTATCAAATCCCAAAGCAGGTGATCAGGTCTTTCAAAGAATTCATGATTTCACGGATCAAGGCGGGCCGTTATGAATATGAAGAGCTTCTTGCCTTAAACAGCGTCAGCCTGGAAGTCCCATCCGGAAAGGCGGTCGGGATAATAGGGCGAAACGGAGCCGGAAAAAGCACGCTCCTCAAGGTTGTGTCAGGCGTCATCAAACCAGTTGAGGGGAACATCACTATTGGTGGCCGCATAGCTCCCTTGATTGAACTGGGCGCCGGTTTTGATCCAGAGCTTACCGGCAGAGAAAACGTCTATTTAAATGGAACTATCCTGGGGATGACCAACAAGGAACTGTCGCAGAAGATGGATGGAATCGTTGGTTTTTCTGAACTAAGCGGATTCATGGACGCTCCATTGCGCACTTATTCCTCCGGCATGCTGGCCAGGTTGGGTTTCGCAATAGCCACCGATGTCGAACCGGACATTCTCATAGTTGATGAAATTCTTGGGGTAGGAGACGGAGCCTTCCAGAGAAAATGTGGCAAACGAATCGACGAATTTCGAAAAGCCGGGGTCACGGTCCTGGTGGTTTCTCACAGCCTCGATCAGCTTAAAGCGCTGTGTGAGTCCGTTTATTGGCTGGAACACGGGGAGGTAAAGGAATTTGGTCCAACAGCGAAAATCTGCGAGGCCTATGAAAAATTCAGCGTTTAAACATTACCCGCAGGTAATTTCGAAGGGGTAACATACAACGGGTCGGGGGGCATATGTTTAGCAACAGCAATATAATGGTTACCGGAGGGACCGGTTCTTTTGGAAAACTTCTATCGACAACCCTCGTGGAAAGGCATGCTCCTAATAAAATTATAATCTATTCCCGCGATGAGCTTAAACAGTCAGAAATGGCAATGCAGTTCCCAAATGACGTAATGCGTTTTTTCATTGGAGACGTCAGAGACCAGTCGAGATTGAGGTTGGCGATGCGTGGCGTCGATTATGTAATTCATGCGGCGGCCCTAAAACAGGTTCCAGCCGCTGAATACAATCCCATGGAGTGCATAAAGACCAACATCCACGGGGCACAGAATGTCATTCAGACGGCTCTGAAATGTAATGTCAAAAAAGTGATTGCCCTGTCAACAGACAAGGCGGCTAATCCCATAAACCTTTATGGAGCCACTAAGCTTTGCTCGGACAAGCTTTTTGTGGCCTCGAACAATCTCGTCGGTTCCGACCGGCGAACACGATTCAGCGTTGTGAGATACGGGAATGTTGTTGGATCCAGAGGATCGGTTGTGCCATTTTTCAAGAAACTTCTCGACCAGGGGGCCGCCCATTTACCTATCACAGATGAAAACATGACGAGGTTCTGGATTACTCTGCAACAAGGCGTCGATTTTGTGCTCAGGGATTTTGAGCGAATGTGGGGTGGGGAAATATTTGTGCCGAAAATTCCATCTATAAAAATAAGCGACCTTGCTGAGGCAATGGCGCCCAAAATGCCGATCAGGATAGTCGGCAGACGTCCGGGAGAGAAGGTTCATGAGGTTATGTGTCCTAAGGATGACTCACATCTGACACTTGAGTTCGCCGATCACTACGTCATAAAGCCTTCTATTACTTTTTGGGGAAATGATTGCTCCGATTTTGAAACCGACGCCCTTCAGGAAAAAGGTGAGCCTGTGCAGCAGGGGTTTGAATACAGTTCCGGGGCCAATCCGGTTTTTCTGAATGTCGATCAGATCAGGCAGTTCAACCACCTTTCGGGAATAACATGATCCCTTATGGCCTGCACTCTGTCGCTCAGAGCGATATCAAAGCGGTAACGGGAGTCCTCGAATCGGAATTCCTGACCCAAGGTCCGGTTGTTCCAAGGTTCGAGCATGCTGTGGCCGAAACATGCGGCGCTGGATTCGCTATAGCCGTCAACAGCGGAACGTCAGCTCTTCATGTAGCATGTCTGGCACTGGGTCTGAATCCTGGTGACACACTCTGGACAGTCCCAAACACCTTCGTAGCGTCAGCCAACTGTGGTCTTTACTGTGGATCAAACGTCGATTTCGTTGATATAGATCCGGAGTCCTGGAACATGAGTGTCAGCCTGCTGGAAAGGCGACTCATTCATGCCCAGTCTGTCGGGCGCTTGCCAAAGATCGTGGTTCCCGTGCATTTTGCGGGTCAGCCCACCGACCAGGAATCAATATGGGAACTTGCGCAAAAATTTGGTTTCAAGGTTGTGGAAGACGCAAGCCATTCTCTGGGGGCATCAAGGGGCGGCGAGCCGGTCGGTAGTTGTAAATGGTCACACATTACGGTTTTCAGTTTCCATCCAGTGAAAATGATCACCACCGGAGAAGGTGGAATGGCGCTCACCAATGACGAGGAACTGGCATGGAAAATGTCCTTGTTGAGGTCTCACGGAATTACCAGAGACCCTCATAGAATGGAGAGACGCCCTGAGGGGCCATGGTATTATGAGCAGATTGACTTGGGGTATAACTATCGTATGAGTGACATCCAGGCTGCGTTGGGTTTGAGCCAGTTGTCCCGCCTGGAACAAATCACCGGGGTGAGAAACTCCCTGGCTCAAAAATACAGAAAAAGACTAGATGGCCTGCCACTTGGATTTCAGTCGGTGTCACCCGGCAATCGATCGAGTTATCATCTGTTCGTGGTTCGGTTACTGAACAATTCCGGACAAACGGAGCATCGCGATGTTTTTCATGAGTTGCGTGAGTCAGGCATCGGAGTGAATCTCCATTATATGCCGGTCCATCTCCAGCCATATTACCGCAAACTCGGTTTTGCCCCAGGAATGTATCCTGAATCTGAACTCCACGGCAGAAGCGCATTGACTTTGCCTCTATATACGGATCTCACGAGTGAGTCCATGGATAAGGTAGTTCAATCTATAACTTGCGCATGTGAATAACTCAATTTTCTGATCAGGGGGGATAAACCGTGAGCATCACATATTGTGTCAGGTGCGTTACACCTTCAACCAGGCCCGATCTGACTCTGGATGATTTGGGGGTCTGCAGCGCCTGTCGGAATTATGAATCCCGAAAAAACACGGACTGGGTTCAACGAAAAAGAGAATTGCTGGACGTATTGGGACGCTATCGCTCGCACAACGGCAGTTACTGGGATTGCGTTATTCCTGTAAGTGGAGGGAAGGATAGCGTTTACCAGGTTTTAAAAATGCTCGAATTTGGCATGAATCCACTGTGTGTCACAGCTACTACATGTCATTTGTCAGAACTAGGCCGAAGAAACCTGGAGAGTTTGAAAAATCTCGGAGTGGATCTCATTGAATTCAGCGCCAACCCGGTCATTCGTAGAAAACTGAACAGGATTGGGCTGATCAGTGTCGGTGACATATCATGGCCGGAACATGTCGCCATATTCACAATTCCTGCAAGGATCGCAGTGCAATACGGCATTCCATTGATAATCTGGGGGGAAAATTCCCAGAATGAATACGGTGGACATGCGACAGCTTCACAGAATAATCTTCTGAACCGGAAATGGCTGCATGAATATGGGGGATTACTGGGGATGAAAGTGGAAGACCTTGTTGGCGTGGATGGAATAGAAGAAAGACATCTAATCCCTTACACTTATCCAAGTGATGAACAGTTGGGCGAGGTTGGGGTCAACGGCATTTTTCTTGGCCATTATCTTCCCTGGGATGGGTTTCTGAACGCATTACTTTCACAAACTAACGGTTTCGAAACCTTCCCAAAGACCGTTGAAGGCTCGATGGTCAACTATGAAAACCTTGATAATTATCAGACAGGAATTCATGATTATTTCAAGTTCCTGAAGTTCGGTTTCGGCCGGGCTACCGACATTGCCTCATTACACATCCGAAGGCAAAGAATCACCAGAGAGGAAGGCCTTTCCATAGTCCGAAAACATGACGGCAAATTTCCCATGACATATCTGGACAAACCACTTTATGAAATCTTGTATCCTGTTGGAGTTGGCAGCGTCGAGTTCCAAAAGATATGCGACCATTATACCAACCGGCAACTCTTCATGACCGATTCAGCCGGCAGATTGATAAAAGACTCCAATTTCAGTCTTACGAAAGTCAACTATGACAATCTTTGATCAAAGAGATATTTTGATGTTGACGTTCGTTTATTCCAGTTTTTTCATGTGACACCTGTTTTGCTTAAAACCCGTCGCGAGTCGCTTCATCAATTCAATGATAAAAAAAGTTGAATCCCGGTTTCATCACAAGAACCAATGCCCCAGGACCGTAGCCATTATCCAGGCAAGAATGACGTCCAGTCGTTTGCCGGGAAAGGTCTTGTTTGGTCTCGGCCAACGAGAAGTCCTTTCCCATGTCATATTGAGGTTAAGCAAGGCTGGAGTTTTCGACGACATAGTGGTCGCCACTACCAGGAATTCCTTCGATGACAAAGTCGCAATGGTCGCGTCAGAAAATGGAGCGTCCGTGTTCAGGGGAAGCGAGAAAGATGTATTGGGCAGATATTTGGAGGCCGCTGAAACTTTCAGAGCGGAAATTATAGTAAGAATCACTGCTGATTGCCCGCTCATTGATCCTGGTTTGGTGTCGGAAATGGTCACCAGATTTCGACACATGACATCAGGCGTGGATAAAGTCGATTTGCTCTCAAACTGTCGAATCAGGACATATCCTAGAGGCCTCGACACTGAGGTTTTCACGCGGGCAACATTGACTGCATGCTATTTGACGTCAAGAAAACCCCATCACCGTGAACATGTGACAACAGGCGTTTATGAAAATCCGGACAGGTTTACAATAGTGGACCATGTCTCAAAACGAGATCTCTCTCAGTACAGGCTCACACTTGACACACTGGACGATTACCAGCTCTTGAGGCGTATTTTCAGGGCGTGGGAAGATAGGGATGAGCTTTCACTGGGATTAAGAGAAGTGATTGAAATAATGGAGAATAACCCTACATGGACTATGATCAACTCCCACGTGACACAGAAACCGGTCTCAGCGGGCCAATGACTGATTTGTTCAAGACTCAGCAGGAATGTTTGTGGCATGGGAACTTCGGAGACGATTATACTGTTAGAAACGCTGGAGCGCTTAATGCCAATTTAGCTCTGTTTGGCAAAATCCTGTCCAGAACAGACTCGTTAAATTCCGTAATTGAATTTGGGTCGAACATAGGTCTCAATCTGCTGGCCATTGACATGCTGGCGCCGGCCTGCAGGAAGACTGCCGTTGAGATCAACAGCTTTGCGGTCGAACAGTTGAAGAAGTTTCCTGAAATAGAAATATTTAACGAATCCGCTCTTGATTTCGAAACTGACAGGCAATGGGATATGGTGTTAACCAAAGGACTGCTCATACACACCAATCCGAGAAAGTTAAGCGTCATTTATGACAAACTTTTTTCCTGCTCCATGAGATACATTTGCCTGGCCGAATATTATAATCCAACGCCCGTTACGGTTTCCTACCGGGGGCATTCTGACCATTTGTTCAAGAGGGATTTCGCCGGAGAACTTCTGGATCGGTTCCCTTCAATACGTTTGATAGATTACGGATTTTGTTACCACCGTGACAATAATTTCCCGCATGATGACATCACCTGGTTCCTGCTGCAGAAAGCTGACTCCAACAGACGATAACGCTCCGTGACTTTTCATACGACATTTCAGTCATCATCATGCTCGTTGTCTTCAGAACCGATTCATCCAATCTGATCGGGGCCGGTCATCTTATGCGCTGCAAGGCCCTCGCAGATGAATTGTCCAGATACGGCGCACGTGTAATCTTTGTTTGTCGAGATCTTAGCGGAAACTCAACAAGCCTTTTGAATGCCGGCGGCCTTGAAACCGTCATTCTTGGGAAAGGCCTTTCCAATGAAACCCCTGAAGCCTGTTCCAATGAAGGGCACAGGGAAAAATCGTCCTATGCTCACCAAGCCGATGACTCAGTTGAAACTTCGATCGCAATTGGTGACACGGATCCAGACTGGTTGATTGTGGACCATTATTCACTTGATTGGGCGTGGGAACAGCGTATGAGGCGCAAAGTCCGGAAAATCATGGTCATAGATGACATGACGGACCGGTTTCATGACTGTGATCTGCTATTGAACCAGAACCTTGGTTTGGACTCCATGCCGGTTTATGCAAGACTTCTTCCCGAAAAAGCCAACTTGATGTTGGGTCCCCAGTTTGCGCTGTTGAGACCTGAATTTCATGAATTCAGAAGTAAGTTGAACCCTCGAGTTGGATCGATGAAGCGAATCCTCATTTCTTTCGGCTCAGTGGATCAGAGCGGTGAAAGCGCCAAGGCGCTGGA
>CAYNZA010000097.1:0-11204 GCA_964401595.1 uncultured Desulfomonile sp.
ATATTTCTCAGTGTGCATCCATAAGCTCCGACAAGTTGAAGCTGACGGTAATGGATTTCGTTCAACAAAGCGGCAGGCAGGGTCTCCTGTTTAGCCAATCCACTAAAAAGGCAAAAGCGGCCCCCTTTTACAATTCTTGTGACGCCTCTCATCACAGCGTCAATCGACGGACAAGCGTTGATGGCAAGGTCATAGTAGTCAGACTTGACTGACTGGCTTGAGTCGATTGACATTTTCTCTCTAAAAGTACGACTTTTAATCAGCTTGGCGGGATTGGTCTCTACTATGAAAGGTATCAAACCAAATGTCTTTGCCGCCAGAGCCAAAAGCATTCCAGCGCTTCCTCCCCCGAATATAAGCAGGCTGTCGCCATTACCGGGCCCTATTCGTTCTATTGCGTTTATGGCGCATGCCAGAGGCTCTGCCAGGCAAGCTATATCATCGGAAAGGTAGGGTGGTATGGCGACAAGAGATGACTCGGCAATCATGATCTTTTGGGCCAACCCGCCGTCAGAGTTAAAACCGAGGATTCTGACCGAGTCGCAAAGGTTTTCATTCCCCGATCTACAAAAACTGCACATACCACATGATTCACCCGGCCAAGCTACGACACGCCCAGCGGTATCTTCCCTGATTCCCGATATTTCATGTCCCAGGACTCTCGGGAGTGTCAAATCCCTTTGCCCCTGAAAACACATTTTGGCGTCAGTGCGGCATAACGCGCAGTGAGTCACCTGAACCGAAACTTTACCTGGCCTCGGAACAGGCTCGGGGATATCCTCGCAAACAAGCCGGCCAATGTCCTTAAGTATTAGCGCTTTCATTCCCGCCAAATAAAAAGCCCCTGCCTCCATTACGGAAGGCAGGGGCTACCTTTTCCATTAGTTTACCCCGTGATTGGATACTCGTCTTCTGGCTTCCGGGTTAACCTCCTCCCTTCCTTCCCGTCCGTTTTTTACCGAACAGTGGACTACAGGGATTCGTCGCCGGTTACAGCGGCGGGACCGCCGCGGATTTACACCGCGTTCCGTTCGCATCCAATAGTCACCTGAATAACAGGAATGACAGCGTCTAGTCAAGACCCTCCAAAACTTATCTGCGGGACGTGAAACTCCCCCCTGACAATGATGCCCCAGAATCCATTCAACAATCTTCAGAGGCTTCTTTATACAGATCAGGCCCCAAGATTCCATGTTTTTGACAGATCCCGATTTCAGGTGAAGAGCGCATGAAAAAGCTGTCATGGCCTGATGCCCACCGCCAGAATTGAGCCTCCACAAGGGGCCGGGAAGCCCTTCTTCAGAATCATTCCCTCCAGATTGCAAATCATTCCACATACCCTATTCACGGCCGGAGATATGTTCAACTCGTTAATGTCTGTTTTTATTGCGGACAGCGTTAGTAATTTTCTGGAAAAAACAAGAAATGGAAGCAGCATTGAGATGAAAGATGTAACATAGACAACCTCAAATCCCGCCTCCGAGAGTTTATCAGACAATTCCTTCCTCGAATAGCGCCTTTTGTGGCAGGCAATTTTGTCGGATTCACTCCACATCCACTGGTGTTGTGGAACGGTTATGATGAGGTGACCACGAGGCTTCATCATATCGTGCAGGTTTTTCAGAGCAGTCCGGTCGTCTGATATGTGTTCCAGCACATCAAAAAGCCCAACAGCTTCGAATGCGGATTTGAAAGCAGGGCGCCGCAAATCCATGAGGGCCAGGGATGTTCTCCGCAAGCGCTGTTTGGCGAAGGATAGGCCTTCGGTGAACAAGTCAACGCCAATAAAATGGGTCGACGGGAAGAGTTTTTCCAGATGAGCTGAAACAAACCCGTTTCCACATCCTATCTCGAGAAAATTATGGACTGAACCGAAAAAGCGTTTTAGCGCCCATGCAATTAAATCGTTTCTGTAGCCGAACCAGAAATGTGTGTCTTCGAATTCCCGAAGCTGTTTGAAATGTCGCTCGGAAAAACTGCGTTCCTTAACAGGCGAGTCCCCTACAGGGCGCTCATGTTGTCGGTCAGCAGGTGGAACAGGATGGAGTGAAAAGTTTTCAGAGAAAATATCATCGCTTTTCATGTAAATATAGGTCCCCCCTGACTTGCGTAAGTCATCAGAAAAAGTTGTGCTGTCGAAGCGCCCCGTTTTCAGTTTGAGGTCAGGCATTGCTTGACGATGCCCATGTCGTGCTGTAAACAATTTCATGGTAAAGACGCTTGATTAAAGGAGCCTCCCGAGATTGGATAATATCACTCTTCTCATTACTGCGATAGCATTGGGAGCGGACGCTTTTGCTGTTTCCGCCGCCGTTTCGGGAGGGCTGCAGGATGTCACCTTACGTCATACCTTCAGGTTGACGTGGCATTTTGGCCTGTTCCAGTCGATGATGACAATAATCGGATGGTATGGAGGAGCGGTAGTTTCTCAACACATGTGCGGAATTAACGACTGGATAGCGTTTGCCATACTGACAGGACTAGGGGTCAAGATGATAGTTGAGTCCAAGGACTCGGAAGAGCGTGTAAAAGACTACGATCCCACGAGAGGCTGGAGCCTTGTGGGGTTGTCGGTAGCCACGAGTCTTGACGCATTGGCAATTGGTGTTTCTTTCAGCCTGATTGGCATGACTATATGGGGGCCGGCGGCTGTCATCGGGGTCGCTGCGTTTCTGATGACATTCATTGGGACTAGAATTGGCAAGAGCGCCGGCGCGCACCTTGGGGAATGGGCGGAAAGAATTGGCGGAGGAGTCCTTATAGCAATCGGCGCCAGGATTGTTTACCAAAATCTGTCCTCATGAACAAATGATTATCAACCGACACTCTGAATGGGCGGCTATTCAAGATGGCAGTTCTCAAAAAGATTTTGTTGATCAACCTGGCGTTAATTCTGCTTGCAAATTCTAGCATGTTGAAATCCGACTCCTTGGCTTCACAAAGTCAAACGACTGAAAAGCCGTCTATCCTGTGTTCAACCACTCAACTGGCCGATTTTGCCAGAAACATTGTCGGTGATTCTTTCGAGGTGAAATGCGTTTTAGCCCCCGGCGCTGATCCTCACACTTACATGCCTACTCCGCGGGACGCTCAGATGGCAGTTCGGGCCACTTTATGCATTCAGAATGGCCTCAACCTTGAGGGCAAAAACTGGATGGCGACTCTGGCCAGGGATGCCGGTAAACCGATAATCACAGCGGCGGACGGAGTAAAACCTCTAATACTTGAGACCGACGGCAAGAAAACACTGGATCCTCACGCGTGGTTTTCCCCCGGGAATGCGGCAATTTATGTAAGGAATATTGTGTCGGGTGTGGCCTTGGCGGATCCATCCATTAAATGGGAACTCGAGGCGCGGGCAAAATTGTATCTCGCACAGCTCCGTACGCTGGATTCCTGGATCCGGCAAATGGTCCATATGATTCCCCTTCAACAAAGAATTCTGGTTACCAGTCACGATGCGTTCAATTACTTCGCTCAGGAGTTCGACTTTAAGAATCAGGCTCCGTTAGGGTGGTCCACCGGTTCTGAAATAGGCGCTGGGATGACCCCTTCGAGATTCAAAGCGGTTGTTGACTCCATAAAGAGCCTCGGTGTTAAAGCGGTATTCGTAGAAAGCAGCGTGAATCCAAAACTTATCAGGGAATTGGCGCGAGAGGCCGGAGTCAGTATTGGCGGTGAACTGTATTCAGACTCCATGGGAGCTGAAGGATCAGCAGGTGAAACCTACATCGGTATGATGCGTGAAAACGTCTTGACAATAGTAGGGGCTCTGAAGTGAGGTTTTTGGAGATATGAGACCACTTCTTGCAATCTTGATCTGGGTAGTCCTGATTGGTGGTCTGACTTCGTACATGAATGTCAGACAGACAGTTTCGGCCCCGGCAGCCCTGAAAGTAGAAACAGACCAGGCTGATTACAGAGTGGTTGTAACGACATCTTTCAGCGCCCAGAGAGATCCGTTCGCTCCAAACACGCAGGACGACCCGGGCAACGCTTTGGTTTTAAAGCTCAACGGACATGAAATACTGACTCTCAAGGATTCATCCGCCGCCGGACAATCTATAACACTTGACAAGATCAATAGTGTGCTAATTGGCCCCAACGAATTCCTGCTCGAGGTCAATCCTCCTCACAAAGCCGTTCAGACCGCAGGCGCAGTTAGAGTCCAGTTATTCCGGTTTCATAGCGAATTAATGGACAGGACTTTCTGGGCAGACCCCGGCTCAAGGTTACTATCGACCTTCAGGATCGAGGTCAAGCCGGTCACGTCTGCTGGGGATCAGAATGAGCATTGAAAACAAGAGGATTCCCGCAATAAAAGTCGAGAACCTCACAGTGAGCTTCGGACCTCGGCCAGCCTTGCTCAATGTAAATGTGAGCGTAGAGCAGGGGTTGTTAGTAGGGATAATAGGTCCGAACGGCGCTGGAAAATCCACACTTGTCAAATCAATTCTGGGATTTGTAAAACCTGATCTGGGTTCCATTCAATTGCTTGGCAAGCCGATTGAAAAGGCTAAGGGACAACTAGCGTATGTTCCACAGAGAGGCGCAGTTGATTGGGACTACCCCATAACTGTGCATGAAGTGGCCATGATGGGACGATATCCCAACATCCCCTGGTGGAGAGACCCTGGGAAAGAGGACCGTGAGCTAGTGGATAATGCCCTGGAAATGGTCAGGATGTCCGATTTCAGGAACAGGCAGATAGGAGGACTCTCCGGTGGACAGCAGCAACGTGTGTTCATGGCTCGAGCGCTTGCTCAAGGGTCTGAAATCCTTCTGCTCGATGAGCCGTTTGCAGGTGTGGACGCCGCCACTGAGAGGGCAATACTGGATGTTCTGGAAAGGGCCAAATCTACAGGACGAACCCTTGTTGTGGTTCACCACGACTTGACTACCGCCGCAGAATATTTTGACCGGCTAATGCTCATAAAACAGAGGCTTTATGCCTATGGAGAGCCCCGTCAGGTCCTGAACCAGGAATTGCTGAGCGAAGTTTATGAAGGAAAACTGAAGATCTTCTCGGCGATGGATGAGATGGGGGGGCATTGTGGTTGAATTCCTGCTGGAAGCGTTTGTGTCTCCTCTAAGGGAAACTTTTTTTCAGAAAGCTCTCATCGGAGGATCAATTGCCGCCCTTGTGTGCAGTGTTGTCGGATGCCTGGTAATTTTGAGACGCATGGCGTTTCTGGGCGACGCTCTTTCCCACGCAATGATTGCGGGAGTGGCCGGAGGCTATTTGTTCATGAAGCTTTTGTTCAATACGGAAGCTCATGCCCCCGCAATGTTGATAGGCTCATTGATCGCAGCCCTGATTACAGTGGCTTCAATCGGTTTTGTTTCGCGATTCTCCAGGGTTAAGGACGACGCAGCCATCGGGATAATGTACACCGGGGTTTTTGCCGCCGGGGTAGTTCTGGTTTCGGTATTCAGGGGATATATACACATCGACCTGATGCACTTCATCATGGGGGATGTCCTGGGCGTGGCGGATTCCGACCTGTGGGTTGCCGCCATATCGGCAGGAATAGTTCTCTCAATAATCGTATTGTTCTTCAGACAATTTCAGTTGACAAGTTTCGATCCAGTCATGGCCGCTTCTATCGGGATGCCTGTTCTCTTGATTGACTATACGTTGACTACATGCGTTTCACTGGTGGTGGTCAGCGCAGTAAGCATGGTGGGAGTGATCCTGGTGGTGGGTTTGCTGATAACTCCGGCCGCTTCAGCTTATTTGTTGAGTGACAGACTTGATCGGATGATGATTCTTTCGGCCGTATTTGGTGTCACCAGTGTGTTTGGCGGCCTCTACCTGAGTATGTGGCTGGATTCCTCGGGGGGCGGGGCCATCATGCTCTTCTGCTCCGTGCAATTTCTGGTAGTCCTGGTTATTGCTCCAAATTACGGTCTGTTGGCCAGGTGGTTGCGACTCAGGCAAATGGCGCCCCAACAACTGGTGGAAGACATTCTTGTTGAGACCAGCAGGCTCAACGGTGTCACAAACCTCGATCAGTTAAAAAGAAAAATATCGGTCGGGGCAGCGACATTTAGCAAGGCCTTAAAGAAGATGTCCAGGGATGGACTTCTCGAAATCAGTGGAATGACCATTGCCCTAACAGAATCAGGGACTCAGGAGGCAGGTCGCATCCTGAGGGCTCACCGACTGTGGGAGGCCTACATGAGTCATGTCGGATTGGCCGCAAGTTCGGAGATACATGTCAGGGCGCACGAACTGGAACATTTTCACGACAGTGAGTCGGTTGATTATCTGGATGACCTCCTTGGACACCCGGTATATGACCCGCATGGGTCCATGATACCCCGGAGTGGCGCTCACAGTGTCATTGGAGGGGTTTGCAGTTTGAGTTTCCTTAGTGAGGGTGTAAAATGTGAAATTGTCAGTTTGCCCGATTCCGAGGTCCGGCGTGGTCTGAACATTGGGATGATGATCACGGTGGGGCCGCGCTCTGAAGACCAGACGGAGTGGACCGTGGTCAGCGAAGACGGCTCAAAATTTGTTCTGAACCATAAGTCCGCTGATTCACTTGAGGTCAAAATAGTTTCTATTTCTTCTTGAAACATCTTGACATTTACCCTTTATAGTTCGAAAGTTTACCGTAAAATAGCAGCTAATGTTTGTTCGCCATTTTATTTGTCCTTTCTTACTATATTCCAAAAACTAAAAGGGGGCGCTTTGATACTAGATTTTCAGTCGCACAACCTTACTACGGTGGAAGAAGTTGAATCCGGGTTATGGCGAATAACCCTGCGGGCAGATGACAATCTGTTCTCATGCGCAGTCGTCCTGGATGTCAAGACCCCGGCGTTGGACATCAGGTCTGCCACGCTTGATGTCAGCAGAGACGCTTTGGGATTGATTCCGGATCTTTCGGAGGCCGAGAAGAAGTTAATTGGAGTCCGGGTAGGTCCTGGAATGACAAAGATAGTCAGGGAAGTGGTAGGTGGGCCATCCGGTTCTGAGAGGGTAGGCGAGCTTGTGCTCGAGGCTATGGAAATGCTGGTAAATGCGGTCACCGTTCCCGAACTGCGCAAGGCTACGGAAAATGGCGGAATTCAACCGAATGATCACGGTGATCCATCCGTTAAAGACCTGAACGATCAGGTAATCGGGCTGGAGATGATTCGTAAACTTGCCGCCAATCCAAGGCTCAAAGACAGTTGCGCCGCCTTTAAGGGGCTGGACTAGAAGAAAAGTTTACTAACTCTTCCTGGAGGGATCTCTTGAGAACTTCTTCTGTGCTGAAATATTCCCGGATCAAGACCTGCGGTGTGCAAAAACAGGGTAGGGATCACAGGGTGGTTAGCGGCGTGCTTGAGGATGAACTCTACGCCATGAATTGTGAGATTCGAGTCAATTGGCCAAGCCTGACAGTCGAGTCAGTCAAGACCAGGATGAAGAGGTTTACCACAGACCGGTGTCTGTTGGCGGAGAACGTGTTCAAAAACTGCGAAGGCTGGTCCATTGATTCTGGACTTGATGGAAAAATAAAAAAGGAACTAGGCCGTAATGGATGCCGTCACATGGCTGTTCTGATAGTTGATTGCCTTAATGCTCTTGTGAGGGCCGAACTGGGCCGGGAATTGTCTGAAGCGCTGTCGAAAGATCCGTCACTGGACAGAAAAAACTTTGTGGATGTATTTCTTGCAGAGAACATTTCTCTTAAGGGTTATCTGAAGTTGAAGTAGGACAAAGGTTGTTTCATGAGACTGGATTTGCACATACACACGACTCATGGATCTGCATGCAGTTCCATGACCCCGGACGAAATGATGGCGGCGGCCCTGAATGCCGGACTGGATGGTGTTTGCGTCACCGAACATAATCGGATATGGGCGCCGGATGATGCTGACAAACTGAGTCAGAAATACGGCATAGCCGTGTTTCGTGGGATTGAGATCACTACCACGGGTGGGGACATTCTGGTTTTTGGGATGGATTCCGAGCCTACTGCGATGTTGAGCCCCGATCAACTGAAACAACAGGTAGACGCCGCCGGAGCCGTGGCTATAGCGGCTCATCCCTTCAGAGGTTTTCTTTTGTTCGGCTTTGGAATGCTCCAGATGACCGTTCAGGATGCATGGGACAATCCAACTTTTTCTCAGGTTCACGGGCTGGAGATTTGTAACGGAAAAGTCACGGACGAAGAAAATGATTTTGCCAGGCAGGTCGCCGACATGATGGGTCTTGTGAAACTCGGAGGCAGTGACGCTCACATAGCGGATGCCGTTGGCTCGTGTGTGACCGTTTTTGATAGTCATATTTCTTCGGAAGCGGGATTGGCTCAGGCCATTCTATCAGGCAAATATTCACTTGAGCGCTGCAAATGAACTGACAGGAAATACGCACTTCATTCTTCATTTCTCCTTGATTGGCAGGGGTGGCTTAAATGGGCGTTGAAGACATCAAATGGTCCGATTGGACACGGTCAATCGAAAGGTTGTTGAGACTCAAAACATTTCCGGTTGGTCTGAAGTTGTATGAGGATCCGGCTGATTTAAGCCGGAACAAATGGCTCAGGCGACCGCAGGAAAAGCTTTCTCTCTGTCAGATGATTACGATAGTAAGGACATTTGACTGGACAGTGGGAGGGGTAGCCGAAGACCTTGTCACGCAGGGTTGCGCCAGTATTCTCGGGTTATGCGAACTATCGGAATTTGTCACCAGCGGAGAAATGAGAAGCAAGGTGTGGCTGGATACGAAAGAGGACGCAGCGATGTGCGAGAGAGTTATCCAGCGGATACCTTTCGGCAGATTCAGGGCTTTTGCCCTGGCGCCTACCGCTTATGACCCATTTGTTCCGGACATTGTTCTCCTTTACGGAAACCCGGCTCAGATGTCTCTTTTGGTAAACGCCATACAATATGACAATTTTGAACGGATGACCTTCTATTCGGTGGGAGAAACATCGTGCTCGGATGTCATAGGTCGATGTTTTGTCGATAAAGTTCCTGCTCTTTCTATCCCATGTTATGGTGAGCGACGCTTTGGTCACGCATCGGACGAGGAACTGGCCATCGGGTTGCCGACCCAGGAATGTGAACGAATAGTGAACAATCTGGAGATACTATACAAAAAGGGCATCAGATACCCTATTTCTCAATTTGGAGCCCAGGTTAGTCCTTTCGCAGCTTTAAACGCAGTATACAAGTTTCCGGAATGAATCAGGAGATAGTTTAACTGTTGGTATTTAAGCTATCTATGGGCTTCACGATTAATCCGGACACGCCCTTTGGGTGTAGAGCGTGTCCGGAAACCGGCGCATGGGGTCTGGAACATGACAGTGATGGGCTGAAATGTCTATCTCTGGTTTATCCTGCCTTGATTACAGGATTCCTTGTCTTTTAGTTTCAGGGTGTTCTTAACCAATTCTTTCTCATGATCGAAGTTTACTGTCCTCTGGATCATGATTTTCTGGGCCATTACCGGACCTGCGCCGTGCCATGTGCCCACGCCATGTTGACCGGCAGTCCAGTTTTGAAGGAGTTTGTGAACCTTCATGATGTTTTCTGTGGGTTCATCAGAACCGAAACTGTAGAATTCTTCGACAAAATTGCTGACTTCGGGATTTTTCAATTCCTTGAGAGATGGCATTGTCACAATGAGCCCTCCGCCTATGTCTCCTGCCAGGGCCATAACCCTCCAGAATGCGTTGCAAATATTCAGCTTTGAGACATTTCCCATCAATTCGTCCGGTAAGAATACTCCGGACCCTAGCGGATCCTCGGCGCCCAACCGGGCCGCCGCCAACCCGCATGCTCGCCCGGTTTCCCGGAGGACGATCATCTCAGTCAGTTGATCATTGACATGAGCCACCTGTTCCAGGCCTTTGTACTCCTGAATGAGTTTGCAGGCCCCAATTATCTGGTTCATGAAGCCAACCTTGCATGTTCCCCCGCATGTCATTCTGTGAGTCTTGGCGAAGCGTCCGACCATGTTCATGGAGTATTTTGTTTCGCCGCAATGGAAAACTCTTTCCCAAGGCACGAAGACGTCGTCAAAAATCACCAGGGCCGTCTCTCTCTGGCCAAAAACCGGATTGCCCAGTTCGTATGGATCGTCTGCAAGTTCTCGTTCAGCGGAATAGGGAGAGTACTGACACACGTAGGTGATTCCTGGTGAATCGCTTGGCGCAGCGAAAGCCAGGGCATAATCCTGTTCGTCGACCGTTCTGGCTCCCTGGGGGAGGACGACCAGTTCGTGGGATGCGTAGGCCCCACTAATGTTTATTTTTGCCCCTCGGACCACAATGCCCTTGCTGTTTTTATCCACTACCTTCAAGGACAAATATGGATCGGGCCAATCGACCACCCTTTTCATGCGATGGCCCCGAGGCTCAGTCAATGCTCCTGCCACCGCCAGGTCCTCTTTCTGAACGTGTTTCAGGTAATCGGTGAAACGACCGTGATAATTTGTGCCAAGATCACGGTCCATTTCCCAGGTGGTGGCCGACAGAGCATGAAAGGCGTCATAACCGACGCAACGGTAAATACATGTTCCCAGGGTCTCCGCCGTAAATGTTCCGGCAACGGCTTTTGCAACCAGGTCTTCGACACTGGCGCTGACGTGAGTGTATCTGTTTACCGTCTCCTGAATAAGTGGTGAGAAGCATGTCATCGTTTCCGCATAACGTTTGTCAAGGGCCCATGAGTAACTGGCCCTGTTTGATTCAATGACGGTTCTGGTGTTCGGATTATCAAAAATGTTGTCAATTTTTTTGCCATTCATGAATACCCGGGGTTTGAGTTGTTTCAGACTTTCTTCAAATTGTTCCGGTGTCTTAAGCGCCATTTAATCCCTCCTGACGACCATCGCCGTCTGTAAAAAATATGTCCGAATAAACCAGTAACTCCGGCCCGCCATCCTTTTCCACGGGTCCATGTCTCAGAGCAAGAACCAATGCCTGCACAACCTCTGCGTCATGACGCTTCAGTGTCAATGCCGCTTCAGAGACGGTGGATCCGGTTGTGAAGACATCGTCAAGTAGCAGAAAACGCTTACCTTTCACCATCCCTGGTTTTTTAACATCGAAGGACCCCTTAATGTTGTCCATCCTTTGCTTTCTTTTTAACTGGGTTTGTGGAACCGTATTCCTTGTCTTTACAAGGACGTCTGTAGGGGCAGGGATGCCGAAGCGGGCTCCCAGTTTTCCTGCAAGCACGGCGCACTGATTATAGCCTCT
>CAYNZA010000098.1:0-11135 GCA_964401595.1 uncultured Desulfomonile sp.
TAAAGCGCAGACAAGATGGCGTCACCGGATTTCGCCTTGGTGGCAAAATATTTGACTATGTCGGGCAAATAAGATCTTGCTTTATCGAAGGTGTCTGTCATGCGCTTCAGCCGTTCGTTGCCCCGACACTTCTCTGACATCTTTTCGGTAACACTGAGGAAGTTTCTGAAAAGCTCTCCTCCATTCATGTTGAGTTTACGTTCCACGAGATCGAGAGCCTGAATTCCATTGCTACCTTCGTAGATTGATGTAATCTTGACATCCCTTAAGAACTGTTCCACAGGGTATTCTCTGCAATATCCGTATCCTCCGTGAATCTGTACAGCCAATTCGGTGACTCTGAATCCGAAGTCAGAACACCATGCCTTGCCAACAGGGATGAGAAGATCGATCAATCCTTTGAATTTTGAGGATTCCTCTCCATCTTTTGCCACATTTGCCATGTCTTCGCAGTAACCAATAAAATATAGCAGCGATCGCATTCCCTCTGTGACGCTCTTCATCCACAGCAGCATACGACGCACATCCGGATGTTCCAAAATTGGTACTTTGGGCGCTCCAGGATTTCTGAATCCTGTAAATTGTGTTCCCTGAACCCTCTGTTCTGAATACCTTAGAGAATGCATATAGGCTCCGCTTGCTAACGCAAGGCCTTGAAGGCCCACCCCCAACCTGGATTCATTCATCATTTGAAACATTATCGGCATGCCCGAGTTCTCTTGACCGATCAGGTAGCCGACACAACTGTCTCGTTCCCCAAAATTCAGAGCGCAAGTTGGAGAGGCATGCAACCCCATTTTCTGTTCTGTTCCAGCAGTTGTTACATCATTGTCCACCAATGAGCCATTCTCGAGTCTTTTCTTGGGAACAATGAAGATGCTGATTCCTTTAGTGCCTGACGCAGCGCCTTTGACTCTTGCGAGAACCAGATGAACGATGTTTTCAGTGAGGTCATGATCACCGTAGGTAATGAATATTTTGTTGCCTACGATGGAGTAGGCGCCGTCCGGATTTTTGGTAGCCGAAGTTCTAATGGCTCCAACATCACTTCCGGCCTGAGGTTCTGTCAGGCACATGGTTCCGGCCCATTCCCCGGAATACATCCTGGTCATGTACGTTGCCCGCTGCTCTTCAGACCCAAACACCTGGATTACCCTTGCCGCCGCCACAGTTAATCCCGGAATACCCATGAAACCCAGGTTTGCCGCAGCAAATAACTCAGTCGCCGCTACAGACAGTGATTGAGGGAAACCTTGACCATTTTGCTCCGGAGTGACCGAGAGCCCAAACCATCCTCCGTCACAATAGCGCTGATAAGCCTTATGAAAAGGCTCTGGCGCCTTTACATTGCCATTTTCAATTTTTACACCGATTCTGTCGCCAATGGCATTCACCGGCCAAAGTTCGTTTTCAGCCAGTTTTTGAGCTGCGTCAAGCATCATATCGAAAGTGTCACGCGAAAATTCATTATATTTTTCAGATTCACAAAGGCGTTCAGCGTTTAATTGTTCATATAAGACAAATTGAACATCTCGCTCATCGACCAAAAGGTTTGACATATCCGCTTCTCCTGGTGGGAATGAAGGCTGTTTTCAGTAATGAAAAGTCTTGGGAAATTTTTTTCTTGATTCCTCGTCGTCTTCCCACATGACGCCCAAACTATCCCTAAAGAAAGAGCCAAGCCGCTTGAAAAGCCTCACCCAGTGTGTTTGCCCCTTAGATATGTCCTCAAGTATCTCTGCTACGAGTTCTGGAAGTCTGCAAAGCTCTTCTTTGGGCAAAAATGACACAGCCCCCATCTCTCCGGCTCGATTAAGGCTTTCGATGTTCATCGAATGGGCAGTGAACATGGCCGCCGGTAATTTGTTCTTTTTGCAGGCGTCCAGAAGAGCAAACCCATCAACACCCATGATGTCAAGGATTACCAAATCGAATGTTTGAATGGCGATCAAGTCCCGGGCTTCATCAAAGCTGGAGGCCGTCACTATTTCTGTGTCCTGATGAAACGTGTCCGATGCTGTGGCTAAAATATCGGGCTCATCGTCCACAATCAGAATTTTTTTACCTACGAGAATTTCTGTTCCCATTACCTTTTCCAAACTTTTTCCATCAATATTTTTGTAGCTCATGTACTCACCGCTGTTAAACCCCCATGAGAAAAACGGTAAGCGCATAAAAACCTTGTCAAGGAGTTCTTTCTATAATAGTGGCAACTCCTTGTCCACCTCCTATACAGGCGTTTGCGCACCCGTAACGACCGCCCCTGTCTTTTAATATTCGAGCCAGGGTTCCGACGAGCCGTATGCCTGTTGCGCCCATTGGATGACCTATTGCGATGCCACCACCCATTACATTCACCCTGTCGGCGTCAATGCCCAAATCCTTGATGCAATTAAGGGTTACAATGCAAAAAGCCTCGTTAATTTCCCAATAGTCAATATCCCGTGCCTCCAGACCTGCTTTTAGCAGCGCCTTCCTGCTGGCCGGAACCGGACCTATTCCCATGATTGTTGGTTTTACACCGGCAAATCCCATGGATCTTATGGTCGCCAAGGGCTCTATCCCTTTGGCGGCGGCCGCTTCTTTAGACATTAGGATCATGGTTGATGCGGCAGCATTTACAGGAGAAGAGTTACCTGCCGTAATCTCGTGTCCCTGCCTGAATGCCGGCTTCAACGCAAATAGAGCCTCCAGCGTGGTATCTCCCCGGACAGCCTGGTCTTGCCTGACGGTAAATGAGGAACCATCTGGCTTTTCTACCTCTACAGGCATGATTTCGTCATCAAAAAATCCGTTCTGAGCGGCTTGGCTGGCAAGTTGATGTGACCTGAACGCCCATTTATCCATATCTTCTCTGGTGAAATCTGTTTGGGACAGAAGCTCTTGGGCGGTCAACCCCATGTTCATGGTTGTTTGCATGTCCCAATGCCGATATTCCGGGGCGTGAAACAGGGCCAGATTTGGAGCGGCCAGGCCGGCGTCCGTAGTCGGAGTTCCCATGGGAACCCTGGACATATTTTCCATGCCACCTACCATCACTATGTCAGCGTTTTCGGTTGCTATTTCCAAAAAGCCCATGTGAATAGCCGCCATCGAAGACCCGCACTGTTGGTCCACTAACTTTGCAGGGACAGTCTCAGGAAAATTCGCCAGGAAGATTGGGAATCTCCCTCCAAAAGTCACCTGTTCACCCACCGCTTGCGCACATCCAACTATAAAATCATCAATATCTCCGGCGCTTATGCCACAACGCCTGACAAGTTCAGGCATGACCCTGGCCAAAAGTTCGTCTGCCCTGATCCTGCCAAACCAGTCTTTGGAAGGGTCCGAAGGTTTTGATCTGGATTGGGCTGTCCTGAGATATCCAGCAATAACGACTTCTCTCATCTGTTTGCTCCTGAGCATTTAAATTAAGCTCATTTAATCCCTAAAAATGGCTCAAATATGGTCAAAAACGACTTATGTCAATTGTGATAAAACTTCTTGGCGGAACCGGCCATTTCCTTGATGAGGTTCGAAGGCCTGAAACGCTCTCCATACCTTTCTTCGAGTTCAAGCAATTTGTTGTAAACCGCAGGAAGTCCCCACGAATCGGCATAGCGGAGTATCCCTCCTCTGTAAGAGGGAAAACCAGTTCCATAGACCATGGCAAGGTCCATGTCCTGCGGTCTGTCACATATACCTTCTTCGATCATCAGGGCGGCCTCGTTAATCCCTAGCGCAAGCATTGTGTCGATTATTTCAGAATTCGTAATCTGCCTGGGCTCTATACCTTTGTCGCCAAGATATTTTTGAATTGCATCAACCACCTTTTTGTTTGGAACCGGAGTCTCACCTGTGTAGTCCATATATCCGGCTCCGGTCTTCCGACCGTAGCATCCGGTCTGGTATATGATTTCCGTCAGAGGGTGCACCTTGTAACTGCCTCCCAAGACCCTTTCAAAAGTCTTTTGTACGTGGTAGCCGATGTCAATGCCTGTCAAATCGTCCAGTTCCGCGGGCCCCATCGGCATGCCAAAGTCTTTGATCGCAATCTCAATTTGATTAGGGCTCACACCATCTCCAATCAGGTAGATCGATCCTCCAAGAAGAGTAATTAGTTGTCTGGTTACGTAAAAACCCGGACCGTCATTAACCACTACAGGCAGTTTTCCTATAGACCTGCAAAAGGCCACTGATGTCGCAAGAGTCTCATCGGAGGTTTTGGCTCCACATATTATTTCCAGAAGCTGCATACGGTGAGCAGGGTTGAAAAAATGCAAACCAATCAGTCTGCCCGGGTCTGCAAGCACTGACGCCATATCAGTAACCGGCAGGGCAGAGGTGTTAGTGGCGAACACAGTGGCAGGTTTGCAAACCGATTCCAGTTTTTTCCATATATCCTGCTTGAGCTTCATATCTTCAGGAACTGCTTCGATTATCAGATCAGCGCCCCTGGCATCGTCCAAAGAAACGGTTGTCGTCAGTCTGTTTTCAATCATCGACATCAAGTCTGCTTCTGTAAGCACTTTCTTTTTCAATGATGAATTAAAGGTCTTCCTGATGTTGACTAATGCCCTGTCGAGCGCTTCCTGGTTTATCTCCCAAAGAACAGTGTCAAATCCGGACGTGATCAAAAGGTGAACAATTCCTGAACCCATAACGCCACCGCCGAGAATGGCCACCTTCTTAATATTAGCGGGTTGAATTCCTTCGATTCTGGGTAGTTTACCTGCTGACCGGGTTGATAGAAAAGTTCCGATCACATTCTTGGCCACATCTGACAAAGCACAGTCACAAAAGATGTCAAGCTCGCGATCCATGTCCGACTCAATATCGAAAGACAGCCCTTTTTCCAGAGCTTCAATGGCTTTCAAGGGAGCCGGATAACCTTTGGACTTAATCAGCGTGTCGGCGGTGGCAGCTTCGCACACAACATTGAGTTCAAGGCGACTGGGCAATCGGTTGTTTTTGAAACGGGTTCTCCTGTTGGCCAGCGACTTTTCACCCGAGATAAATTGTAGAGCAATTGCACGCGCTGACTGAATTAAATTTTCTTTTTCGGTAACCCCGTCTATCAATCCTGTTCTCTCAGCCTGCTCTGCAGTTATTGCCTTGCCGGTGGTGATGAGGTCCATGGCGTTGACTAGCCCTATCAGGCGGGGCTGTCGCTGAGTTCCACCTGTCCCCGGTATCAAGCCCATTTTGACTTCGGGTAAACCTAGCCTGGCTCCTTTTGCGGCAAGTCTGTAATGACACGCTAGGGCCAGTTCAAGGCCTCCCCCTAGAGCATTTCCGTTAATGGCGGCCACTAACGGTTTCGGCCCCATCTCAATTCGGTTGAGCGAATCGGCCGCTGCCTTGACTTTGTGGTAAATGGCAGCCTTGTCGCGCAATTTGTAGATCTCTTTAAGATCTGCCCCTGCAATAAAGTTTTTCCCTGTCCCGGTCAAAACTACTGCCTTTATTTCTGAATCTTCAAGTGCGCTTCTAAAAGCTTCCTCTATCTCATCCGTGAAGTATTCCGAAAGTTGATTTACCGGCGGATTATTCATACGGACCAGAGCTATTCCCGCCTCAACCTCAATTTCAAGGGTTTTGAAATCTGATTTCATTGCCTATAGATCTTTCCTTTTGAAATTTATACTTAAACAAAAACTGCAGTAGACTGACCGTTCAGTTGAGAAGATTCGCACATTTACCTGCCTCGTGGTCGGTCTCTTCATTTTTCACTCATTTGCCCAGCAAAATATTTGGAAGAAAGGTGGCTATTTGTGGAAATACAAACAGAAGAATTCCAATAATTACAAAACTGGCAAGAAAGGGCACAACTCCTGCGTAGATGGTCTTAAACGGCTCGCCTGTAACGTTCTTGACTACAAAGACGCTTATTGCCACCGGCGGAATGATTGATCCGATCATCAACGTAATACCTATCATTACTCCAAACCACATGGGGTCGTATCCCAGTTTTTGAACAGCGGGGAAAAGTATAGGAGTGACCAGGATCATGAAGGCCAAATCATCGATAAACGATCCTCCCAAAAGGTAAAAGAAGAACACAATGCACATGACGAGAACCCGGTGAATGGGGAGGGAGACGAGAAAATCGGCAGCAACCTGAGGAATTTCAGTCACCGCCAGAAAGTGACCCAAGACCGCCGAGCAGGCTATGAGAATGAGAACCATGACAGCGGCTCTCAGAGACTCATCTACAGACCTGACGAAGTCCCGTAGTGAGAGGCTTCTTCTGGAAAGAGCCAGTATCAGTACAGCCACGGTCCCTACGGTTCCGGATTCGGTAGGAGTAAATATACCCAGCATAAGACCGCCTATAACAGCGGCGAATATTATGAGAGCCGGAACAAACTCTGGCAGGGTTTGCAATTTTTCTCTGGTGGTAAATATCTCTGAGCTGCCAGGTCCTAATGTGGGATCAATCCTGCACCAGATATAGATGATTGCAATGAAACAGGCAGAGATGAGCAGTCCGGGCACGAGACCGGCCAGGAATAGTCTACCGATCGATTGCTCAGTCATTATGCCATATATGATCATGGTAATGCTTGGAGGTATGAGAATGCCAATCGTGCCAACACTGGCCACTATTCCGGTAGACAACTTCTTGGCGTACCTGTACCTGGTCATTTCTGGAATGGCGACGCTGGAAAATGTGGCTGCAGTTGCCAAAGTCGATCCGCACATTGCCTTGAAGAGAGTGGCCGCCACTACAGTAGCCATCGCCAGCCCACCGGGTATTCTCCCGACCAGCTTGTAAGCCGAGTCATAAAGTCTTTTCGCTATACCAGCATTGTAGGCGATCTGCCCCATCAACATGAACAACGGAATCACAGTCAGACTGTAGGAAGAAAAAACATCGAAGAAATCTTGGACCATGAGATTGTAGGCTGCATCGAAACCATATAGAATCCAGTATCCTACAAGGCCTACCATCAGAATGCCGAAGGCTATTTCTATTCCGGTAAGCAAAAAAAAGATCAGGAAGACGCAGGCGCCGACCCCTAAAACCAGTTCATCCATTGGAGCCTCCGTACTCAGAGAAGATTTCGTAAATTGAGACGAGGCACTGCATGAAGCAACTGGCGGCAAGGGCAAATATCACAGGATAAAAAGGGACTTTCAAACTCATGGTAACCGTCTTGGTCTCCATATAACTTTTTCCCATCAGGATGAAATACCAAGACGCCACCAGGAACATGCAGAAAATGATCAATCTGGTGACGATCCGGAGAACTTTCTTCGATTTTACCGAAAGTTTTTCTGTCAAAAAGTCCACATACACGTGTGTCTTCAGAAAAGACGCCCGGGGAAGCGCCAGGGCAATCACGGCAACTCCCAAAAAGGCCACGATTTCATATGCTCCTATAATAGGTCTGCCGCAGAACCTCATCACAATGTCTGCCAATGTGACCAATATCATTGCGATGAGGATGAAGCCCGCTAGAACCGACATAAAACTGCTCAAATATCTGACCATTTTTGACATAATCATGCTCCATGCGCACAGGGAACGGATTCTGAGATCAAACATTCATGAGATCAGACCTTGGAGAGCCCAGGCGCTTCACCGTCATCAAGCATCGCAGTTGGTTTACTGTTGATGTGTCTTGATGAAATTGATTGCAAATTTCAGGGTTTCCTCTCCTGGCAGGCCCAACTTTTTCATGTTAGCGACATAGTCATCAAGGATAGGTTTCATCTTCTCGACCGACACGGCCTGCTCTTCCGGGGATATCTTGAAAACTTTCAGCCCCTTGGTTTCCGCATACACTATGGCTTCCTTGTCGATAACTTCATCCCAGACTCTACCCGTTTTCTCTATCCACTCCTGGCTGACCTCTTCAATGACTTTCCTGGAGTCTTGCGGCAGAGCGTCCCATTTCTTCTTATTCATCACGACCAGCAGCGTATTGACTGATCCAATTCCATTATTGATCTGAAGTCCCCTTAATAAATCACCCCACTTGAAAGATTTCAGGGTTTCTGCCGACAGGAAAACACCTTCACAGACTCCACGCTGGAACGCTTCATAAGCGTCTGCTATAGGCACAGACACCGGAACAGCCCCCATAGCCGCAACGATTTTGCTGGAATCTCCTGCGGCCCTGATCTTCATGCCGTTGAGTTCATTTATGGAGGGAAGCTGCTTCAATGTCATGAAATGGCTGGGCCCTGAAGCAAAAAGGTAAAGCACTTTGGTATCATCAAACTCTTTAGGCTTGAATTCGTTGTACCACGCATTAATAAGTTTGGACGCCACCTGGGCGTTTTTTAGTCCTAGGGGCAGATTGATCAGCTCCGCCATGGGAAATCTCCCGGGAGCCCACTGGGTTGAAGTCAATGAGATGTCGGTAATACCACGAATAACGGCTTCGTAGGCCTGCGGCGCCGGTGTTAAGGTGCCTCCCGGGTGAAAGCTGAATTTTACCTTTCCATTCGTCCGTTTCTCAATTTCTTTACACCATTCGTCCGACAATCCGGCCAGTGTGCTCATCGGAGGGGAAAAGGTTGCATATCTTAGTTTAACGACCTTGTCATCCGAGTGGACCGCACCAGCAAAAAACAAAAGGCAAAATAGAGCTAAATACCAACAAGAAGATTTGGACCGAAGTGTTTTCATGATTGCCCCTTTCTAAGAAATGCGCTTTAAAAAGATTGGTAACCGTCAACTCTTAGCGTTTACAGTTTTTTCGCGTTCTTCATCGACCAGAATTCTTCGTAGCAACTTCCCTGCAGCGCTTTTTGGGAGTTCCTGTCTGAATTCCACAAACCTTGGTCGTTTGTAGGCGGACATCGACTCTTTACACCAATCCAGGATTTCGTCCTCGGAAATCCTGTCTACAAACTCTGGCTTCAAGATCACAAAAGCCTTGGGTGATTCAAGTCTGTAAGGATCATCCACTCCAATTACTGCAGCTTCCTGAACAGCAGGATGGCTGTAAAGCAGTTCTTCCACTTCAGCCGGAAATACGCTGTAGCCGGAGCATTTGATCAGTTCCCTGGTTCGACCAAGAATTTTGACGTATCCCTCCTCGTCCATTAAGCCGATGTCTCCGGTATGAAGCCAGCCGTCTCTGAGGACATTGGCCGTCTCCTCAGGATTGTTCCAGTATCCCGTCATGACTGCCGGTCCCTTGATCACAATTTCACCTTCCTGATTGGGCCCCAATTCTTGATTACCAGTCGTCAAGTCTACAATTCTTACGTCGTTGATGTGGGGAACACCCAGGAAGCCCGGTTTGTACCTGTAAAGCGGTGTGATGACGCCTCCGTAAGCTATGGTTTCTGATAATCCATAGCCTTCTCCCACAATTGTTTTGGGAACCAGTTCTTTTAGTCTTTTTTGGAGTTCAGTCGAAATAGGGGCTCCACCGGTCCACAAACATCTAAAAGAAGTTAAATCGTATTCTCTGATATTAGGTAGGCTGAGAAGTGCGATCATCATGGTGGTTGCGCCCACCCAATACGTGCAACGATAATGGTTAATGGCTTTTGCCACTACATTTGGGACAAATCGTGACATGATGACAATCTTTCCACCAGATACCAGTGGTGTGCACATCAGTTGCTGCTGACCCATGACGTGAAAAAACGGTGTGACTCCTAGATGGACGTCATCTTCCCGGTGATGATACCAGTACATGGCGCCTATGCTTGCGCAGGCAAGGGTGTAGTGGCTGATCATGGCGCCTTTTGGAATGCCGGTGGTGCCTCCGGTGTACTGCAGGATCGCAAGCTCATTTTCCAAGTCTTCAATCCTGCATACCGGCAGACTTTCGTGTCTTTCCAGAAGTTCAATGAAACTTGAAGTGTTAGAAAAATTCAGCGGGGACTTTGAGGCCTCCGACGGAAGAGGGAGCGTTGGCGTGGCTGGAAGATAGTCTCTTAACGAAGACAGAATGACGTTTCGTAGGGGAGTCCTTGACCTTACTTTTTCTACATCAGGATAAAGGTAATCAAGCCCCACCAACGTTTCAGCGCCGGCGTCGTTTAGTTCATATTCGAGTTCCGCCTGTTTGAACATGGGGTTGATTGGAACGACTATCGCTCCAGCTCTGTGGGTGGCGAAATATGAGATGACAAACTGCGGGCAGTTTTCCATGTGGATGGCCACCCTGTCGCCTTTTTCGACCCCCATCTCAATCAGGGCCCAGGCGAACCTGTCAATCATCTGGTTAAGTTCATCATAGGTTAGATCGCGCCCGTAAAAGCTTAAGGCCGTTTTTTCCGGTGTGAGTTGAGCCCATTCCCTGATGTGCTCGGAGGTGGGTTTGAGAACGGAAAAACTTTGGGGAACCCAAACAGGCCAAAACTTGCTCCATCTACGTTCCATGCTTCGAATCTCCATACCGACTAGTCGGTCTATTGTGGTGGAAAAAAAACTATCGTTTCTCCCTCAAAATGCCATCTAGCAGAAATGTCTGGAATGTTTTCGCGAAGCCTCTGGCGTCGAGACGATTTCCATAGACAAACCACTGCACAAGCATTCCGGTCTGATTGGCCACAATGATGTGCGCATAAAGCGTGGAATCTATGTTTTTGTCCACGTAACCGTCTTTTTTGCCATCATTCAGTAATTCCTCGATGAACTTTCTATATCTCTCCCATATTTCCCTGACTATTTTCTCTCCCTCAGTGGAGGTGCCAATTATCTCGGTAAGAAGGGTATTGAAAGCTAGCGATAAGTTTCTGTTATCCCTGGCAAATTCTGTGGTAAACTTGTGAAACGCCTTGTATTTGGCAACGAAGTCGCCAGTGCAGTTATGCACGGCGTCAATAAAACCATCCAGAAATTCTCTCTCGAATTTTCGGAATATGACCTCCAATATCTCTTCTTTACTTTTGAAGTGCCAGTAAAGCGTTCCTCTACCGATTCCAACTGCTTCTGTGATCTGCTTGACTGAGGTGCCCCGATAACCGTTGGCCAAAAACAGTCGTGTGCTTTCCAGAATGATACTTTCCTTGACGTCATTAGTGGCAGTCGTGAGCATAACAGAGAAACCCTCGATCGAACGGTCGATAGAGTAATTGGCGCATACTTACCACGGTTTGTCAAGAAATTTTATTTAAGCCCGTTCAAACATAGTATTTTGACAAAAGCCTCATTTCAATTATTATGAAACTCTGGCAATTTA
>CAYNZA010000099.1:0-11097 GCA_964401595.1 uncultured Desulfomonile sp.
AGCTTATTGATTTCATACAGGAATCTAATCTTCTGATGCCGCTCATCAATATTTTAACTCCACTGCCAGGAACCAGATTGTTTAGACGTTTGCAAGAAGAGGGTCGAATTCTTGACACTGACTGGAGCAAATATGACACCCAGCACGTTGTCTTCAAACCTGCCAGAATGTCTCCTGATGAGCTGATGCATGGCTACCGAAAAGTGTTGAGATCAGTCTATTCCTTCGATTCTGAATTGAAAAAGTTACGATACTACTGGGCCTCCGATTTCTGGAAAGGCCCCAATCAAACAGACCCTGTCAGACCGATTTTTAGACTGCTTTTTGCCATAAGACTTGCGACACTGTTAATTTCCACCAACACGGACCGCTCGAGATTTATCCTTAAAATACTGCCGCGCGTCTTTGATAAGAGGGTGCGGGTGTCTACAATCCTGACACTCATGAACAATAACGATTTTGCTTACGCGGTCTGAAGCTTTATTCCCTTTGCGTTACATAAGGAGTTAAAATGCAGGTAATTCATAATAGATTTTTGGGTGAATATTATTGTGTGGATAAGGACAAGAAATTCACGATTCAGTTCGTCAACAAGGAATGGTCCTGCAGTTGCTATCAAAACAATTGCAAACACATTACCGCCGTTCAAACATTCCTGAAAGAGAGCAAATGCCAGCGGCTGTGAAGTCTGTTTTTCCCCGGCGCATACGGAAGTGCAGACAGGGGGCAGGTTTGTCTCACAACGGTTAGCTTCAGATTTACATAACACAGCGCCATTGATCTGGGGTATGATGCTTCTCACCTGTCCACGAAGGGATGAAGCAAACTAGTATCAAGGAACGGTGACAGGGGACTTTTGACGTCTTATCTTTCTGATTTCAGCAAGGCACAGCTTATACACAATATTTTGCCGTTAGTTTTGCAAACCGATTTTGAGAGTTGTTGATTTGTAATTCAGGAGGACCTGATCGTGAAAAAACTTGTTCGGTTTCTTGTCGTCATGATCGTCTTGTTTCCGGCAATTGTGTCTTCCCAAAACCCGTCATTGAATTTAATGCCATCGGGCTTCCCGACAGGATCCTCACCGGGCCAGGACTCTGAAAATGGTAGCTTCATGTCCAGCTTGCCGATCCTCAAGGAGTTCAAAGCAGGAAAAGTTCTTATTAATCCATCTGTTTCGGTTGGTTACCAACATCTCACCAGCAACATGAATCTTCCTGCGTCAACAAATCCGCGGGGAGCGAGCCAGTTGTTCATCGGACCGATGGATGTTACACTGCAGGATCTGAACTTTTGGTATGGGACAGCCGGGCTAAATATATTGATTGACAAGGTTACCCTTTTCGGTTCCCTGGGTGGCTATTCGCCTCGTCTGTTTCAGATGCAGGGCACAATCCCGATTTCGAATGATGTGTCCTACGTCGCTCCTAATCTCATGATGACAGGCTCAAACCTGAATTTCTGGACGGCTCAATGCGGAGCGGGATATACGATTAGTGGGGGATTCTCCTTACTGGCCGGATACTTATGGACCCACACTGCCGCCACATTCTCCGATCCACGCGTGGAATCGATACCTCTGGCAAACCAGACCCTGACCGGAGATGTATCCATGGATGTTGGCGTGCCATTCGTCGGATTACAGATTCTAGAGAAAGGGTTTTACAGGGGCGCTCTGATGTACAGCCCTCTGGCCACTTCGTCCGGAACGCTTTCGCTCAACACAATATCTCCCCAAATGTCTGATATTAGCTATACTCTCAACCAGCCCGGTAATTTCTTTGCGGTCAACGCAGAGTATTTTTTTATGTTCAAACCTCCGGTCATACTGAGTTGCTGGTTTCTTGGGACGTATTTAAACATCAGGGGCAATTCCGATCTTCAGTTTACGGCCCCGGGTTTTAACTCGATGAAGGATGTTACAATCACCAATACTCAATATGGCCTGGCCGGTGGAGCCACCTTTGCCCTTATTTTTTAATATCTTAAAGCTAACCCACCAACGCTATTTGTGATATCCGGATCCACAGAATTCACCTCGCAGTTGATCCGGCTTATCAGTCCACACAGAGCGCTGCAACTGTTCTAAAGCTCCCATGGATACGCTCAATCAGTTGATGACGCCATCAATCAGCGGTTCCAGATGGAACGCTCCAGTTATTTCAGCTCGGAGGACATGTCAATAATGGACTGCGAGCCTTTGGTGTTCAGAAGTTTTGGTGATTTTGCCCCAAGATCGAATTTTTTCATGTCAACCATCCTGATGGTCTGGTCATCATAAGTCCTGTAATAGTATCTCAGGTTCTTTGGATCTCTGGCCACCGTGACCTCCGTGCTGTCAGAATAGGTCTTTCCGCCTGCCGTCTCTCGGGCAACGCCACGGGGTATGTCAAAATTGTTCAGAACATGAAAAACCTGCAGGATGTTCTGTTCCGGGCTTGTGACAGGAATTGAAGTAGCAGCGAACTGAACGGCTCTCACGAACCTGGAAGGGGGAGTGAAATCACCCGGCAAGCCATACATGCCGTTTCCCTGACCGAACTGCTGAAGTCTGACTCCGGCCAATTCCGTCGATGCCACGTTTTCGGGCTTTAGGGTAATGTAGTTTCGCATGTTGGTCATGTGCCAGTTGAAGTCGGGAGAATTGGTGATGACTCCGAAAGGGTTGTCGTGAACTTTGAGTTTTCCGTCCAATGGCTCGATCACAATGGCCAGACCCGTGGAATCATAAACGATGTAATGTAATGGCGGAGCTGTTGCTCCCCATCCTTCAAGGACTGTGGGGGCAATTACTACGTCTCCGTTTTCTACCGCCCGCCGGACATCTGCAACTGTGTCAAACTGCGCCAGAACCCAGTTCACAAAATCAAATGGAGAGAGGGCCCTGGACACATTCTTGTCATTAATCTCAGCATAATTGGCGAATGTTGGAAAATAAAAGGCTCCTGCTGCGAGGCCCTTTTCATTGAGGCCATCGGCCAGGGCTATATCCTTGAATGCTATAATCCCAATAGCCGCATTTCTGGATTTGTATTTGAGTCCGGGACCCACGGGAGTTTTGGCGACGAATTCACATCCTCTGGGTATTACCGCCACAGAACTGTCCAAAGGAATGCCAAATTCAACCGTCCGACCGTGAGCCACTGAGCCGTCCGTGGCCCTTAACATGATTCCGGTGCATGCTCCGGCATCATGGAGACAGAAAGACAAAATCAGCACGAAAACCGATAGCGCTAACAAGCCTGCAACTTTTCCTCCACCTACGCTCATTTTACTCTCCCCTTACAGTAAATTGATCTTGACCTCCAGTATCCCACAGAGGGCCATGTGAAGCTACCGGTAATTCAGATTGGTACTCAACAGGTCCAGGGTCGAGGTCATCTGGATGCGTAAAAAATGCTCCATTACGCTGCAAAACGCTTCCAAAGGACTTGATAAAAGTAAACCCTCCTGCGTAGTCAATGACAAAAACAATCCTGGCTAATGTTCAGCGCCGGCAACAAGCAGTTCTCTGAGCATCCTGTAGGCTTTTGCTGAAACTGAGGTAAAACGAACCAGCGTTTCATGCCCCTTTTCGAGCGGTGTCACCGAAATGATCTTCCCGTATATCTCTGCGTCCAATTCTGCCGATGATTCCGGGTTACAGAGCATCCGTAAGTCTTCCCATTTGGCAGCATCCTGAAAGAATGTCACTTTGGCCGACATCATGGAGGCGTGAGTCATCACTGCCGGTCTGCCGGTCCCTGTGAGTATTTTCTGTTCCATGCCAAAGACGGATAGGGTAACCACTTCGGTCAACTGAACAAGAGTTTCGTCTCTATCCGGCGCCTGGGCTTCATGAGTTCCCTTGATTCCATTTACGTCGTAGAGTTTCACCTTGCCCGGCACACCCTTCATCTCTACTTCAATGACGTCCTTGATCTCTAGTTTTTCCGCGAGCGATTTATAGGTCGCCTCGCTGATCAGAACCTGCCCACCCACGGTGAAGGATTCAACTCTCCCCGTAAAGTTAACCTGAGACCCGACGGCTCCATATTTGGTCCGTCTCTCGGACCCTATGTTTCCCACTATTACTTCACCGGTATTGACTGCTATTCCCATTTCAAGATGAGGCAGTCCGTCAGCCTCGTTCTGAATATTTATGTCGTTCATGGCAATCTGCATGTTGATTGCGCAGGCTACCGCCAACTCCGGATGATTTTCCAACGTCTCAGGCGCCCCAAAGAAGGCCAGTATTCCGTCCCCTATTATCTCATCCACTATACCGTGGTGATCCAGAATGATTTCAAGCATCCTCCCCAGGTAACGATTCAGGAATGTGATCACCTGCTCCGGTTTCATGCTTGATGTCAGAGCAGTAAAACCCCTCAGGTCAGACATCATCATGGATATCTCCCTGGTCTCACCACCAAGCTCTATTCCCTCCTTGGAGTCGAGCAGGCGTTTGACGACCTCTTGTGTCAGGTATCGCCCAAACGTGTCTTTTATACGCTCACGATCTTTGAGGCCCCTTGTCATATCGGTAAACGATCGGGCTAGCTGGCCGACTTCGTCGGCGCTACGGATGGAACTCAGGTCAACATCAAGATCTCCCTGTCTCACCCGGACCGTTTCTGACGCCATCTTCTTTAGTGGCTGACTGATTGAACGGGCAACAAGAACCGCCAGAACAACGAGAAGAGTTATTCCAAAGACAGCCATTATAACTGTCTGGTGATGGAGATCGTCAATCTTTGCGAACATCTCGCGTTTGGGCATTATGGTGGCCACTATCCAGCCTTGAGGATAAAAGCGACTGAAGAAGATGAAACTGTCTTCTCCTGTCATTGCAGAGCCGATATCTTCAAATCCCTGTTCTTTGGATAGAATTGTTTGGGCTAGTTGCTGACCTCCAGAGGGTTTGTACAGCTCAACAATGTCAAAGATGGTCATACGCCCGATACGTTCGGGGACACGACTGGTGATTAGCGCCCCTTTGTCCGACATGACTACACAGAATCCTGTTTGATAAACCTTCATACTATTGACCAATTCGTTGAGCGCCTGAATGGAAATTTCCGCAGTAACAACGGCCGCAATTTTTTCACCGGAGCCATCAGATTGTTTCTTGAACAGAGGACGGGAATAGGTGCTCATGACCGCTCTCCCCACTGCCTTGTCGAAATAGGGCTCAATCCAGACCGGCTTGCCTCGCTCAACAGCCAAACGGAACCAGTCCCTGGAAAAATAATCATACGCCTTTTCTCCAAGTTGATTGAAAGCGATCTTACCTTTTGACCAGAAGAAATGAGGAGCGAATTTTTCGACATCAGGTTTGAATTTGAACGGCAGGAAAGCCACACCAATTCCTTGCGCCTTGGGTGTCTCACGAACCATGCGTTCAACCCGTCTTGAAAGTGTTTGTTCATCCCAGGTAAAAGTCTCTAGTGAAGCCGCCAGGTCGTCAACCGATTTTGCAACGACCTGAAACTCTTGCTCTATTGCATTGCCAAGCGCTCTGGTAAGGTTTCTTGCGGTTGCCTCAGCCTCTTCCCGGATCAGATCACGGGAGTTGTAATAAATCCAGCCCAAAACGACCGCCAGCACCAGGCAAGCGCTGCTGAACACGAGGAGACTGATCTTCACGGTGATGCTATTCCTGATAAATCTCATAACTGTTTAACCCCTCAAGAACCTCGGGCATTCTTCTGACATGGGACTGCAGGGCGCCAGTCGATCATCGGAGCCAAATGTGGCCAGATAAAACTCTGTCACAACTTTTGACACATCTCTCTCACGATCTCTTGTTTGGGCATGGAAAATATGACAGTGAGCCTTCGATATGATTCCTCGGGAAAGTCCAACGTGATGCGGTTCATCTGGTATCCCACCTGGCACAATGGACCTCTGACTGTGAACCATTCTATTGGCGGAAGCGTATTTAAACATATACCAGTATAGGCATGAGATAGGTAACTTTTTTTCGCATTCAGCCTGCGATGATGAACAAGTTTTTAAGAATTCAACAGGCTGTTTCATGGCCACCCGACTGAAATATTCAAGGGCTGGCTGCGCGATATTGTGGATACTTAAGGATCCCGGACATTCGCTATTGATCACGGATGGTGAGGAATCACACCGACAGGGCTCCACCTGGTTGATGGATTACAAAAAAGATATTGCGGAAGAGATTAATGGGGAGCATCAGTTTTTCGTTCAGTTTGATCGCAGACATGATCGGGATTTCAAATGTTATGACGTTGGGACCGATGAATTCCGTTCCTACATTGGGAAAGGATCCGGATACACGGAACCGGACAGGTCGTCGTTCACCGACATAGTCAACCTGTGCGATAGAATAGCTGGCGTCAACCTGAGTATCGCTTATCACAATGAACATCACGATAATGAGACTTTGATCTTTAGCCAGTGGGAAAACACGCTGAATGTGGCGGCGTCATGGTTGTCCGAATCGGAGTTGCCTAAGTTTGGGCTTGACAGAGATAAGCGCTGAAAAAAACCACCTCAGGTCGAGAAAGTAAAAAAACCGGGATGCTGGGCTCGAAGATATATTCAGAAGCGCCTGAAAGGCATCCGCGAAACAGGCTGTGCTGGCCGTTCTTTCAAATGTTGATTTTTTTATAGCCGGTGCGCCTTGCCGACTTTAAACCTTTAGCGGATTTAGAAAAAACTTTTTTTGGCGTAGGCAAAAAAAGTTGAACTGGAATGTCCTTGGCTGGCACACATGTGTCGTATGATGGATTTCAGCCGTTTTTTTCAAAATTGATACGAGGAGGAACATCATGAGAGCACTGATGGTATTGGCAATCCTGTTGATGGGTTCTGCAGTGGTTCAGGCGGACAAGGTGGTCAGGGACAGATACGGAAATCTTGTTGAAACATGGCGGGAACGTGCTGGACAGACGGAGGTTCGGGACCGGTACGGGAATCTGGAGGAAACCCGGACCCGCCGTGGTGATGAGATAACCGTAAGGGATAGGTACGGAAATACGATTGGGACGGAGAGGATTGAGAGATAGTCCCGGATACAGGCTGTCCCCTGCCTTAATGAGGATGAGGAACGGAAAGGCGCTGGCATGAATAATACTTACCAGCTCACCACGGGAAAGGCATTGATAATTCAATTCTATGGCATTGGAGAAAAAGAAAAATGGCGAAAAAGACAAAGCCTCAAATAGCGAGAGTAGAACAACCGTTCGGGATGGATCCACCGATCGTGTATTGCCCGATCTGTGGTCATGCGACTGTAAAAATTGACGAAACAAATGGGGCAGACATCACACCGTGCGACCACCTTGCCTTCATTCACGCTGCAGAAGGCGGTTTCGTTTGTAAATCCGAAGACTTCGAGGCCAGAATGGCAAGAGTTGAAGAGGCTGAAGAAGATTGGGAAGATGAGGAAGGCGTCGATTATTTTGACGCCGCACTTCAGAGAGCTGGATATCAAAATAACATGTTGGCTATTGAGATAACATACGGTGGGATGGGGCAGAAAGATTCTTTCACAACTGGACATGCGAAACGGCGACTCATGGGGACCGCAGAAATTGAGCCTCGTAGAAACCATGAATCTTATCAAAAATACAAAAGGTTTTTTCAGGATTCGTTGGCTTCACAAGCAAAAGAAGCCGGGAAGCCCCAATCGTCGCGTGAAAAACGCCGGAGGATCGATCGATAGGGACAGCGAAGCCGCCTACAAAATGGCGCTGCCATTCATAACCATTTGATTTATCTAGACATGACAGTATGACAGCAGATTACAGGGTTTCTTCAGGTCTGTGTGTCCGACAGCGGCCTTTTTCTCGACTACCGACAATTGGGATTCATAGCAATACGACCTCATTATGGACAAACACCAATGACACGGCTATTTCATTCTGGACACTGAACCCAGTAGAATGGAACAAGATTTCAGTTTATCATATATTCTTATATATTTAATTTAATAATATTATTAGTATTAATTTAACAATGTTGGTAGATAGACGGCAAATATATGGCCCCACAGACCATAAAAGCGCATTACGAACCCTTACCAACTTCGAATTGTGCTGTCATGCTGTCATACACAATAATAACGGTATGTTATCAATGACAGCACATTCTGCTGATCTATTGCGGCGCCATGGCCAGTATAGCCGGATCAACAGCTCGTGACGACCCGGCACAAATATACATCAGTAACTTTCCGGAATTTCCTCAGCCTCAACAGAGTCAGGGTCGTATGTCACCCTCTTGAGGCGTTCATTCGCGGTCTTAAGGTCGGTAATTGTTACGCCGTGCATTTTCAGCGAGCCGATAATGTGGTTTATTTTTTTTGTGAGATTGCCCGGGGTTGTAGGCCATATCTTCTTCCACGGCTGGCTGAGCGCATCTGTAAATGCCGTCAAGGCGTCATAAAGAAGCGCAGGAGTCCCCTCCCAGATACCCCTTTCTTTCGCAAACGCTATTATTGATTGGGCCACGATGTCGTTATCGACCGTCTGCGTGGCCTGGCTCTGGCCATTCATGGCCCAGAGTTGGTTTACTTCCTTGGGGCTGAGTTCAAGTCCTGAACACATGGCCAGACAGTAGCGATGCGCTTGGGCCAACCGTTGAAGCCCCGTGGAGGAGACATACCCGTAATTGTTCAGTGCAATGCTGGCGCATTTGAAAAGTCGGGCCTGAAGGCCTGGTTTGATATCTTCGAGGATTCCCTCCAGTTCTCCTGCATCCCGCCTGTTGTCGGAATCAATCGAAACCAGGCCGATCATAAAGGAGCGCGACAGAAAGTCTGCCATGAAGCCCGGTATGTTAACACCGGTTAGTATCCATTGCCTCATTACTTTCCATCGTATTGAGTCCGCGTCAGTATGAAGCTTTCTTTTCTCAAATGAGATGCCCGTCACAGCCTGGCATAAACAATCGCTCTGATCAATATCCAGATTATTCATGTTGTCAAACACAGGGATGCGATTTTTAAAAAGCGCCAGCTTGAGATTTTCAATGTCACGCGGAAAGGCCTGCAAAGGACTTTCGACCGGATCGACAATTTGGCGAATGGCCACTGCAGAAAAAGATTTTCCTGATCCTGGAGGACCATTGATTATCAGGCCCGGTTTGGCTATGTCGGGTATCATGGACAGGGCCATCCACATTTTTATGAGGCCGCGTGACTTGAAATCCTTCGCCGGAATAATTGTGAACAGGTCATCCCAGGAACCCGGCTCGGTATCAGCGCCGACGTAATAAGGCCGGATGTTCGGATCACGACGAAATGGACTGCTGGGCGGGTAACAGAGTTCGTAGCCCTTGGCCGTTATTTTGACTGCCTGCCAGTCACTCTGTCCGGTGTCCACCAGAATTGAACCGCCAGCATCATCCCTGGCTATACGCAATTCAAGACTGCGGGCGTTAACCTGTGGGTTAAGCGATCCCCTCTTGGCGCTCAATACCTGGTCGATCATATCCCTTGAAAGTCCGTCGCCCATCCGGTTCCTGTATTCGGCCCTCACAAGATCGCTGAACCGTCCACTGTTAACATGATGATTTTCCCAGTGACCGTTGATGTTCATTGAAACCCACATCTCTCCCAACTGGTCGAAATAGAAATCCCATCCGGCATCGGCTATCATTTCATCGAGAAGCTGAAACTTGGTCTTCTTTTCTTTAACCTGTGGTGTTTCCTGGACAGGCTCACTTTTATTGGACCGCTGTCCTTTAAGATGCGCCGGCGCATTGGATCCCGCATTTTTTATGATGGATCCGGCTTCCTCATCTCCATGTATTTCAATCAGGTCCGAAGCATCCTTCACAGCATCACCGGGAAGTTCGATCACCTTGACTTCGGGACAGATCTTTACCAGCGTCCTTGACACCTGATCGGCAAGCAATCGACCCGGTTCATCCTTGTCCGCTATTATCCAGACGCGATGTCCTTTCAGAGGCATGTGCGCCGAGTGGTTACGAACGATATATTGCCACCCCTGCGACGATCCGCATGTTGTGGCCACGAAACCCAACGCCGTCAGCGCATCAACATCTTTCTCCCCCTCGACAAAAAGGATAAGCTCTTTTGGGTCCGAAGCCGCTATGGCCACCAGATTGTATAGAACCCTCCTGACATCACCCAGTCCGTATGCTGTAGAGCCCGAATCGGTGAATCTGCGCCATGCAAATGATTTAGGTTCATACCTGACCTTTTCATAAAGCGCTTTTCCATTTTCATCGCAGTAGACATAAGCTTTCACAAACTTTTTCATATTCCTCTTTCCATCTGGATTCGTGATGCCGAATATCTTTTCAAGAGATTCCACCGCCGCTGAAAGTGTCAAATTGTGTTTTTTACGGTGCAGGTCGATCACGCTGAACCTTCTGGATGTTGCAGAAGGGATGCATCCGGCATGACAGAATCCGTGATCCTCCTCGACCTGAAAGGACGGCTTCCGATCATCGTGAAAAGGGCATCGAGACGGGCCGTGGCTTCTATAGCCGCTATGAAAGTGACTGATGAAATAATTCCTGAACGAAACTTCTTTGATGATTCTTTCAATTCTACCCCTAATTTTTTTATCTCTGGAAATTGTTTGAGAAAATTAACGGAACTGCGTCAGTTTCTGCCCACACGACAGCTTCCTGCAGGAAACTTCTGAAGAGTCACTTTGTTGCTGAATGGATGGGATAACTACGAATTGTTCTATCTTTATTATTATATAGACCCCCCGGGAGCGGATCAACCATTCGATGAAAAACCCAATATGGGGATCTTGCCGAAAAGCCAGATGCACAAGCCAGCCTGAAAGATGTGAAGCAAGTCGGTGGATTAGTAAAGCCAGTATTTCCCGAACTCCGAAGTTCCTCTTTCAAAAGCCGTTTGCCTCACCCAAAAAAGAGCATTTATTTCCAACCGTGAGTGATAATTCCATTCGCAGTTGGCGCTTAACCCTGATTGAGTCAAGTTTGTAGAACCAATTATTATTTATGATCTTAAAGCTCAAGGGCGCTGCGCTAACTCTTCGGCTGACGCTGTCTCGAAAAATAGCTCTAAAGCTTCCTGATCTTGGCCTGCCATTTTTTGTTCACTTTAGCAAAAAATGGCTTTCATGGAACATGTTTCTT
>CAYNZA010000100.1:0-10982 GCA_964401595.1 uncultured Desulfomonile sp.
GCTCCCCTAATGCCCATCTCCGGTAACCCCAACCTCCCGAAAATGAGAATATAACCTAACAAAATATTAAAAATGTTGGCTGCCAGATTGCCTACCAGAACCACTGTGGTCTTCCCCCGGCCCGAGAAAAAAGAGGAAAACGCAGCTCCCACGGGAACTAAAAGCCCCCCCAGCATCAAAATGTAAAAATAATCAACTTCCAGTCCGATTATAACCGGATCGTGGCCTGAAGCGTTCAGAATGAAAACTCCCAACGGAATGCACACAATCATGACCGGCGCCGAGAGCAAGGAAAATATGACCCCTTGCCACACGGAACGGCTAACCGCTTTCCAGTCTCCAGCCCCATGCGACTGTGCCACAAGGGTGTTGACGTACTGCGCTACCCCCTGAAAAAAACACACTATTGTAAAATATGTTATCCCACCCGGAGTTACAGCCGCCACTGCTTCGATGCTGTACCAAGACAAAAACAATCGATCGACAAAAAGAGTCAACGTGAGAGAAGACGTCGATAGCACGAGGGGAATGGCTACCCTGAAAGCCTCCGTTACGCTCCCGGGCTCTCCGGATTGTAGCCTGGTCCTGATCTTGTTTAACAGTTCATTTGGCAATTTAAGATACGACTAATATGTTATGAGCTAACCCTTCCTGACACCGCAGGCTTTGATGATTAACCCAGCGTTCAGGTGTCACTGGGAATCCACCCGGAATTTGTGACAGGAAAAACCCGCCAGTCGCTTCTCTGGACTTTGAAAAGCGACTGCGAGGTCCAACACGAAATATATAGAACAGCGTAAATGTATCCAGAACTATGGATTAACGGATTTTTTCAGGACTGGGGAATATTTCCATGTGATTACTTTTCTGGCGTCGAGCATCAGTTCGTTACCAGTTTGAGGGTTTCTTCCTCGCCTGGAGTGTTTTCCTTTGATCGTCCATTTTCCAAAACCGGAAATCATGACATCTTCGCCCTCAATCAAACTTTTTTTCACAATGTCAAGGAGCTTTTCAACTATTTCTGTGGCCTCGCCTTTCATGAACCCACAATCATCAGCAATTTTTTTTGCGATATCCGCTTTAGTCAGAGTCATATATACCCTCCCTACATAAATACAAAAAAGGAATCCAGAACAACCAGATTAAACCATGCGGACACAAAAAGGCAAGATATTTTTGAATTTTTTCACAATTGAGTTAACTCGGAGTGACCGTCAAAGCCTGCCCGGAATGCGCCGCCATTCAGCATGCAGATCAAAAATGCAACAAAAACAATATATTAGGTTAAGATTGCGAAATATTTATACATTAACTCATTTTAGCTAAAAACATCCAACAGTTCGCTCAAGTGAGAGCGGGTCGTCGATGCCCCTGCCTTGTCAACGCCTGCCGGACCATCTCTGCAGCGTCGGGTGGTTTGAACATGAATCTTATACCGGTTTTGATCCCTATGACGTTTCCAAAGCGCATATATTTCCAGTAAGGCCTGGGTTTACGGAAAAGCCTGCAGAATGCAGCTATGGCCTTCGAAAAATAAAGCATTCTTTCATCAAAGCCCAGATAAATTTCAGGACATCCGGATGCGGCTCCAAAAATTTGCTTGACCGCTTCGTCGAGATCAAGGCGGTCACTGACGTACCATACTGGCTTGGTCGGGTCGGTATATTCATCGACAAATTTTTCCTTGACCGATATTTCCCACAATCTTGTATGCGGATAAATTCTGACACCAAAGAAAAAGTGAGCGACGTGAGTCACTGGCCTCCCATTTTTTTTGAGTTTTTCCTGTACGAAATCGAGAGACTCCTGAAGTGTTTGGTTAGTTTCTCCCGGTCCCCCTATCATGAAGAACCACCAGGCGGCAAAACGGGTTTTGTTAATGGCTTCCGCCGCCCTTATTACGTCATCCTTCACGAAACCCTTTCGGTAATTCTTTAGCATGACATCAGAAACGGACTCAGGAGTTATCATAAACGATCTGAAACCTGCACGCCACATCAGTTGAAGGTACTGATCATCAAGTCCTCTGGGATGAACCCCCATAGCAGTGAAATCAGCCTTCCAGGGCCGTCTTATTATTTCTTCAAGTATTGCCCGCGAATGATCTATCGGGTCGTTGAAGACAGAATCGACAAATTCGAAAGTCTTTGGGTTGTATTTGAAATAAACTTCTTCGAGTTCATCCACAACCTCAACAGGTGGCCTCAATCTGACCCTGTTACCCTCGAGAGACTGGTTGTATGTGCAGTAGATGCATCTCTGCCGACAGCCCCTTTTGGTCTGAATGTTGTATGAGCTGCCGATGTTCTGATAGGGGGTCATATCGATCCAACGGCCGATGTCGGGGCTAGAGGATCTAAAATTGCCCAGACGCGGGGGAGTAAGATGGAAGACTCCGTTTTCAAAAAAACCAACACCGGGAACGTTCTCTGGGGAGACACCGACTTCGAGGCATTTCAACAAGTCGCAAAAGCTTTCCTCGCCATCCGAGACAACTATGTAATCAGCTCTGACGGAGCGAAGCACATTTTCCGGCATCAGGCTGGCTCCGGAACCTCCAAGGACAACCGGAACCCGGGTGAGCTTCCTGATGTAGCTAGTTAGCTCTACAACCTCAGGCAGGTAAGAAACCGAATGAAACATGTTGGTGTTGTCAATGTTTCTTACTGATATACCTATTACCTGCGGATCAAAGTATTCAACCACGCCCTTAAGTTCCGAATAAACGTTTTTACCTGAAAAGCACAAGTCCAGCACACGAACTTCGTGGCCATCAGTCTCCGTGGCCGTTGCCACATAGCACAAGCCGATGGGCGGAGCAGCAAGTATGTCACCCTTGAGATTACTATTAATTAGCAGAACTCGCACTTTTACCAACCTCGATCAACTCATGAAAAAAGACCGGAGTCTACCGTTGCTGAAAAAATTGCTGTAGAATCCAGGACTGACGGTATCCATAATTGCATAAACAGACATCCAGTCTAATTGATCCGAAAAGTCCTGAGCCGTTTTACATTTTATACCATCTCATCATGACGTTCTGAGCAAACATAATCACCGAACCTGACTCATCCAGGCCTCTGGCATTCCATGAGACCCCTTTTTCATCGCTGCTGTTGCGACGTGCCTCTATAACTATTCTCTCACCATGGTTGCATTTTCGAATCTGCGTCAATGAACCAACGGCAAACGGTATGAGAGATCTGTTCTCAGATGGGTCCCGAAGGGCCCCGTAAAAATTTATCACATGCATGAACGCTTCCATCAGGTAAGGAGAATAGGTGTATTCAAAATGAGGATATCCCCTGAAATCCTTAGCGGAAGGATAAACGAAGACCCCTCGAATGGCGCCATGAGCCGTCCCCTGCACTGAATCCATGACCCTATAACGCCCCATAAGGTCAGAGCGCTGAGCGTACCAGGCCTGAACTTCCGATTGGTTCAGAGGTATTGTGTCCAATTCATCAGAATTCACGGGAAAGCCCTTCATTTCATCCGCAGGGGCAGTCCCTGAATCTAATATGACCATCGCCCGGTAGTTTGGATAGGCTTTATCTCCGGAGCGCTTGACTCTTGAGGAACCAATTTCTTCCATTGTAGCATCCACCGCCACCTCCCCGGCCGGGAAATCCAAACGCCTGCAATGAATCTTTGCGATCTTTCTGTCTGTCGGTCCTACCTCGATGATATCCAGAAATTTGGCGTCTCTGACACCTCTGACATGTAAATCAGGATAGAGTATCTGAGCCGCTTCCATGAATGTTTCCAAAGCCATGATTGCGGAGACGAGGGGCTTTTTCAAAAATTTAAAGGGCTTATGATCGGGAATCCATAAGTCCACACTTTGATCGAAAATCCGTTCAGCCTCCAGAATACCGTTAGAAAAGTCAATTGTCCTGACAAGTCCGACCGAAGGGAATTGTTCCTGTTTAAAACTCACCGACCCGGCTATAAAATTCCCTCCGTTCTCCTCAGGACCGGTTGCGTCTATAGGAGCAGAAGGAAGTGAAGGCAGAGTTTTCATGAAAAGGACCGTAGCATCCCCAGTAGCAGAGACTATCAACTCACGCATGAACATCGCAGACAGTTCCTGTAATGTAATATAGCCTGCGTTCATGCGGCGCATAAGAGATCTTATTTCTTCATTTTCCGCCATTCCGGCGCCTTCTACCGGAGGCAGTTCGAGCGCCTTGAATTTTATCGACCTGTGTTCCTGGCTCAGGAATTCCCCCAAAGAGGACATCATCCTATTGCCTGATGAGTAGTTTACCTGTCCAGGATTTCCCTGAACTGCAGCAGCAGAAGACAGACTAAAAAAGAATTTCAGCTTCCTGGAATCGACAGACCTGAACAGATTTAGCGCTCCGGTGTATTTCACATCCACCACACCTTTGAAATCCTCTTCACTCATCTGTTTAATGAATGAATCCTTGAGATAACCTGCCCCGTGGACAATTCCAGTAATACAGCCGTGGTCCGAGGCGATTTGATCTAAAACCTCTTTTGTGCGCATCACGTCCGTAACATCGCAGCTATAATAATGCGCTAAAACCCCTTGAGTCTTTAGTCTGTCCAGAGACTCCAGAATTTCTACCGTCTTCGTCGAATTTGTGGACTCCAGCCCGGTACGTCCGATGAACACTATGACTGGCTTGAAAACACTCAGCCCCAGAGCCAGAGATGATGTAATCCCGGAACATCCTCCTGAAATAACGATCACGTCATCGCCGGAAAGTTGCATTCTCTCTCCAGCGTCAAAGACCAGCGGATCTACGAATCCGGATTCTGTCAGGATTTCAGATTCAGAGGAGATCATCCTTATAGGCTTGTAGTTCCTGTCCAAAGCCGCCCTCATTGCCGACCTCAATTCATAACCCTGTTCCAGGGACAGTGATCTGAATTGAACGGACGAGAATTCCAGAGCGCCCGTCAAAAATATCCCGAGAACCCCTTCCTCCAGAACCTCAGCTATCCCGTCAGCTTTTCTTACCGTAAAAGCCAATTTTCTGGATTTGGATTCAAGGAATTTCTTTAGCACCGAAAAGTAACCAGTTAGTAGGCCGCTCAGTTGTGAAGGATCCTTGATGTAAGAATTGAAAGTCTGGTCCAGGATCACGACCAATCCCGAGACAGATTCGAGTCCATCCAGCTTTTCGCACATGGCCGAAACGCCGTCCGATGACCTCAGATCTGAACCCATGTAAGATTCAGCCAACTCATTCTCCAACATGTTCCAATGGAGAATGTTTACTCCATAATCGCGCCGGAACGCGTCTCCGACCTGCTTGCACAGATCAGAGGTGGCCGCTGAAACAATCACGACTGAATCCATTGGACTCAATTCAACAGGTTGAACTTTCCCCGATGTCAGCGGAACTCTCCTGAAGATGAGTCGTTTCATCTTATTATCCGTTTCCTCAAACCCGTTTTTCTCAATCGAACCTGGAGCAACGACCGGTGTCCGCTCATGATCTGATTTGTCGCATACTTTGCTGTTAGTCTTCTCCAGAACAGATGTGATGCGATCCGCCAGGTCTTTTACAGTCCTGACATCCATAAATTCCTCTAGTTCAACCTTGATAGTGAAGTGTCCTTCAACCGCGTCCATTATTACCGGCAATCTGCTTGACCGGATCGACAGATCTTCTCTCAGATCCATGCCTGGTTCTATCTCTTCCCTCTCATAACCGGTCACACCCATGATGATCTGAATGACGCTCTCAATGACATCTGATTCCGGTCTTTCAGCAGGCCTCGCAGGCATGACCGTTTTAGTAACGGATACCGGAAACGGTTGAGCAGGAATTGCAACCTCGGGCTGTAAAGATGAGCCTGCAGAAATTCCCGATCTTGAAAGATTGAAAATCTGAGCAAGGATTGAATCCAGTTCGGCTTCAGTGCATGCGGGATTTACTTCACGTCTTATCGATTCCAGTAGTGAAGGCTTTATGAAACGACCGAAACTTTGAAACACGAAAGAGCCTATTTCCCGGTTTACTACTCTTTCAACCAGTGACACAGGATGCGCCGACTGAATCGGGGTAGATGGAGCCTGGGACAATAATGGAGCCTTTGCTGCGCTCTGACACGCCTTGGATGAAATTGAAGGTCCAGGAGCCTTCGAGATTTTGAGTTCCAAGGCGCCTTTAGCGTACAGGCGGCCAACGGCATTTCTGAAAATTATGGCTTCAGCCGATGGTAAACATGTTTGAACACATTCGGCCTCAGGGAGAGTGTCCAGAATCAGATTACTCAGAATTTCACGAGGACCTACTTCTACAAAGAGCCTTATTCCATAGTCATTCCATAATGTTCTAACATTTGGCATCCAGTTGACACAGGACTCAAGATGCGCCATCACAGTTTTCTTGGTTTCTTCAGTGTCATCAGTAAACGGCGCCATGGTGGTATTCGAAATTACCGGTATCTTAGGCGGGTAAAATTGAATTCCTGCTACGAATTCTTCAAGCTCATCATGGATACACGCCATCACAGGGGAATGGAACGCCATGCTGACTCTCAGTAAGGTTGATCGATATCCCGTTTCCTTAAGTTTAGCGCCGACTTCTCTGACCTGTTCCGTGTCTCCGCCAATCACTATCTGGTTCGGGGAGTTTATGTTTGTGATGTAAATCTTGTCTTTATTTCTGCGCAAATCATCGATGACCTCCAAAGGAGCGTCACAAGCCATCATGACCCCTGGATCCACATTGATCGAGCATGCCTTATCCATACAGATGGCCCGCTTGTTCACCAATCTGAACCCGTCTTCGAAGGAATAAACCCCGGCCAGACATAAGGCCGTCAGTTCACCCAGGCTATGACCCGCCAGAGCGTCAGGTTTCACCCCGAGAGACACCAGATGTTGAACCATGGCATATTCTAATGTAAAAAGAGCCGGTTGTTGCCAGCGGGTCTTCTGAAGATCTTCTTCCTTGTCATAAAAAAGAAGCTTCAATATATCAAATTCAGCCACATCGGCCGCTTTGTTCATCCACTGTCGAATTACAGGAAAAGTGTTGTATAGCTCTAGTCCCATGCCGGCATAGTGCGAACCCTGACCTGGAAACACAAATGCCAATGGAGGCGTCTTCTCACTTGATTCGCCGACAAAGATGCCCTGTTTTGCCAGAGCTTTCAATTTCTTGACCGTGAACCCATCGCTGACACAGAACAGTTCATTCTTCTCCAGTGCTTTTTCAGCCGCTGGTTCAGATTCGGAAACAACAGCTATGCGGTAGTTCTTCCCAGAGATATCGGTCTTGTAGGCTATCACCCCTTTGACCTCAGGAACATCGACTTTCTGAGGGGAGTCGGTTGGCGGTCCAAAAACCCTGGCCTTGAGTTCCTGTGCCTGTTGTTGAACGTTTTGTTCAAGTTGAACGACATAATTTGAGCCCCCAAAACCAAACGCATTCACCTCAAAACGTCTGGGATTACCATCAGTATCCGGCCAAGGCTCGGGCTCTGAAGCTATCTTAAAACAAGACTTGTCTAATTCCATTTCAGCATCCGGCTTCACGTAGTTTAGAGTCGGAGGAATCAAGGCATTGTTCATGGCCATTATTCCCCTGATCAGGCTGTTCACTCCGGACGCCCCCAGAGTGTGACCGATCTGCGACTTGAAAGAGGCCAGCCATGTTGTTTTCGTCGATCCGAACACGGCATTTAAGGCCTGGACTTCTTCTATATCTCCCTGTTTAGTGCTGGTGGCATGACATTCGACTAGTTGTACGGTTTCAGGTCCGTATCCGGCGCTCTCGAAAGACGCCTTGATAGCAGGAATTTGTGTGATTCGTGATGACTCGACCATACCACGGTTGTTATTGCCTGCCCCCATACCAGTGATAAAGCCGTGGATCGTGGCCCCACGTTGAATCGCCACCGACTCTCGCTCTATCACAATCATTCCGCCACCCTCACCCAAAACCATGCCGTCGCGACCATTTTCGAAAGGACGGCTGGCCTCGGAAGCCTGACGTTCAACTCCCGACAACCCAGCTAAGGCTCCAAGAGCGGAAAATTCCAGAAAATGCATCGGAGTCAGTAATTCTTCGGCTCCGCCAATTACCGCTGCATCTATAATCCCGTTCCGAATCAGTTGAAAAGCGCAGTAAAGGGCTACCAAAGAGGTGGCGCAGGCGGCGGAAACAGAAAAACTTGGCCCCATGAAACCGTATTTGTTACAAATAAAACCTCCAGCGGAACAGTTTAGCCGTCCCAGCAAAGTTGTGTCATCAACGGCAAGTCTTCCAGAGATGATCTCCCTGGCAATCGCCTCCTCCTGTTCCGGGGTTAGTTGAACAGCACGCTTGATGTCACGCATCACCTTGTTGATGGAGGCGCGAATTATCATCTCTTCAAGTGTCGATGCAGCCTCCCCGGCATTCTGGGAGATCATGACACTTATTCTTTCTTTCGGAATATGTGACCCTGCAATTCCTGATTCTTCAATGGCCTTCTGGGCAAGCCACATGGTGACCTTCATTGCCGAAGCCATTGTCTTGAAGTCCTGAGGAGGGATGCCAAGTTCTTTCCTTGACACTTCAAGATTTTGGAAAGCCCCAAATTTGCAGTATGTTTTTTCTGAAACTCTGGGCCTGGGATTATAAAATTCGCTGTGGTCCCATTTTTCCAGTGGAACCTCTGTGATTCCACATCTAAGCCGAACTGTAGCATCCCAGATTTCTTGAGGTGAATTGCCTAAGGAATTAACAACGCTCATACCAGTTACGGCAATGCGCTCCCGATACGTGGAGTCTTTAGCCACTCGAACACAAACCTTGCTGCTTGATTCGGACGTCATCCTCTTTCCGGGATTATCATACTCCACGGCCTCAGAACACTCCAAGGTGACTTTGTGTGGGAATTTTTCACTCGGTGACCCATTTGCAAGGTCCACGTGTATATCTTGAAGCGACCGAGACTCGTTGATGGCCCCAGCACAGGCTCCACACATGAACTGCCCCCTGTCCAGGGCTTCTTCATTACTGAGAGGTGATCCTCCGGGACTGCTCAGAGACTTGGCCGCCACAAAAAGACTTCCGGCGCTCAATGCCTCTATTTCTCTCCTGAATGCCCCCTCATCACGACTACCAGCCGAATAAGCACGCTCCAAATCACATATTTCTTCTATACGTGAAGTCTTGACCGATCTAACCCTGAGACCTATCCCTTCACCTGTAACCACCGTAGAACCGGGCTCTGAATCCAGGACAACCCTCTGATAAACCTCCGATAACGCCCCTGTCTGAATTATCTCCCCGCAAGCGAGGTAAACGGTCCCCATCTGTATGGCGTCCGCTCCTGCCATGGCTGCCATGAAAGCAGTCAAACGATTGAATATTCCGCCGGCAAGCACAATTTTTGCCCTTTGGGCTAACTCTTTGTTCCTGTCTTTGAAACTCAACCACATTTGCGCCAGGGTCATGGTCGAGTGAATGCCGACGTGCCCACCGGACTCGGCCCCTTCAAGTATTATGAATTCAACACCCAGATCCAGCGCCAGTTTGAGTAGATCCTCATTTGGAGCTATGTAAATCGGCTCAATACCCTTGTTCTTGAACTGGGCGGCGTGGGAGGGTTCACCAGCGGCGATCACTGCAAATCTGGGACGCACCGATTCGATCCATTTTATCTGCTCATCCCGATGAGGGTTTTCCATCAACGTGATGACATTTACGGCGAATGGTTTGTTATTCATAACCGTTGCCAGGGATCCCAGCTTTTGCTGGAGTGTCTCCCCGTTCATAAGCCCCAAAGCTATGGTAGGCATTGCACCGGCCTCAGCCACCTTTAAGGCAAACTCAGGCACATCTGTGATCCACGACATGGCCCCTTGTATAAAGGGATAAATGGTTCCCATCTCTGCTGCCACGGCGCTATCGACAAACTTCTTCGAAAGCGTTGGCGCAAGGTCCAGACATTGGCAGACTTTTTTTGCGAAAGACCCGATAGCCTTTTCAGTGTTGAGTCCGTAGTCGTTCGTAAACTGACCTGCAAAAGAGGCTTCCACCCCCAGAGGAATCATGTCATCCCTACCGAAATCGCTATCCAGAGCGTGAAGCGCCTGCCCCTGGATTCTCTGGATGAAAGAGCTTCTCTCGACAGTTCCGATTTCCGAGCCACACAGTGAACCTGAAAAAGCCTTTAATACCTTGACCGCTCTCGAATTGCCCTTGTTGTACAAGCGGCAGAAAACACCCAGATTTCCTCCTACAAGATCGGTGTGGTCTAATTTGATCCCTGAAATTTTCTGTTTTACCTCGTGAGAGGCATCGACAAGGTCAGTAGCCCAATGGAGACTCTCGAATACTATTCCTTTGGCCCCCGCCGACAAAAAAGAGGCCGCCAGTTCCGGACGAGCCACTGATCCCCAAATGTAAAGATCTACAGGACTGTCCCTTTTGGTCAGCATGCCACATGTCGTAGCGAAAAGGTTGAACGCTGATTCTGAACCTACAAAACCCGATGACTCAGCCCCCTTCAGACCGATAGCCCTTATGTCGGGATAATTATTTAAAACGATTGAAATCAACCTGGGGTCGCTTAATATTGGAATCACAGTAAGTGAACTGCAAATTTCTGAAATTCGGTTGAGAGTGTTTTCATTGTCACATTCATCCAAAAAGGGGTCTATTTCCACCCACACCCTTGTGAGTCCCGTTTCTGAAACAAGCTCTTCGAATGAATTGTCAGCCAATTGTGATGAACTTAATTTCACATCAGCGCAATCAGCGGCAGCGTCCGCCATTAACAACAGTTCCGCAGCCTTTTCCAAAGGGTCTGAACTCAAATCAAACAGCGCCCTCACTCTATTGTTTCTTGCTTGCTCTATCACTGCGGAGATAATTTCTTTTGCTCGCCAAACGAAAGTCAGCGATACGCTACGGGATTTAGGAAACATTTGGCATTCCTGTGTAATTTTAGTTTAATCTCATAATATAGCATAGTTCATACAACTATGCACAAAAAATGTTTCC
>CAYNZA010000101.1:0-10857 GCA_964401595.1 uncultured Desulfomonile sp.
ATATTGACATAGAGATTATAGGGGCCCTATACTTAACGTTAACGTAAACGATAAGTATAAAAACCCCATGCAACATTCCCCTAAAGAAAAATTCCATACAATTTCGGAACTTGCGTCAGAGTTTGACATCAGCCCGCGTTCGATACGTTTTTACGAGGAAAAGGGATTGATAGCTCCGGATCGAACAAGAGGCAACCAGCGGATCTACAACAGGCGTGACCGGGCAAGGCTGAAACTCATACTGCGTGGAAAACGATTCGGATATTCGCTTGATGAAATATCCGAGATGATAGGAATGACCGACGCGGAGTTTAATGAGATCACGCAAATTGACACATCGCTGGCTTATGGAGAGAAAAAGCTTAAGGAAATCAGGGAGCGGATCAAGGAGCTTCAACTTTTGGAGCAGGACATATTGTCGGTTAGGGACAAACTTCTAATTAGATTAGCAGACATCAGAAAGGGAGAGACTCATGAACCTGGCGCAGATGATGAACCTGAACGCGCGGAAGTATCCGGAAAAGACAAGCCTACGTTACAACGGGAATAGCCTCACCTACGGCGCCTTGCGAGAAGCGTCGGAAAGGGCGGCGGGCCTTCTCCAGGGATGGGGAATAGAAAAGGGAGATAAGGTAGCGATCATGAGTCAGAACACGCCTGATTTCGTTATCGCTTTCTTCGGAATAATAAAGGCCGGTGGCGTGGCGGTTCCAGTGAATCACAAGCTGATGGCGCCGGAAGTGGAATACATCCTTGAACATAGTGAGGCCAGGATCATATTTTTCGACGGCGCCCTTGAATCGGTCATGTCGAAGCTGACCAACCCGATCAGGAAAGTGTGCATGGATTCATCCGTCGCAGGGTACGACCTTTTTTCCGACTTGCTGAGAACGCCCACAACATTCACTGAAGTAGCCATTTGCGATGATGATTATGCTGAGATCCTTTACACCAGTGGAACGACCGGTAAGCCCAAAGGATGCCTACACACTCACCGAAGTGTCATCATGGCGGGAATTACGGGAGCGTTGGCCGTCAAGATCGGAGAACAGGACATCACGTTGATGGCTATGCCGATATGGCATTCATCTCCTCTGAACAACTGGTTCATGGGCACACAATATGTCGGGGGAACGGTGGTCCTTATCCGGGAATATCACCCCCTGCATTTCCTCCAGGCTATTCAGTCCGAAAGATGCACCGTTTATTTTGGCGCTCCCATATCCTACATACTGCCGATACAGATGATTCCCCAATTTGGTGATTTCGACCTGAGTTCCATGCGCTGCTGGATATATGGTGGCGGCCCTATGGCTGAAGAAACTGCCCGCATGGTCATGGCCAAATACAGGTCCGACAATTTCTACCAGGTTTACGGCATGACGGAATCCGGCCCGACAGGAACTGTTCTCATGCCTTACGAGCAGGTGGCCAAAGCCGGCTCAATCGGTAGCAAAGCTCTCCCGGGCGCTGATCTGGTGGTGATGAAATCGGATGGGACGCAGGCCTCGAGGGGTGAGGTCGGAGAAATATGGCTCCAGGCTGACAGCATGATGAAGGGTTATTTCAAGAACCCTGAGGCCACCATGGAGGCTTTCCGCGGTGATTGGTACAAAACCGGGGATATGACCAGGATAGATGATGACGGCTACCTCTACATAGTCGACAGGACCAAGGACATGATAGTTACGGGCGGTGAAAACGTTTATTCAAAGGAAGTAGAGGATGTCCTGGTGAGTTGCCCGGAAATTATGGAGGCGGCGGTAATCGGTATACCCAACGTGGAATGGGGTGAAACCGTGGCGGCAGTGGTGGTCCCTGCCAAAGACAAAGTGATAGACTCCGATTTCATCAAGGGATTCCTGGCCGATAAACTGGCAAAGTACAAGATACCCAGGGTATTTCATATTGTTGACGCCCTTCCCCACACCCCCACCGGTAAAGTAATGAAATACCAGCTCCGTGGTCAATACAAGTAGTAAACAGTGAGGATGATCTTATGTTCGATTTTCTGCTGACAAAAGAACAGATTGATATAAAGGAAGAAGCCCGCGACCTTGTCAAATGGGTTCCCAGGAAAATGATCCTGGACATGGACGCAGACAGGATCAAGTTCCCGACTGAATTTTTGCGCGAGGCGGGCAGGCGCAACCTACTGGGCGTGAGATACCCATCGCAATGGGGCGGTAGAGACATGGACTGGGTTACTACCTGCATGCTCATGGAGGAGATAGGGACACTCGGTTACATTTTTGCCTGCACTTTCGGCATTGGCGCTGAACTTGTCTGTGACGCCATTATCCTTCACGGGACTGATGAACAGAAGGAAAAATATGTCAAACCTTTGTTGCGGGGGGAGATATTCGCTGCGGAGTGCCTCACTGAACCCCGGGGAGGGTCCGATTTCTTTGGGACTACGTCTGTCGCCGAGGATAGAGGTGATCATTTTGTGCTCAACGGTCAGAAAAGGTTCATTGTAGGGGCTGAAGGGGCAGACTTTTTCCTCGTTTACGCAAAGACCGACATGAATGCCGAACCTCATAAGGCTCTTACCTGTTTCATAGTGGACAGGTCGGAAGGCGTGGATGTTCAGTACCTCTACGGGCTGATGGGCTGCCGTGGGGGTGGGGCCGGCCGTGTGGTCTTCCGTGATGTAAAAGTTCCAAAGGGAAACATAATAGGAAGACTCAACGGCGCTTATGCCGTGTTCAACACAATGATGATCCCGGAGAGACTCGGCACGGCGGCAATGACAATCGGCGCCGCTCGTCCCGCCCTGGATGTGGCCACGTCCTACACCACTAAAAGAAAGGCCTTTGGACAGACGATCAACCAGTTCCAGGGGGTGAGCTTCCAGGTGGCCGAAGCGGCTACGCTGCTGGACGCCGCCAGGTCTCTGGTTTATACAACGGCCCGATCCGTGGATGCGGGCTGTCAACAGAACCTCATCAGGCGCATGGTGTCCGAGACCAAAAAGTTTGTGACGGAATCGTGCCAGAAAGTATCCCACAACGCTATGCAGGTCATGGGCGGCATAGGCTATACAAATGTATATCCGGTGGAGAGAATATTCAGGGATTTGAGATTGGCCTCAATCTGGACGGGGACCAATGAAGTCATGTCAGTAATCATTTCGAGTGAATGGTACAAGGAATTTTTGAAGGAGAAACAGACCAGGCTTGCTCGTGACTTTGAGGCGGACGCGGCGGAAGCGGATGCCGCAGACGAAAAAATTTTTAGCTGACCGTGTTTTCTTACCTGACAGATCAGGCAGTTTTTTACAGGGCGGCCTCAAAGCCGCCCACCTCAGTTCCTGGGAATGATTTCAAGATCACACTGGTCCGCAAAGACCTCTCTCACGGACTCCTGAAGAGCCAGCATGTCCTCCATAGTCTCTGTCTCAACAACCAACTCGCCATCATCGAAAATCCTGAGACGCCCCTTCTTCTGAAGTTCTTCAGTTGCCCGCAGAGGATCAACCGTAATCCATCCCTTCATTCGCCGCAATAATTCGGCGCCTGAAAATTCCCGTTCTATCGTCAGGTCTATATTCCTGAATTTACCGAACCACCCTATTTTTGCCGGTTGGTGTAATCGTGGCAAAACCGGGTCCCTCATCGCCGCGCATCGGAACCACACTCGAGATCTTATCATCAGTAGCTATACCTCATCGTTCAGAGAGCAAATTTAATTACTCTGACTAAACAGCATTTTCTTCAATAATTCAAGATTTTGATTGGACACCTACAAAGCCAAAAACCGAAATTTCGCGTAAAATTAGGCAGTCACGCGACATACCTAAAGTTGAAAACTCTTCCCAAATCCCTCTTTTTCTGCTATAAGGTTGTTCATTAAACGTTTATTGGAACGGCTGAAAGTTGTCAATGGCTTCCTACGATAGTGTCCAATCAATCAAGCTAATTTCAGGAGGCTTTGTGTCAGTTACGCGATCCGTACTTGTGAGTTTGCTGGTGTTTTGTTTCAGTTTAACGGGAAACGTGGCCTGGAGCGCACAGACCAAGAGCGCCGCACCGGCCAAAAAGAACGTCGTCAAGAAAACGATTAACAAGAACGCTCAGATAAAAAAGATCAAAGCAAAGCCGGTCAAGAAAAGAGTCATAAAGCCTGCTTCCAACACTGTCCAGGCCAAGGCAGTCTACTGTGTAAATCTTGCCAGCAATGAAACCATAATGGCGCGTAACGAGAATCAGAAACTTCCGATAGCCAGCCTGACAAAACTGGTTTCTGCCTTGGTGACTCTGGATCACATGCCCCTGGACAAGATTGTCAGGGTTCCGGACCACATCAAAACAGTTCCCAAATTCGTTATAGGGTTGAAACCGGGCGATGAGCTTACGGTTAACGACTTACTGCACGGCATGCTGATCAGCTCGGGAAATGATTGTGCGGAGGCTCTTGCCTGCTCCTTCCCGGGAGGCAAGCAGAAATTCGTGGCCGCTTTAAACAAAAAGGCCAAGGAACTCGGAGCGAGGAATAGTGAATTCTTCACTCCCAGCGGCCTGGATCGGAAACCGGCAGGTTCTCCGGCTGATATCAGCGAGGAAGAGATCGACGCCAATTCATCGACGGCCAAAGAAATAGCAAATATAGCCAAAATAGCATTTTCGAATAAAACCATTCGCTCAATAGTTCAGAAAAAGAATTACGTGATGACCGGCTCCGTATCGAAGCATGAGTATCCCATCCGGAACACCAACAAGCTTTTGAGTGACAATCTCCCGGTAATCGGTGGAAAGACCGGTTTTACTGTTCGTGCCGGGCATTGTCTGGCATCGCAATTTTCTCCTGAAAAGAATGATTTGCTTATAGTGGTCTTGGGAAGCCCTAACCATTTCCATGACACACGACTGGTATACAGGAAAGCCCTCCAGTCAGGCATGGCTCCCAAAAGAGTGTCCAATCCGAAAATAGAGCCGGTTGCAAAAAATTAAACGGTTCCCCCAGTCTTCAACAGTTGGCCATGGCGGACAACGTCTCACACATTCGTGGAGGTTTTGTCCGCTTAAATATTTTTGTGGTCCAGGGGGAATGGCTATCTGGGAAGGGTGAACAAGAAGTTTATCCAGTGGCCCGGCTTGGATTCGCACCAGATCCGGCCTCCATGAGCCTCAATTATCTTCCTGATATTGTACAAACCGAGGCCAGTGCCTCTCTTGTCCTTGGTGGCTTCGTTTTTTACCCTGTAGAATTTATTGAAGATTTTCTCGGCTTCATGAGGTTCCACACCTGGCCCTTCATTCCACACGTTGAAAAGGTACTCATTGTCACCAAAAACAACACCGTACGCTATGCGTCCATTTGGTTTGCCGTATTTCAGGGCATTTCCGAAAAGATTGCGATAGACAACCTCCATGAGTCTTGGATCAGCCTCGACCCTGATCGCTCCCACTCCACCCATACTGGCGTCATAACTCTGAAATGAATTGGGGTAGCGCTCCTTCAAACCGTGCATGGCGGGCAGGATTACCTGTTCGTAGAAATCCCCGATTGTTTCCAGGCGCAACTGGAATTCTCCCTGCTCCAGATCGGCCATGGTGAGAAAGTCGCGACTCATCGCCTCCAGGAATTTCGAATGGTGATAAATTATTTCAAGCTGGTTTTTACGGGATTGGTCCGTTTCGGTGTTGAGAAGTCTCTTGATGAATCCACCTATTACCAACAGGGAATTCTTCATCTCATGGCTGATGAAGTGGACTGATTCGACATAATTCTGATTCAGCCTCTCCAGTTCCCTCATGATGGCTTTCTCTTCACCAACGTCCTTGCTGACACCTACTGTGCCAAGAACACGGCCTTCTCCATCCTTGAGCACGGACAGGGTCAGAGAAATTTCTACTATTTTTCCGGATTTATGTCTAAGTTGTGTCTGGTAATTACTGATTCCACCTGTGGTGGTGACCTCTTTTAAAATTCTTTCCCTCTCCTGAGGGTCGACCCATATATCACCCACATGTTTACCCTGCACCTCTTCTGCGCTGTACCCCAGAAGATTCTCTGCGGCAGGATTGAATTCGACTATTCGCCCTTCAAGATCCGTTGTCATTATGGTGTCGGCGGAAGACATCAGGACACCCTCAAGATAACTTCTCTCCTGGGACAACGCCTCTGTCCGGCTCCACATTTCTTTGGCAAGATTTGCTGCCAGTTTTTTATAACGTTCCTCGGAATGCCTGAGCATCGTTTCGAGTTCGGACATCTCAAGTTGTCTACCTACAAGGTCTGCAGCTTCCTGGAGAAAATACTCGTCTTCCGGGAGTATCTTCCGTTCCAGAGAAAAGTTGGCGCACAATTTGCCTTTCGCCGTGTTGTCAACCCCGATCTTTTGAACCGAAATGATCCCATCAACCCTATCGGGCACAGAACCAAAGATCTTTGTCTCCAGCTCAATCCAGACTTTGAGATTTGGGCCCGCCCCCAAAGAGTCTCCGATAAGACGCACTACCTCTACCAGTTTTACGTCCAGAGGGGACTTCCTCATCAGGGTCCTGCTGACTGAGATGAGACCTGAAAGCTTGTTCAGGGTGCTGGAAAGATTCTTCTGGGAATTCATCAGGGCTTTTCTACAGATTTCTTCGTAATCCGACAGGGGGCGAACGGTTTCAAGAAGCATGTTGAATCCGTTGAAACCCCTGATGTTACCAAAACTAATCATGTAGGAGCATCCAAAACGCTCTTGTTGATGGCTCAGTTCTGCTGCGTTTCCATTGCGTAACATTTCCTGGATGTTGCAATCAGGGCATGGTTTGGCACGCCCAGCCAATTGCCTGTAACATTTGCCCCTTTCCTGAGGCCCGGCTATCTTTCGCAGGCTTTCGTTCACGGCCATCAATTCATGATCAGCAGAAATCAGGGCACAAGGCGCTGGGATTTTATCGACAAATTCCTCAAATGTCAGTTGTAGCATTGCTGATTTTTTACCACTTGGCGAGATTGGTCTGTCCTTTAATTGTGTCCAGGATTACAGTATCAAGAGTCTAGGGATTTGTTGATCCGGATTATGCGACCCCCGGTTCAATTTGCTGTCCGGCTGTCGATTTAGCCTGAAGGACCATCATTCACATTTTGAGGCCGACGGTTCCAATAAATAATTAGTTCTCAATTATCTTACTTGACAACTTAAGTCAATGGTAACGATTGCAGGCATTGTATTTATAGGGGACTTACAAAGTTCGATTAACTGTATATGATCTTGAAACCTTGGCCACAAAAATTGTAGTATGATAAGCATGACATGTCTATGCGTCATGTTGACAATCCTTCATGGTTGATTGTCGTCATCCGAAGTAGTAAGCTTTTTCCGAGAATGCGCAGCTTGGCCTGGAATGCTCCATATAGGGCACAAAGCCACAAGCTCATTCGTTATGTAAGGTTGAATGTAATCTTTGCGTTTGGGTGGCTTTTTGCTTTGAACGCCCTTTTTCAAGGAGGTGGCTGGTGAAAGGTGTTGTCTTGGCCGGCGGTTTGGGAACGCGCCTATATCCTCTTACAAAAATAACAAATAAACATTTGCTGCCTGTTTATAACAGACCCATGATAACCTATCCGGTGGAATGTCTGGTCAAAGCGGGAATTACGGACATCCTTGTAGTCACAGGCGGCAACAACCCGGGCGATTTCCTGCGGCTGTTGGGCAATGGCAAGGAATACGGAGTTGACCACATCAACTACGCTTATCAGGAGGGTGAAGCCGGAATAGCCGATGCCCTTTCCCTGGCTGAAGCCCATGCCAACAAAGGGCCCATTTGCGTGGTGCTGGGTGACAACATAATTGAGAAAAACATCAAGGACGCAGTGGACGCATATCGCGTTCAAGGCTCAGGCGCCAGGATAATGCTCAAGGAAGTACCGGACCCCAAAAGGTTCGGCGTTCCAGCTCTGGATGGCGACAAGGTCCTTTACATCGAGGAAAAACCTCAGAATCCTGCTTCAAATTTCGCCGTGACGGGCATATACATGTTTGACTCTCACGTCTTTGATTTCATAAAAGGACTTACCCCATCACAGCGTGGGGAACTCGAAATAACCGATGTCAACAATCTATATATAAAACAGGGCACAATGACCTGGTCGATGCTGGACGGTTGGTGGACTGACGCAGGAACATTCGATTCACTCCTGAAAGCCTCCAACCTGGTTGCGCAGGGAGGCGCCAACAGAATTTGAACTCCGAAATTGGAAAAATAAAATACAGGGAACCGGACAAAAATCCGATAGATGGCGTTATATTTCAGCCTTTGAAAGTAGTTCCGGATGAACGCGGACGCCTGATGGAGATAATGCGCCGCGATGACACTTTCTTCACGGGCTTCGGGCAAGTTTATCTCTCGACGGTGTACCCTGGAGTCGTAAAGGCATGGCATTACCACACCGTTCAGGATGACCGTTTCACATGCGTTCGAGGAATGGTCAAGGCGGTGTTGTATGATGACAGGGAAGGATCACCCACTCGCGGCTCGCTAAATGTGTTTCACGTCGGCGAATACCAGCCCGCCCTGATCGTCATACCTGCAGGTGTCTTCCACGGATGGAAATGCATCAGCGAATATGAGGCTTATGTCATTAATGTTCCGTCCGAACCATATAACCGAAACAGCCCGGATGAATTTCGGGTTGACCCTCATTCCGGAGAAATACCTTACGACTGGAGTCGTAAAGACGGATAGTTTTTCGTTCTGCAGTTTTTTTCAGCAAGGATTCAGACCTCAATGTGAGGTCTTATCTTTTTTTATGATCTCGATTATCAGAATTTTAATATCATCAAATGGCTCAGAGGAGCATTTATGAACATTCTCGTTACGGGTGGCTGTGGATTCATTGGGAGCAATTTCATTATTCATATGCTGGATTTTTATCCGGATGTGAATATTGTCAATATTGATGCGCTTACTTACGCCGGCAATCTGGAAAATCTGAAATCGGTTGAATCCTCCCAGCGATACCGATTTGCCAAAGGTGACATAACGGATCGCGATATAGTGTTCCTTCTGGCTTCTGAGAGACCCGACGTAATCGTCAATTTTGCCGCAGAGTCACATGTGGACAGGTCAATTATAGATCCGTCCGCATTTATCAAGACCAATATTTTGGGAGTTCAGATCTTACTGGACGCTTGCCGGGAATTCCGCATTCCACGATTTGTTCAGATATCTACGGATGAAGTCTATGGTTCACTGGGTCCACAGGGTTCTTTTTCTGAAACCAACCCTCTTGAACCCAACAGTCCCTACTCCGCGTCGAAGGCCTCCGCAGATTTGCTCGTACATGCATATTTCAAAACATTCGGTCTGAATGCGGTCATAACCCGATGTTCAAACAACTACGGCCCTTACCAGTTCCCGGAAAAACTAATACCCCTCATGATCACCAATGCCCTGGAGGATAAGGACTTGCCGGTTTACGGCGATGGTCTGAATGTGCGTGACTGGATACATGTCCTGGATCATTGCAAGGCGGTCGATCTGGTGATGCGCAAGGGAACTGCCGGGCAGGTTTACAATATCGGTGGTCGGTGCGAATACTACAACATTGACATTGTCAAGCTCATATTGAGCAAGCTTGGCAAACCCGAGTCCCTGATCAGATTCGTGAAGGACAGGCCGGGACACGACAGACGTTACTGCATGAACGCCGACAAGCTATCCACGCATCTTGGCTGGGAGCCTGAGATAACTTTCCCTGACGGCATTGACCATACTATCAAATGGTACCTGGATAACCAGAACTGGTGGGACAGGATCAAGACCGGAGAATACCTGAAATATTATGATAAGTGGTACGGTGAGAGATGATGATTGCATTGCATTCTTCGGCCAGGATAATTGTCCAATGATCATAGAGCGTAGACATACCAGACGAATAAACATTGGAGATGTTCCCGTGGGAAACGGCGCCACAATATCCGTTCAGTCGATGACGAACACAGACACACGGGACGCCCCGGCCACCATCAGACAGATAAAACGTCTCGAAAAGACCGGCTGCGAGATTGTAAGGTGCGGGGCGCCGGACATGATTGCGGCAAAGGCGCTTGGAGAAATCAAGGCCAAGACCCGAATTCCTTTGGTGGCAGACATACACTTTGATTACAAACTGGCTTTAGAAGCTATAAATCAGGGTGTAGACGCATTAAGGATAAACCCTGGAAACATTGGGTCATCCATCAAGGTCCGGGAAGTAGTCACGGCGGCTTCTGAAAAGAAAATACCCATTCGGATAGGTGTAAACGCCGGCTCCCTGGAAAAAAACCTTCTCGAAAAATACGGGGCTCCAACCCCGGAAGCAATGGTAGAAAGCGCTTTGGGACATGTGGCTATACTGGAAAAAGAGAACTTTTTCGACATAAAGGTATCTTTGAAGGCCTCTGATGTCACAAAAACCGTGGATTCATACACCTTGCTCTCCGAAAGGGTGGATTATCCTTTGCACGTCGGAGTAACCGAGGCAGGCACTCTACTTCCGGGAGCGATCAAATCGGCCCTGGGTATAGGACTTCTGCTGACTCGAGGAATAGGCGATACCATCCGTGTCTCTCTGACGGCCCCGCCCGAAAATGAGATTGCAGCCGCCTACTCCATTCTCAGATCATTGGGCATCCGGAACAGAGGGGTAGAGATTATCTCCTGCCCAACCTGCTCGAGGACCGAGATAGACCTGATAGGGCTGGCAAAAAAGGTCGAAAAGGCCATGTCGGGAATAACAACGCCATTAAAGGTTGCGGTAATGGGATGCGTGGTCAACGGTCCTGGAGAGGCTCGAGAGGCCGACATAGGCATTGCAGGCGGTAAAGGCCGCGGAATACTATTTAAAAAAGGAGAAAAGATGGGAACTTATGATGAG